>JANMVQ010000574.1:0-20844 GCA_031392845.1 Chloroflexota bacterium
CTGTACAACAACCTTACCCAGACCGTGCCGCTGACGGGCTGGCAAATTTTGATCTCCGGCGCGGTCAGCATCCCATTGGATGGCGTAATCGGCCCGCAGAGCTATTTTTTGATCCAACGCTATGCTGGCACCTTTAGCAGCGGCGCGCTGGCTGACCAAACGTACGCCTTCCCGGCGCTGAGCAACAGCGGAACCGCGTTAACGCTGATCGACACACAAGCCCAGTTGGCCGACACGCTGGTCTATGGCGAAGGGTTGTCGCAACCGGGTTGGCTCGGCGCGGCGCTGCAACCGTATACCGTGACCCAATCCATCCCGGCGGAAGGTCAGGTGCTGATGCGCAAGCTGGAAATGCACACAGGCTTACCCATCGCTGATTCGGATACTTCTGCCGATTGGATGAACGAGCGCAACGACCTGATCGAAGGCCGCAAGCCAATCTACCCGGGCTGGGCTTGGGAGAAATTTCAGCAGCCCATGCCTGGTGCGGGGCCGGTGACGATTGCGATTGCACCCGATCATAGCTATGACTTGGTGGCTAGCACCCTGGCACGGGCAAAAATATCGATCGATCTAAGTTCGTATACTTTTGATCAAGCTCATCTGGGTGAACTGCTGGCTGCGAAAGCGAGTGATGGCGTGCAAGTGCGGGTGTTGCTGGATGGCGCTCCGGGTGGCGGGTTAAGTGATCAAACCCGCTATATTTGCCAGCAGATTTCGAAAAGCTATCCAACGAGCGGTTGTTGGTTTATGCACAGCAACACCGCACAGAATATTTCAACCCGCTATGCCAATTTGCACGCCAAGTTTGCCATCGTCGATCATCGCTGGATGCTGATCGGTTCCGAGAATTTTGGCGTAAATGGCAATCCGGATGACGACAAGACCGATGGCACTGCCGGGCATCGTGGGGTAGTGGCTATGTTGGAGTCCGGCGAGATCATCACGCGGGCCCAAGCCATTTTTGCCGAGGATTTAAATAGCGGCCACCACGACATTACACCGTGGTGCAACAGCGCATTGTGTGCACCATTTGGCCCACCTTCGCCGGGGTTTACGCCGGTGTATACCTCGGGCGGTGTCAGCTACACCGTGCGCTATGAGCCGTTGGTGATCCAAAGTAACGTGCCGATGACGCTGGCGACCTCGCCCGAAAGCCATATTCGGTCGCGCGAGGGTATTTTGGCGTTACTGGCGCAAGCCGGGGCCGGCGACGAAGTCATCATGCAGCAGTTGGACGAGCCAACGTATTGGGGCAGCAGCGCCAGCACGCCAGAGGTTGATCCCAACCTGCGGTTGCAAGCCGTTTTGGGCGCGGCTGAGCGTGGGGCGCGCGTGCGGCTGGTGCTGGATGGGTTTTACGATATTGCTAAAAGTGCGCGCAGCAACGATGCCACCTCGCGTTATCTCTTGGGGATGCGCGCCCAGCATGGCTGGGATATTCAATCGGTGCGTGGGAACCCGACCGCGCTGGGTATTCATAACAAGCTGATTTTGGCGCGTGTGGGTGGGCAGGGTTATGCTCAGATTGGCTCGTGGAACGGCAGCGAGACCAGTGCCAAACGCAACCGTGAGATGAGTATATTGATCGAATCCAACCAAGCGTATGACTATCTAAAGCGAGTGGTGATGGGTGACTTCTGGCAATCTAGTCCCACCCGTTTGCCGCTGGTGCTAAGCCAATATGCGTCTAACATAATTTATCACCCGCTATTGAGTGAGTTGATGATCAATCCATCCGGTGCCAACGAAGAGGGCCGCGAGTGGATCGAGTTGTACAACCCCAGCCCAAACTCAATAAATCTGAGTAACTACAAAATTGGCGATGCGGCAGTGCCCAGTAGCTTTTCGAGCGAAGGAATGTTTCTGTTGCCTGCAAATACCGTCTTGGCAGCGGGCCAAGTTCTTTTGATCGCCCAAAATGCGCAGGCATTTCGGCAAGATTGGGGTGTAACACCCAACTTTGAGCTGGCTGACTACGATCCGGCAGTGCCAGATCTATTGCCGTATACCTCATGGGCCACCGGGACAATCTCATTGGGCAATGCCGGTGACGAAGTGGTCTTGCTGGGGCCGGATAACCAAGTTGTGGACGGCGTGGCATGGGGCACAGGTGTGTTGCCGGGGCAAATGTCCTACACAGGTGTTCTTACTGGAGGGCATACTTTACAGCGTTGGCCGCATGATCGGGATACAAACTCAGGGACAATCGACTGGCGCGACCAAACGATCCCAAGTGTTGGACTTGTGCCGTAATAGTATTTCGCTATACTTATATTGTCAGTGTAATATTGCATAAAGCACTGACTATAGAGACAGGCAGTCTGAGGAGCCTGATGATGTTTGAACCCCTTCCTCCTCCCCCCTCGTGGGTTCAGGCATTAAGTAGGCTTCTCAAAGTGCCTGTCACTATTTTTGTATTCATAATTACAAGCCAAACCATAATGACCGGTCACGACCGGGTTGAGCCACATCGCTTGGGCCTGCAGGGAACATTGTTGTGTAATGCTTGTACTCTAGCAGTCTGTCGGAGCAGCCACTGAAAGCCAAATGGGACGCAGACGCTTTGTGCGCTGATTTTCTCGGATTTCTTTTTAAATGGCTGCTTCAAATCCGCGTTTATCCGTAACTATTCAGTCCAATTTTGGTTTTTGTCCGCGAATAACGCGAATTCACATGAAGGCGCACACGACGGCTTCCGGGAAGAAGAAGCCGTCATCGTTACCAGCCTTGATCCCGGCGATTTTTACATTGGGTGCCACACCGACGATACCCGTGCCGTTTCTGGCAGCGGCGATGGTGCCTGCAGTATGGGTGCCGTGACCATTGACATCACGCTATGCGCTGGGTGTCTGATCGGGCACGCCGCCGATGCACGAAACGCTATTCGCAAAGTCCACATTCGGCGCAAGATCGGGATGGGTGTAATCAAGCCCGGTGTCAATGTCACCCACGATGACCGACGGACTGCCACCCGAGATGGCGCGCGCTTCGGGCGCGTGAATCTGATCCATATCCCACTGTAACCCAGAGAGAGTGTCGCTGCCTGGTGCGGGTGCGTTGACTGTCACCGTGGTATCAGCATCGTTCGTCACCACGTTATCGCTCAGCCCAACGCCAAGCCCACTCGTGGCTGCGACAGCCTGAACGCCTTGGCCGTTCGCAAGCAACTGGCTTGCAAATAATGCATTGGCCGATTTGGCAATGACCACGCCAATTTGTGGGTAGCTATATGCCAGTGTACCCCCCAGCCGAGGCGATTGCGCTGGAGGCGTCTGTCGAAACGGCCTGTGTTTTGTATAAGACGATGTAGGTTTGCGCCGTTGCCGCGCGTGCCGGCATAGCGTAGGTGGCTGCAAGCGCCACCGTTACAAGCAATGACACGATGGGAATATTCATTTTGTGTTTCATGAGATTGATCTCCTCAGCTAATTTCTCGCACCAACGCACTATGGCACCAGACGAATGGCAGCCGTCACGGCATCCTGGTTAGGCGAAGTCGAACCCGGCTTGCCGCGAAAATCGGTCCACAGTGGGTGCGCCACGTTGTCCGAGCCAACCACTACACCGGTGTAATCGCCGATGAATGCGCCCGCGCTGAACTGAATCGAGGGATCAGACGACTGTTCGGTAATGCGTGTAGAGGTGCTCCAGGTCGCGCCGCTGTCGTTGGACTTGACGTAAGCAAAGTCAATTTCACCCGCTGGCGCCCACTCGCGGCTGTAGTACGACACAATGATGTTGCCGCCGTTTGCCGCGACCCACGGATAAATCTTGTCCGCCGTTGTCGAGGTGATCTTGGTCGGCGTAGTCCAATTCACACCATCGTTGGACGATTGGATGAACACTTGCACGCTGGTGAGCGCGGCGCTGCCCAGGCTGTTGTCGGCCCATGCCATATATAGCCTGCCCGTTACACGATCCACCGTCAATGCCGGAAAGGTGTTGGTGCGGAAGTGCAGACCGGTCAACACGCCGCGTCCGCCAAAGACAGGGAAATTTTCGTCCACGTTGCGGCTCACAACAGCCGGCGTCCAACTTGCCCCGCCATTTGTGGACTTCGCCACGATGTTGTAATCGTTGTAGCCATCCGCAGCTACAGCGCCCTCAAACGACACATACATGTTGCCATCATTGCCATACACTGGCACC
The DNA here is from genome assembly GCA_031392845.1 of Chloroflexota bacterium. GTDB lineage: Bacteria > Chloroflexota > Anaerolineae > J036 > Brachytrichaceae > JANMVQ01. The sequence continues at coordinate 4,153 of JANMVQ010000574.1, forward strand.
GAGCCCTGGTTGTATTTGTAGGGGCCGCTTACATCCACCCAGTTCGTCCAGGTTGCGCCGTAGTTAGTAGATGTGGCCGCAACGATGGGCGACTCAACATAGCCCGTTTGCGGGTTGTCCTTGAAGCGTGTCCAACTGATGGTGACTTTGCCGCTGGTCGGGCTGGCGCCCACCCACAGTTTGTCGTTGAAGAAAGTTGCGCCGCCGCTGTTGGCCACCAGCACCGGGTTGTCCCAGTTCAGCCCGCCATCGTGCGATATGCTGACGAAGATGCCGTCGGATTCATCTACCCGGTTAAAGCCGATGTTGGCGTAGTAGACCGTGTTGTTGTTGCCAAAGGCAACGGTCGGGTCGCCGACCGAGGTGAGTTTCTTGAACACGCCTTGCGGATTGCCCGTACTGCCCAATCCCGGCAACTTCTTGTTGACCCAGGTCGCGCCGCCATCCATAGACACATACACCCAGCCGCTGCCATCGTTGCGCAGCGTTCCGGCAGAAACCACGCAGCAATCCCGATAATCGTTTGCGCCCGCCACCAGGTTCAGCGGGTTGGCCGGGTTGACGACCAGCGTGGTTTCGTTTTGCGGCGTGCGGCAACCGTTGTTCACACCAGCACCCACGTTGATGTTGTCTCCGTTAATCACATTGACGTTGGTGACAAATGGGAGATACGGATTTTGATTCGCCGCGTTGTTGTAGGTCGCGCATTGCGCCAGCACATCGCCGTAGCCCAACTTGAGGCCGGGGATACCGCCGTATTCGTGGAACGGATTGCTGATCGGCGACTTAGGCTTGGGGCCAGTATCGGCTGCTGCCAGCGAAGAAGGTGCAGCGAGGGCGAATACCATCGCTGCGGCTGTCAGGGGAATAGTGATTTTCATTTGTTTCTCCAGAGTTAAACTGTGGAACCACAAGAGGCAACTTCAACAAATTGCTCGAATTGCCCCTTGTGATTAAGACCGATGCGATTAGCGCATGGTGAACGGCGCATTGCGCGCAGCGTGGTCGGCTGCGGCGTCGGGGATGGGATGATCCGCGCCCGCCGTGACGACGAAGCTACCCGCGACGGGTGTCAGGCCAGAGACGGTGTAGATGGCCTCATTAAAAACACTGCCCGCAGGTGCAGTGGCAACCGCGATAGCTGGGAACGGCGTGTTGCCGATAAACGACGTGGAGATGTAATCGCCCACCATGCGTCCCTGGCTGGTATCCGCGATCCAGCTCAGGCTCATCGGCCCGGCCAATTGTGTCGGTGCCGACCAGTTCGTGCCCCCGTCGGTAGAGGAGATGTAACCTGCGTAAAGCTGACACGTTGACGCATTGCAGCTTGTGTTGGGGTAGTAGTAATAGGTCAGCGCCAGGTTGGCGGTGTTGCCAGATGTGGCTCGATCCACCGCCAGGCCGGGGATGAAGTGATCCACCTTGCTGCTTACGTTGTCAATCGGGATGCGCACGGGCGATGACCAGGTAACGCCGTCCGTGGACGCGCTCATGACGATGTCGTTGGATTTGCAGCCACGTCGGAAGCGGCAGTCTTGCCAGACCACAAACACTTTGCCTGCGCCATCAATTTCGGCCGAGGGCAATGGCCCGGTGCGCAAGTTGCCCGCTACGGCATGATCGGGGGTGCTGGCGATGGTTACGGTGCTGCTCCAACTGGCCCCGCCGTTGGTGGAGCGGAATGCAAGCAACGCGGTCTCGTTGGCATTGGCAACCGGCACGATGACGGTGCCGTTCGGCTGCACTACCGGCTGGCCGCCCAACCCGGTGGCATTGTTGGCGGGTTTGAGGCGTGGCCCCCAAGTCAACCCGCCATCGGTGGAGGTGCTCATATAGATGCGGTCGCCATCGCTGAACTCGTCCCATTGGGTGTAGCAGTTGCCGTAGAACGGGCTGCTGGGTGTATTGTCGCAGGCAATCCAGTTCTTATCCACATCGCCAATGTTGGTGACGACAATCGGGTTACCCCAGGTGAGGCCGCCGTCGGTGGATCGGCTGGTTAGCACGGCCACGCCGCTCACCGAGGGTGTTTCGATCAGTGGCAGCGTCGAGATCATCCAAACATTGTGCTTGGCATCGTAAGCAACGGCCGGGTCGCTCACGCGATCGTACGGCCCAGAGCCAAAGTATTTGGTGATGCCGGGCAGGTCGCCTCTAACCCACGAAGCGCCGCCGTTGGTGGATGTAGAGAAGCGAATGTTGGACGAACCGCCATCGAAGAAGCGACCGGTTTGCGCGGCAGCCACGAGGGTGGAGCCAAACGCAAATGTGTCCGGCTCAACTTGAGTGGCATGTTGGCTGGAGGCGTTGGTATAGGGGTCGGAACTAATCTGCACCAACGCCCCCACCGCAAAAGCTGAGACCGCAGTGGCTAATGCCGATACGAGGGAGATGACAATGGTGCTGGTGCGGTGTGCGAACAACGAATATCGAAATAAGGAATTCATCCTGGCTCCTTGCTTTTGAAATAGACGCGATCTGAACATATGAACCCGCACAAGCGAGCAAGATTGCAGATCATGTCGGCAAATGATTACGTACAAGACTGTGGCACCAAGCTTTTGTTGTGTTAACAGACAGTTCAATAACCTGATGAACTTGCGCGAGAAATAACACCTCCTTGAGCCTCAGCGTTGCGCGGTTCATAAGAAACGCACCTTGAACCATCAGTCTCGAGTCAAACAGCTCGGAAAGGTATGAATCGATAACGAAACTATCCCAAAATTAAGTTATGTCCAACTTGAAACTGAACCCGATACTGGATACTGCGCGAAAGAATGTACGGTAGGTATATGTCTACTGCCCTAAAAAGTCAATCCAGTTCAAAGCGCAGTGTAGTGCTGATAAATGCGAAAAATTCTTGGTGACGCACGACACCGCCCTGTATCACAGCAAATGGTCCGTCGCTGGCAGGCTGTCGGAGAAGCCACTGAAAGCCAAATGGGATGCGGACACTTTGCACAATATTCAGTGCGCGCATGGCTTGGTCACGCGTGCCTTTCCAATTAATCAAGCCTGAGTGCAACAATGTCATTGCACTTGCAGTGGGTTTTATAACGCCAACTCCTGCCAAACTATCCCATCGGGTAGCTAAAAGACCCATACATTGATGTATCATCTTCGAGTTCGTTCAGAGGGGGGAAATGAAAACAATCACATCAGCGTGGTGGCGACATGCCTCCACGCAGCAGTCTTATCTGCTCATCAACAACATTGCCGCAATTGTCATTATTGGCTCCATCGGCTTCGCCTCAGCTAGTCCAGTGCGTGCAGCTCCAGTTGCGCAAGATGTCACCCCCACAGCGCTCCCGCTAATAGCCACTGAGACGCCGGTTGTGCCAGTTTCATCTGCGGTTGTCGCACCCACAATTCGCCCTACGCTGCGGCCCACCCGTCTGCCTACTCGTCCTCCTGCGGCCACGATCCCGGTTGCAACCGCCACTGACGCCGGTCCAACCGCCGTGCCCCTGCCTACATCTACGCCGCTGCCAGCAATCAGTTCAGTGACTTGGGCGCGCCCGATACAGCTTTCCAATCCCGGCCAATACGCGGGTGCACCCGCACTGGCTGCCGATCGCTCTGGAATGGTGCATGTCTTATGGAGTGAACGCGACCCTAATACTAAATTGACTGCCGAAGGTGAAGCCTTTTTTTATGCTCGCTGGGACGGCACTCGCTGGAGCGCGCCCAAAGATGTGCTGACCTCACCCGATGAAGACGGCGTAGAAGCACCGACTATGGCGGTGAGCGACGATGGTTTTCTTCATGTGGTCTGGGGCACCGGGGGCATCGACAGCCGCTTGATCTATGCGCGTGCCCCGGCCTGTTGTGCCGATAAGCCTGGCAACTGGAGTAAGCCAGTGGTATTGGGGCTGCCGGTGAATCTCAGTACTTCGCTGGCGATTGATCGTAAAGGTGTCATTCACGTGGCTTTTGCCGCGCTGGATGGCGCCCTGTATTACTACCGCTCCTTCGATGGCGGCGTGACCTGGCGCACAAGCCCACCATTACTCGGAAAGATTCGTACCGGCGGCGAGTATCCAGTGTTCCCGGCACTGGCCGTGGACAATGCTGGGCGCGTGCACATGGCATGGACGATTTATCCTTGGCCGGGGTCGTTTGTGCTGTATAACCGTTCGGACGACGGTGGCGATACTTGGGGCAAACCCCAGGTGATTGATCGTTCGGACAACAATCTATTTAGCAGCACCCGCGACTACGGCCCGGTCTTTATCAATGTGTCCACAACGGTTGACCCACAAGGAAATGAGCGGGTACACCTAATTTGGGATGGCCCTCCGACAGTGGAGCGCAATCACATTTATTCAGATGATGGTGGCAAGACGTGGTCGCAACGTTATTTGATTTTCCCAGAGATCACACGGGTAGGGCGGGCTGGTTTTAATCACATTATGATCGATAGCGCCGGGACTTATCATGCTGTGGCATTTAACTGGCATAGTATCTGGCGTGGCAGCAGTTGGCTGCCGGCTTCGATCCGTTTTAATGACAGTGGCTCGGCTGAACAGATGTCGGCACTTGTGACAATGGGGAATCAACTTAACGTGGTGTATCAAGACAAGACTGCCGAGACAATCCCCGCCGTGTACTATGTGCAAGGCCTGAGTAGTGCGCCACGCCTGCCTGTGCAACCGCTGGCGAAGATTTTGCCGGAGCAATTGTCGGCGCAGCCGCTGCCGCCCGGTCAGGTCCCCACACGGGTGCCATCGCCTGCCGAGCTCATTCCAAAAGTAAAGGCGCTCCCGACCGTGCCGGTCATCAATAAGGAAATCACGCCGGACTTTAGTAGCCCGTTGGATTCATCCTTGTTGGGTGTGCTGCCGATAGTTGCTTTACTGGGAGTGGTGTGTTTGGTTGTGCTTGGGAACAAGCGACGAGCTTAATTATGTTGACTGGAATCCAAGAACTTTATTCCTACCGCGAGTTAGTAGTCATGTGGGCCCTGCGCGAGATCAAAGGGCGCTACACCCAATCGGTGTTTGGTCTGGCTTGGGCGGTGTTTCAGCCGATTGCGCTGAGTCTAGTGTATGTGTTGGTGTTTGCCTATATTGTGCGGGTGCCATCGGATGGCATTCCGTATCCACTATTCGTGTTTGCCGCACAGTTGCCGTGGTCGTTTTTCTCGCGGGGCCTATTGGGTGCTGTTCCGAGCATCGTTACAAACATGAACTTGGTCACCAAGATTTATGTGCCGCGCGCCACTTTCCCATTGGCGTCGATTGCAGCCTATTTTATGGATTTTGTATGGGGCTTACTCGTACTGATCGCAATGATGTTGTACTATGCGGTTCCCATCAACGCCGCAATGCCCTTTGTAATCGTGCTGTTTGCGATACAGGTGTTGCTGATGGCTGGGCTGGCACTCATCGCCTCGGCGTTGAATGTATTCTTTCGTGATATCGGCCAGATGTTGCCATTGCTGCTGCAAATAGCAACTTATGCTTGCCCGATTATCTATTCGCTCTCGCTAGTGCCGGAGCGCCTGCGCCCGTTTTATATGTTGAACCCAATGGCGGTCATCATTGATGGCTATCGCTCTGTGTTGTTCAAAGGCACCCTGCCCAATTTGGGCTATGTCGCCATTGCTGCTGCCGTCTCGCTTGTCATCTTCATCGCTGGCTTTGCCTTGTTTCATTCGCTGGAAGATCAGTTCGCGGACGTAATTTAAAATGACTAAACCAACCGTAATTGTTGACACCGTCTCAAAACGCTATCGCTTGCGCGAGAGTCGTGCGGGCTTGCGTGGGTTGATCACTAGCGTTGGTAAACGGATGTTAGGCCGATCTACCGCACAGCAACCAGATGCCGATGCGTTTTTCTACGCAGTCAAAAATATGAGCTTTCAGGTGGCACCTGGCCAAACATTGGGGTTGGTTGGGCATAACGGCGCAGGCAAAACCACTACGCTTAAGCTGCTCTCGCGCATCACCCGACCTACTACCGGTCAGGTTAAGTTGAATGGACGATTCTCGTCCTTAATCGAATTGGGGGCGGGGTTTCACCCTGATTTAACTGGACGTGAAAACGTCTTTCTGAACGGCGTAATTCTGGGCTTGAGCCGTGAGCAGATCAAGCGAAAATTCGATGAGATCGTGGCCTTTGCCGAGCTGGAAAAGTTTATCGACATGCCAGTGAAGCGTTACTCCTCTGGCATGTATGCGCGGCTGGGCTTTTCGGTGGCTGCCCATGTGAGCCCGGATATCATGCTGATCGACGAAGTCTTGGCAGTGGGTGACGCTAGTTTCCAGCGTCGTTGCTACGATTTTATTCACGCTTTTGTCAAAAGTGGCAAGACGACTGTGTTTGTCTCGCATAACCTGTATGTGATCGAGCAGCTGTGTGACCAAGTGGCTTGGCTGGAGCGTGGCCAAATTGTGAAGATGGGTCCACCGAGCGCGGTGTTGCCGGACTATCTCGACAGTCAGGATCAAAAAGCTTTGGCCGCTGTTGCCAAGTTTGAACAAGCCAACGATGCTGAAACGCTGTCACTGCGCGCCGGGGAAGGTCAGTTACGTATTCTGGGGATCACATTTGTTGATGGACGCGGCGAGACCCGTGAGACTTTTCAACAAGGTGAGGATGTGGTCATAAATGTTCGTTATCACACGGACCAGCCTATCGAACAACCCCACTTTGTCTTCGGTATGGTTGATGCGGAGGGTGGGCGACCGCTCTTTTTGGCCAGTATGTTGGTGGATGGGGCTGCGCCTCATCAGATTCATGGCGAGGGGAGCTTCAAGCTCAAGTTCAAACAAGTGCCCTTAATGCCACGAACATATTATGTTTGGGGTGAAGTGTGGGCAGCTGATCGCGCCCGTATGCTTGTCAAATGGCAGCGGATCGGGGGAGTGCGCGTCGTTAGCACAAATGCGGCTCGCGAAGCAGAAGTCATGGGCAAAGGAAGTATTCGCCACACTCGAGCCGATGCCCCGATTCGGGTGGCCTATGAGTGGGAGTTTTAAATCGATTCTTGTCGCTTTCACAAGATACCAAATAGCAGCAAACAACACCGTCCAAGGAACCCATGCAAACGACACTTACACAATTAAAAAATGGTCAAGAGAATAAATCCAAGTGCAAATATGGACAGGCAAATGCTGACGACTTTGATATGGAGTTGATTAGTGTCGTGATCCCTACCTATAACACCGGTCATCTAATCAGTGACGCGGTGGAAAGCGTGCTTAATCAAAGTTATCGTCGGGTGGAAGTCGTCGTGGTCGATGATGGCTCGACTGACAACACGCGCCAAGTGGTTGCGGCGATATCCGACAAAGATCCGCGCGTTAATTATGTCTATCAGGAGAATAAAGGATTGGGTGGCGCGCGCAACACGGGCATATATCGGGCCCGCGGCGACTATCTGGCGTTTTTGGATGCTGATGATGTGTTTTTGCCAAGTAAGCTAAAAATCCAAGCGAACATGCTGGATGCTAACCCTGATTTAGGTTTGGTTGCTGGCGGGCACCGGGTGGTCGACATCGATACCGGCCTAGCCCTAGGTGAGCGCCAGCCCTGGCAGCATCGACCCGATTTGGATCTGAACACCTGGCTGGTGGCTTGTCCAATCGTGCCATGCGCTGCGCTGATGCGCACTAGTTGGGCCCGTAAAGTAAATGGTTTTCAGATTCTCAACCCACCGGGTGCCGAAGATCGCGATATGTGGTTGCGTTTATCACATGCAGGTTGCCGCATGGCTTGGACTACTGAGATCGTATGTGCGTATCGCATGCACAGCGGCCAAATGACCCGCAATGGCAAGAAGCAAAGTGATAGCACGTTGCTAGCGTTAGATCGCTTTTTTTCACAGCCTGATGTACGTCCGGAAGCGTTGGCCGTGCGCGATCGTGCTTATGCCGACGCGTATGTGTCAGGTGCGTTTCGTGAGTATGGCTCGAACCAAATCGAAGAAGCCCGACTCATGCTCAAGCGGGCACTAGAACGATTGCCGCATTTGATGCAAAGCAACGAGGGCAACCTCCCGCCGCTGGCGTATACGATTGTGGCTTGGGCGATGGATCCAGTCAATGGCGATCCATCTAACTATGCTGAACGCGTGCTGAATAACCTGCCTAATACTGCATCTAGTCTCACTCGATATCGCGATGAGATTATCGGTATTGCGGCAACATGGGCAGCTATGGATGCGCTGTCGGTCAATAATCCCGATTTGGCACGACGTCATTTGGACAACGTGGTCCAGCAGATGCCGCTTTTATGCACCGAATACGACTATCTGCTTGATCCGATGATTGACTACGTGCAACAACTGCCTGAGGGTCGTCAGATTCACCTGGTTGAGCAATTCTTTGAAGTATTGCCAACCGAAGTGCCGGTGTTTGAGGTGGATCGCGACAAGGCGATTGCGCGCCTTTATTTGGCACGGGCATTTAGGGCCAATGCTGCTGGTGAGCGGCACGCAGCCTATGAATATGTTCGACGCGGGATCGAGCATGACAAAAGCTGGTTGCGCAACCGCGGGGTGTTGTCGATATTGTGGAAGGGTTGGCGTTCATAGTGGTATTTGAAGAATTGCGTGTAGAGGGGGCACGCAACTCATGGAATCATCACAAACTTTACCGATCGGTTCGGCGGCGCAAGTTACTCAACCGATTAGACCAGAGGTCTCTGCTGTTAAGTTACAAATTAGTGTCGCGCTGTGCTTGGCACTAGTATTGGCGTTGGCCAGCGCAATCGGCATCGCCAGCATGCCTAGTTCGCCTGCCATCACCCATGATTCGGCCAATTACCTGAGTGCTGCCGAAAACTTGGCCCGCACTGGCCATTTTGTGTATAGCGTGCCAGACACGCTATCGCAAAAGATGTTTGAAACCAAGAGTGCCTATATGCCAGGTTATCAAACCGTGGTTGCTGGGCTGTTGGTATTGGGATTGCCGTCCGGTGCGGCACTCTACTTACTTACTTTAGCGGGCCTCTTGGCGCTGACTGCGGTGAGCTTTGGGCTGGGCTATCGTTTGAGTCGCAGCGTTACTGGCGGCTTGCTGGCAGCACTATGGACGTTATTTATGCCGCAGATTTTGGATGTGATGACCCATGCGTTGACCGAGACGCTGTTTATCCCATTCACAGTGGCGGCGCTGTTTTTGGCAGCCTGGTATCTGCAAGAGAGTGATGTGCCTGTGCTGACCCGGCGACACTATGCATTATTGGGTGTGCTGGCCTTCGTGATGTCGTGGTCGCCCATGATTCGCGCATTTGGACTGGGATTAATACCGGCCATTTGTGGCCCAATGTTGCTGCGCTCATTACTGCGCCATCGCCGTCGCCGAATGCTGGTCGAGGCATCTGTGGGGGTGGTGGCTGCGCTACCCACCGTCGCCAATATGGTCATAAGCTACATAATAAATGGCTGCGCGTATTGTGGGGTCACGCCCAACCGTGTGGACCTGAGTGATGTGGCGGTGACGCGTGGTTGGATCGCCAAACTCATGTTAAGTAACTTTGTGCCAGAATTACAGCTTAATCTTGGGCTACGCGGTTTGCTTCAATCCCCATCGACAGCAGCGATATTGTTAGTGTTGCTGGGTGCATTTGTGGGGGTGCTGTTTTATACCCTTTACAAGTATCGTTCTGGGGTGCGCAGGGTGCTGAATGGGTTGGCATATTGGGAGCGGCTGCCTTTGTACCTGTTTATCGCGATCTATCTGTTATTTATTTTTGGCACCAGCACTCCCGGCGTCTATGTTGCGTTTAACTATCCGCGGTATTTGGTGCCGTTGTATCCCTTGATTATTGGTCTGGTAGTTGCGATCAGCGTAGATATTTTTCGTCTGTTGCCAGCATGGTGGGTGCGAGTGGCGTTGATTTTGACAGTGTTAGCCTATGGTTTTGGCACGGCCCAGACTGCCAACGCATTTGTTCTGCGCGCGCGCGATGGGCGGGGCATCGAAGCTGCATCTACCCGCAACCATCCAGCACTGGCGTATCTACGTGAGAACCTGCGCACTGGCGATGTGATCTTTTCAACAAAAGCACCTACGGTGTGGTACTACACGCGCCAGCCGACTCATCGTTTAGACGGGGTAGATCAACTGCATTGCAAACAACTTGCGTTAGCAGGGTCAAATGGGCGCAGCGTGTTTGTGTTATTCCCGTTCTATGTGTTCAAAGGCAACCCCACCGATGCCGAAAGCTTGGCTTGGTTCAAAGACTGGATCGGCCATTGCGGCAAGATTACCGCGACCCAACTTTTTAAGACCGATGACGCTCATCAGTTTGATGACGCCGCGATTTACATCGTTGAACCAAAATGAGCCAAATCTCCATTTCACCAAACCAGACTCCATTACCGCTACCGCGCGTTAGCGTTGTTATCCCAACTTACAACTGTGCGCAGTACATCGTACAAACGCTCGAGAGTGTGTTTGCACAAAGTGTGCCTTCCTCTACTTATGAAGTGTTGGTAGTGGATGATGGTTCGACCGACCACACCCGTGCGTTACTTGCGCCGTATATTGAGCAGAAACGCATCCAGTATGTTTATCAGCGCAATCAAGGCGAGTCCGTGGCGCGCAATCAAGCCATCCGCATGGCCCGCGGTGAGTATGTGGCCTTCTTAGACAGCGACGATTGGTGGCTGAGCAACAAGCTGGCCCAGCAGCTGGAGGCTATGGACGCGCACCCAAACGCAGTACTGGCATACGGCTATGTATTTGTGGTGAACAATGACGGCGAGCGGATCGACTTTCGTGGCATGCAGCAGCATGGCGATGGCATCCCGGGCGAGTCACACGTCTTCGAGCGCTTGGTGATCTCCAACTTTATTACCAACCCCAATAGCGTCATGGTGCGGCGCGAGGCGCTGCTGCGCACGGGCTTATTTGATGAAGAGATCGAGTGGGGTGAGGATTGGCAGCTATGGCTGCAAATGGCGCTGCAAGGGCCATTCCTGTTTATGCCCGCCGAGCTGGCCTGTTATCGTATGCGGCGCCCTGGCCGGCGCTTGGAAATCGAATCATCCAGTGCCTTCGTAGATCAGAATGAGTTGATTTTGGCACGCACCTTCAAACTTATTGAGCAGCTCCCGCTCGAACAACGCACTGTGTTGTTGCGCTACAAAGCCCCGGCCTACCGCGAGTTGTGGCTGCGCTCCGGTTTATACAACGTGGAGTCGGGCGACCTGCCTGCAGCGGCTCGTTATTTTCAACAGGCCTGGCAGATTGACCCAGACCTAAATCAAAGTTCAAACATAGCTTCTTTTGTCCAGCAGGTAGCGCATATTGGCCTGCGTCTAGCGCAGGAAAACCAGGACTTCGTTGTGGGCGAGCGATTTATTTTGCAGACATTTGCGCAACTGCCAGGACAAGCGGCCCTATCCAAAGCGCAGTGTGCCAAGGCGATGGCTGAGTTGCACATGGCGGCGGCCTTTGCCGCATCAGCGCAATCTCAATATGCGCGCACTCGCCAGCATGTTTTCGCAGCCATCCGGAATGACCCGGCCAGCGTTGGTAACCGTGGTTTGTTGGTAATTGGCATAAAGGCAGTTATCGGACGCGGTGACGGAGCAAAAGTTACCGAATGATCAACGCTGCGATGTTCCCGCGTTCGGCGCACTGGCGTGAAAATCCCTATCTCGACATGATCGAGCACGGGTTGCTGCAGCACGCTGTGGTGTGTCTGCGCGATGACAACGACGGTCTGAGCTGGCGCTGGCTGTGCGTCAATCGCCGCCATGTTCAGGTGTTGCACTTTCACTGGCTGGAATATCACTATGACCGAGCCACCCAAATCAAGAGTGCTGTGGCGCTGGGCATGTTTTTGCTCAAGCTATTATTTGCGCGTGGCTTGGGCTACCGTCTGATCTGGACGGTGCACAACATACAACCACACGAGCCTAAGCACCCGATCTTGGATCGATGGTGTTGGTGGGCATTCGCGCATTTGGCTCACGCCATGGTGGTACATTGTGGAGATGCAGCGCATCAGGTGGGACAGCGTTGGGGGGTAGGTTCCAAAACGCACATTGTGGAACATCCCAACTATTGCGATGTGTATGGTCCTGAGGTCAATCGTAGTGTTGCACGCCAGGGGTTGGGTATGTGCGACGATGAACGTGTGCTGCTGTATTTTGGTGCGGTGCGGCCCTACAAAGGGGTCGAGGAAGCGATTCGCGCTTTCCAAACGATTACTGATCCGCAAGCGCGTTTGATGATTGTTGGGCGACCACTCAACGATGCCATTAAGGCCAGCATCAGTCAATTGGCTGCGGCAGACGCGCGTATTCGCACCGTATTTGAGTATGTTCCAGCTAGCGAGGTAGCACGTTACTACGCGGCGGCAGATGTGGTTGTGCTGCCGTTCAGGCATGTGCAAACATCAGGCTCGGCCCTTCTGGCTATGTCATTGGCTCGACCGGTGCTGACCAGTGCGCAGGGGTGCCTGCCCGAATTGATAGCCCCTGAAACTGGACTGTTGTACGACCCCAATCAGCCAGGTGCATTGGCAGCAGCCATGCAACTTATATTGCAAAAGGATATGCATCAGATGGGTGTGCGTGCGCTGGCGCATGTTGCTGCGTTTACGCCGGCGCTTATCGGAGAAAAACATGCGAGGATTTATGCTGACCAAATCTAATGGCGTGTTTCAACGCTATGCCCGCCACATCTATTCTCGTATGCGTGATCAACTGATTGGCGGTGTGACGCATTGCGCCACAAACGAAAAGATTGCGGCGTTGACATTTGATGATGGTCCCAATCCGATCTATACACCGCAGGTGCTAGCGGTGTTGGCGCAATACCGGGCCAAAGCGACCTTCTTTATGATTGGCGAACATATACGGCAGCATCTGGATGTGGCTCGCGCTGTGCAAGCGGATGGGCACGCTATCGCCAATCATACTTATACCCATCACAACCTGGCGGGTTGTTCGGAGGCTCAGGTGCGAATCGAGTTGGCTGAGTGTCAGCGGGCGCTTAAGATGCTGCTCGGCGAAACGGGCAAGTTGCTGCGTCCGCCGTATGGATCCTATGACACCTCGGCGGCGTGGATTGCACAAGTGCAAGGCTACCGCATGGTGCTGTGGTCGGCATCGGGTGAGGACTGGCGCGGCGATGATGCCGCGTTGGTGGCCCAACGGGTGTTGGGTCAGACTCAACCGGGTGGCATTGTGTTGTTGCATGACGGTTGGAACACCGCGCATTTGGGTAAAGCTCAACAGGATTTGAAACCCGATCGCACCCAGACCGTACGTGCACTGCAATTGTTTTTGCCCGCGTTACTGGCCCAAGGCTATCAGTTTGTGACTGTTCCGGACATGCTCACCCGTGTCGGAGCGAGGCCGGTGCGGAAGAGGTATTAAAAGCATGCCAATCGTCACTGTCATCATTCCTACATATAACCGCGCCGATATGCTGGGCGACGCGCTGGATAGTTTGCAGCGCCAATCGTTTGGCGATTGGGAGGCTATTGTCGTTGACGATGGCTCAACGGATGCCATCGTCAACGTGATGGCGCACTATGCCCGCGACAATCGCATTCGCTATATCTACCAACAGAACAAGGGTTTGTCGGGGGCGCGCAATACTGGCATCCGCAACGCGCAGGGCGAATATATTGCGTTGCTCGACAGCGATGATGTGTGTTTGCCAAATCGGCTGGCGCAACAGTTGGCGCTGTTTCAACAAGATGCGCAGGTGGGCTTGGTCGCTGGCGGCTGTATCGAAACCGATCGTCATCTAAAGCCCATTCGGCAAGTTGAAAATTGGCACGGTACACCGACATTGGTCTTGCAAGATTTCCTGTATACCGCACCCTTTTGCCCCAGTGCCATCATGGCCAAGCGCGATTGGTTTGTGCAAGCCGGGTTGTTCGACGAAAGCATGAAGCGGGCCGAAGATTGGGATATGTGGCTGCGCATGGTCGTGCGGGGTTGCAGTTGTGTATGGCAACGTGAACCGGCCTGTTACTATCGCCTACACGGCAACAACATGATGCGCGATGCATTGCTAATGCGTGATGGCATGCTCACCATGCTGGACAAATTGTTTGCCAATCCTGATTTACCAATAGCAATCACCCGGCAGCGTGACCGGGCGTATGCCAATATCTATATGAACACCGCCGGGCGCTGTTTTGCCGCCGGGGATAACGACGGCGGGCGGGCAGCATTGGGGCAAGCGTTGCGTCTAGACCCGGCCTTAGTGAGGGGAGAGCCACCGCAAGTGCTTGGCTCGCTGGCTTCGTTCTCACTCATGCCCATGTCGGGGGACTCCGGCGCATTTATGGAACGGGTCATGAGCAACTTGCCCGACAATGCCGCGCCCTTGCACGCATGGGGCAAACAACGCGCTCAAGGGCTCTGGCACGCCGTGGCTGCCTTCGAAGCGGCGCAGCGCAAAGAGCGCAAACCTGTCATCGAACATGCCTTGCAAGCGATCTGGCGTTCGCCGAATTGGCTGCGCAATCGCGGCTTGCTGGCCATTACGGGGAAAGCGGTTTTGGGAAGGACGAGGGATTAACTATGAGGTATGAGGTATGAGAAATGAAAGATCAAAGATGAAAGATGAAAGATAAGAAATGAAAACAGTCTCCATCGTTATCCCAGTCTACAACGGCAACCGGACCATCCGTTTCTGCCTGGACTCAATCCGCGCTAGCGACTATCCGCGTGAGTTATTCGAGGTCATTGTGGTCGATAACAACTCGAAGGATGAGACGCCTGAGATTATCCGCACCGAATATCCGTGGGTGAAGCTGTGCTTTGAGCGCACCAAACAAGGGCCGCATCAAGCTACCAACACCGGCCTACGTTCGGCGAAGAATGAGATTGTGGTGTTCACCGACTCGGATTGCTATGTCGCGTCCGATTGGCTGGGCAAGCTGGTGGCCCCATTGGCTGACCCAGACGTGGTGGGCGTAGGTGGCAAGATTGATGCGTATACGCCCGAAAGCCCGGTCGAAGAATTTCTGCGGGCGCGTTTCTCCGGCGCGAATTGTCTGCGCATGGCGGAGGGATTTCCCGCATCGCTTTTGACTGGCAACTCGGCCTATCGGGCTGAGGCTATTCGCCGAGTAGGTGCGTTTAACGATAACCTGTATACCGGGGCGGAGGTTGATCTATCGTGGCGGGTGCAATGGCAGACCAGTCAGCGCGTAGTCTATGTGCCGGACGCGGTGGTCTATCACAAATTCGATTCGCGCCTCAAGCGGCTGTTTCGGCACTTTCATGTGTATGGCTACTCCGAGATTATTCTTGGCACGATGTATGGCAAGCTGCCTAATTACCCGCGCACACCGCGGCGACAAGCGCGCTTTATGGTGGGGCAAGTGCGTGCGCTAGGGACATACGCGGGAGCGATTGCGGTGCGGACGGTGCGCAGCCTCATCACACGGCGCGATGTGCGCGCAGAGACCCGCCAGCCGTTGATGTGGCTGTTGGCCGAAAGCGGGAGCCTATTCGGCAAGTTGCAAGGTTTATGGCACACCCGCTTTTATACCCGGCCATTTTGGGAGTGGGAATATCGGGTCATTTAGGTCATTCTGCCGAAATAATTAACGGCCAAGCACGGCTCTGCGTGAGCGAAGCGCATTCCGATGCGCGAAGTCCCTTCGGGGACGCGATCATTTTATTCCGCTGAATGACCTTAGAGGATTCTCCAAACACCATGAAACTCGCTATTTATCACAACCTCCCCTCCGGCGGCGGCAAGCGGGCCCTGTCTGAGATGCTGCGTCGGCTGAGTGCGCGGCACGAGATCGACGTGTTTACGCTATCGACGGCGGAGCATGAGTTTTGTGATGTGCGCCCGTATGTGCATCAGCATCAAATATTTCCGTTTGTAGCATGGCCGTTGTTGCGCAGCCCGTTTGGGCGGCTGAACCAGGCAGTGTATTTGGGCAATGTGCTGCGTGTGCGTCCGGTGCAGAAGCGCATTGCAGCGCAGATTGATGCCGGACAGTATGACCTGGCCTTTGTCCACCATTGCCGGTTTGCGCAGTCGCCGGCCATTTTGAGCTTTTTGCGCACACCCGCGGTGTATTACTGTCAGGAGCCGCCGCGCCATTTCTATGAGCCACCCCACGACCGACCCTACTTGCGGAGCGTCGGTTGGCGCAAGCGGGCGAACGACCTTGATCCATTCATTGCACTGCATCGCGGCATTGCGATGGCGCTGGATCGCGCAGCCACCCGTGCTGCACGAGAGGTGCTGGTGAACTCGGCCTTTTCGCGCGAGTCAATTTATCGGACGTATGGCCGTTCGGCGCGGGTGAATTATCTGGGCGCAGATTTGAGCAATTTTCAACCCTTAAACTTGCCGCGTGAACGCTTTGTGCTGTCAGTGGGTGCATTGGCTCCGCACAAGGGCTATGATTTTCTGATACAGGCGTTGGCACAAATTGCCCCCGAACAGCGTCCTCCCTTGGTAATCGTGTGCAACCAACTCAACCCGCCCGAGCATGCCTTTCTGAGTGAACTTGCCCAGCAATTGCGGGTGCAGGTGGAGTTCAAACATAGGGTTAGTGAAGCAGAACTGGTGCGACTCTATAACACGGCGGCGCTGACAGTGTACGCGCCCGTGATGGAGCCGTGTTGGTTTTTGGCGATTGTGTGGATTGGGTGTGGGACGCCCCGGGGTGGGGGGGGGGGGGGTGGGGGGGGCGCGACCATTTTAAACGAGTTGACCGGATTAATTGTGGGTAGTGTTACCC
>JANMVQ010000012.1:0-8249 GCA_031392845.1 Chloroflexota bacterium
TAAACCGTGCCCATGCCGCCGGAACCCAGCGTGGACAAGATTTGGTAACCGCCAAAGGTTTGAGGAGCCATCTTGAAGAAAATTAAAAATTAAAAGGCAGAATTAAAAAAGACAGAAAGAAGGTGACTGCGCGAATCATCATTTGCTTTTTATAATTTTGCCTTTTTAATTTTTAATTTCTGCTGATTTCTATTGAACGGTGAATTTCCCTTCCAGCGCAGGCACCGGCGAATTGCTGATGAACAGACGGAAGGAGTAATTGCCACGCCGGTTGGCGAGGGTGCTCAGTCGGAATACACCCCAGCCTGGATTGATATCGGCAGGGTTGCTGCTGCAGACGTTCCCTTGCACGACACAGCTATCGGCAGTGCCAATGGGCTGGCCATTGCGATACCACACCACCCGGAACTGCGAGCCATCCTTGATTTGGGGCACCGTCCAATCGGCAAAGATATTGGCGGTTGTGGTCACAAACGTGGTGCGTCCCTGGGCGCAGGTGTCACCCGACAGTCGTGCGCAGAACTTGACCCCGGTCGATTCAGTTGCGACTGCGGGTGCAGCCGTAGCGGGTGGCTGGGTCGCAACCGGTGCTGCAGCCACTGGCGCCGGGTTACTTCCGCCACCAATCAAGGTTGGGGTCGCGCCTGGCTCGGCATTTGGCGGGGTAGCGGTGGGTGGGATTGCACCGCTGGTCTCAGTCGCTGCAGGTATTGCGACTACCGGCGCGGACGTGGGTGGCTTGGAGTTCGCCTTGCGGGTAGGGGTCGGCGCCGGTGGCGCGGTTGCTTCCACAACTATCTCCGGCTCAATACTATTTAGGTTGTTGAAAACACTGACGCCAATCGCAACCAATGCCATAGCCAAGATCGCCCCTAGCACAAGTAACAACCTGGGCAATATGCGCGGCGAGGTTAGCCGGCTCACTAACGGCGGCGGCGGCAATTCGCCCACTACGATAGCGGTGATATTGTCCTGTCCGCCCGCATCATTGGAGGCTTTGATCAGTGCATCCGCCGCTTCCTTTGGGTTGGGCTCCGATGCCAGCAACGCCAAAATCTTGTCGTCGCCCAGCATGTCCCACAGGCCATCGGAGCACAGTAACAAGCGGTCGTGTTCCTTCCATTCATGCTGGCTGATATCGGGTTCGGCGGAGGTTTGGGCCTGCCCGATGGCGCGGGTGACCGCGCTGCGCAAGGGGTGTCCCTTGGTCTCGCTGGCCTTCAGCACCCCGGCCGCTACTTGCTCAGCGACCCACGAGTGATCCTTGGACAATTGCTTAAGTTTGCCATCGCGCAGCCGATAACAGCGTGCGTCACCCACGTTTGCCACATACACATCGTCGGCACGCACCGCTGCGGCGACCAATGTGCTGCCCATCTGAGCTTTGTCCGGCGAACGTTTTTGCTCGTCGCTCACGTTCTTCTGGGCTTGGGCCACGGCATAGCGCAACGCGGCTGCCATGTCGGCGGCCGCATCGACTTGCTCGCTGTAATAGCTTTCGCCCATCGTCTTGGACACAATATCAGCAGCCACATCCCCAGCAGAGTAGCCACCCATGCCATCAGCTACCACAAACAGTTGGCCTTTCTTGGCGACTGCAATCGCATCGATCGATTCGGGCGTGCTCCAAGCCCGGTCTTCGTTAACCGAACGCACATTGCCGGTGTCGGTGGCCGCCTCGAACACAATGCGGGCGTGGCGCTTGGGCGGGCCGGATGCGACGGTGCTTGGCTTAGGGCTGGAGCCGGAGGGAGCAGAAGATGAAGTTTGAGTCATGGATCTGTGCCAAATCACTTAACCAGTGGCATTGGCTGGCTTTGCCGGTACGATTGCCATCCGCACTGTAGCGGTTACATCAGCGAATTCAAGCACATCGCCATCTTTGATCTCAGTGCGCCCACTAAGCGCCGTGCCGTTGACGCGGGTGCCGGAGGACGAGCCAAGGTCGTATAGAAATAACTTATCACCTTCGAGCGCAATTTTGGCATGTTTGCGCGAGACGAACTCGCTCTCGATCTTGATGTTGGTGCCATTGACATCGATATCACGTCCCAGGGTGATCGCCTCTGTGCCGGGGATGCCGACCTGGAATTTCTTGTCCTTCATCGCGCCAGTCATAAACTCGAGAGTGGCTTTGCCGGCTCGGAAGACCTTGGTGCGGTTGTCGGTCACCCCCGACATCGCGCCGGTGCTAAACACGCGGGTTTGGTTGTTGACCTCCGGCACGGCCCCACCCGTCTCGAAGATAGTCTGCGGCTCGTTGGCGGCAGCGGCAATGCGGGCGGCGGCGGCACGGCGGCGCGAGATGATGAGTGCAGCGATTAAACCCGCCAAAGCCAGCGCGCCCAGTAATACCCCGATCAGCAAGCCAGGGCTACCGGCCAAACGTTCGCCAAATGAGGGCACCGGCGTGGGGAGTGGGATGGCGGTTGGCACCGGCGTGCCTTTGCCGACGGTCGGCTGCGGTGCGGCAGCTTTGGGTGCGCCAGGCACAGGCGTGCCTACTGGCACCGGCGTCGGCGTTGGCGCAGGCAACACATTGAAGGTGTATTTGGCTTCGGTGATATTGCCCGGGTTGGTCAGTTCGCCGTAGGCCCGCACAATCAACACATGCTCACGCTCCGGGTCCAACCCCAATTTGGGATCGGTGACATCCAGCACAAAGGTGTAAGGCGCGCTCTCGGCCACCTTACGCACTTCGCCATCCACTACATATTCCACCCGCGCAATGCTGCGGGCCTGGATGTTGGGGGTGATCTCGATTTCGCCAAAAGGCAGCGGAACGGACAGATCAAACTCAGTATCACCTTGCTTGAATGTCGCGCTATTGACAATCGGTTTGATCGGGAAGAGCGCCTTAAAATTGGTTGTTTCGGCGGCCCGGCCCGCTGGCACATTCAACCGGATGGTTAGCGGATAGCCTTCGGGCTTGTTGTCTGGCGGAGTGACGGCCTTAAAGCTCAAGCGATACTGCGTCTTTAGGATCTTCTGGATCTCGATGAACTTGGGGCCTACCTCGGCCGCGACGGCTGCTGCGAAATAGCTGCCGCCAGTTTGTGAGGCCAAGCGCTGCATATAAGCCGTATCCACCTTGGGGCCAATCCCAATCGTAAAGACTGGGGTGCGGTCTTTGGTGGCCCGGTTGATCGGATCGTCGGGTGTATAGGTTGTGCTCTTGGCGTCGCGCCCATCACTTAACAAAATGACTGCGCGTGAGCCGACCGATTGCTTGGACGAAATAATCAAACCCTTAAATACTGCGTCGTAGAGGGGGGTGCCTTGCTGGGCAGCCAGCGTGCGGATGACATTAATAATGCTGTTGCGATCTTGCCCGGCGTTGACAAACCCCGATTCCTTGGCTGGGTTAATCGGGGGATTTAGGGTGTCACCCAACTCGATTTTGCCGGTCACACCCAGCAGCGCAATGCTGTCATCTGTCCCCATTTGGTTGATGACCGATTCCGATGCGCCACGCAGATCGTTCACCAGGGTTTGGTTGCGCGAGTTAGTGCCAAAGTCCACGATCAACATGATGTTGGTCTTGACCGCAGCGTTCTGGATCTGCTCTGCCTGCACGTCAGTTAGCGCTGTAGTTTGGTCCAACACCTCGAACGAGGATGCGGACAACCCTTGCAGTGGTAACCCAGCCTGGTCTACCGGGGTTACCACGCAACTGATCTCTGGATAATTTTGATCATCACACGAATTGATCGTGAGCGTGACGCCGGATTGCGCCGCCGCCGGATTGGGCAGCAGCATGCTGCTGGCGAGCATCAGCCCCGCCATAAAAGTGCGTATCCATGTAAAGGATTTAGTCATTCATATCTCCTGAAATACGAAGTAAGAATTATGAATTGCGAATTATGAAGTATGAAGTATGAAATATGAACTACAGTAATTCTCAGATTTCATACTTCATATCGGCTCTGCCGACTTTAGCGGGAAATAGCGTTGTCATGCTGAGCAAGGCGAACCGAATGTCCCAGTGGCGAAACACTTACGATTAACTCCACTGGGACCTTCGGCTCACTGCGTTCGGAATGACAAGTTTCCCGTCAAAGCCGGGAGAGCCTTCATATCTCATACTTCATACTTCATAATTCATAATTCTTACTTCCTAACGTAAGTCTAATTGATCACTTCCAGCTGAGTTTCTCCCAAGCGGATGACATCACCCACCCGGATAATTTGCGGCTCGACGACCCGAACGCCATTTAGGTAAATGCCGTTCTGGCTGCGCGCTTCATTGAGTTCGCCAAGCCACCATAGCTGATCTTGGTAAAACAACTGCCCGTTTTGGCGCGAGATCGTTTTGTCTTTGTGGTTGACCCCATCGCGGGTCAGGATTAGGCGCTCGCCTGCGACAGGCATGATAGAACCGGTGGTCAGGTTCTTCAGGCTGGGGCGCTTGGAGAATGGCAGGGCCCCTTTGGCGGGTTGGGTATTTTCGGCTGCTACGCTGCCGCTGGCCATTACGTCCACATCAACCTCGAAGTCGCCACCGGCATGGAAGGCAGGCTGATAGCCAAAGGCAGTCGCCATTTCCTGCGCGCTGCTGAAGCGTTTCCCCGGTTCTTTCTCCAGGGCTTTCAAAATAGCCGCTTCTAGCGCTTCAGGCAAGCTCGCCACAATTTCGCGCGGGCGCTGCGGTTTCGCTTCCAGATGCTGCCTGATCGCCTCTAAGTCGCCTCCCTCAAACGGCACCCGCCCGGTGGCCATCTGATAGGCGATGATGCCCAGCGAATAGATATCGCTTTGGGCGACAGCGGTCTCGCCGCGCGCCTGCTCAATAGACATATACCGCGCTTTGCCCACCAACATGCCCATGGCGGTGCGGGTGGGTGCGCCGGTTAAGCGGGCGATGCCGAAGTCGATCAGCCGCGTCCGATTCTTGTCGTCGAACATAATATTGGTGGGCGCAACATCGCGGTGAATAATGCCGCGCTGGTGTAAATACTGCAAGGCATCGCACATTTGCCCAATAATTTGCACGATCTCGCGCTGCGGCACTCGAATATTACCCTTTAGCTTTTCTTCGAGCGTGCCGCCTGGCAAATACTCTTCGATCAAATAGGGCACATCGGCCTTGGCGTCGCCACCCAGAATTTGCACACAATACGGATGCCGGATGGTGGTGCCAATTGCAATTTGCTGTTCAAACTTCATGCGGAAGTATTGGCCGTCCGCGTCATAGGGCAAATTGCTTAGATACTTCACGACAACGACTTGGCCGGTGTTCTCGTTGTGGGCTTTGTAGACAATAGCCTGACCGCCTTCGCTCAGCTTTTGCTCAAATGCAAACCCGGGGATATTGGTTTGGGGCAGCTTGCGCACCCGCTCGCGGGGGCGTTCCTCTTCCTGCACGCTGACCGGCATAGCCCCGCCCGGCAGCACAAACGCAAACACACTCCGCCCAATCCGGAACTGATCGCCATCCTTGAGTTCGACCTGCAACACCCGTTGGCCGTGCATCCAGATGCCGTTGGCGCTGCCCGGGTCTTCCAGCGTAAAACGGCCATTGTCGAACTTGACCTCGGCGTGTAGGCGCGACACCAGCGGCTCATCCATCATGATGCCGCATTCGTTGCCGCGCCCGATGGTGACCCGATCATTGCGAAAGGCGGCCCGTTTGCCCTGATTCTTACCCTGCAGCACCACCACCATCGCACCGGGCGCAGCGGCACGCCGGGCGGTTCCAGGAAGGGTGCGGTCCGAAGCGATGGGGATGCTGGGGCGGCCCTCGCTGGGGCCGCCGAGTAACATCACAATCAGGACAACAGCCGCGATCACGAAAATGATGATAGCGACGATCAATATGATGGTGAGGGTGTCCATAAATTAGCGTTATGCACTGCCGGGCGTGCTGACGGGCGCTATTGTAACGACCTTCGGCATAATTTCATAGCGTCTACAAATCACCGCGTCCACACAATCCCACCGTGGCCGCTGTTCTGGCTGATAAGGCGCAGATGGCTGCATGGCCCTGCATCATGCCGCCAAAAACTCATTGATTGCGCCAAACAATTCGCGCATATCGGCCTCACTCGTCTCGGCCATGTGGGCAATCCGGAAGGTCTTGCCTTTGAGGATGCCGTAGCCATCGGCGATGCTCATGCCTCTGGTCGCTAGAAACTTGTTGAGCGCGCCGATGTCGGTGTTGCGGTCGTTTTGAATCACGGTGAGCGTGCGCGAAGCATAGCCTGGGGCAGGGAACAGCGAGTAGCCCATCTCCTCGGCCCAGTGCTGGGTCATCTCGGCCAAATGGGCATGCCGGGTAAAGCGCGCCTCCAAGCCCTCGTTCAGCATGTCTTGCAACTGCATGTCCAGCGCATACATCAGGGAGATGGCCGGGGTGCTGGGGGTGTTGTTCTTCTTGAGAAACACTTCGAGTTCCACAAAGTCGAAGTAATAGCCGCGGTTCTTGATGGTCTTGGCTTTGGCCAAGGCCCGGTCGCTGACCGCCGCGAAGGCCAAGCCAGGTGGCAGGCCAAAGCACTTCTGCGAGGAAGTCAGTAACACGTCCAGACCCAGTGCATCGAACTCGATTTTGTCGCCGGCCAACGAGCTGACTGCATCGACCAGAATCAGGGTGTCGGGCGACAGTTCCCTGATCACCGCCACGATCTCGGCCAGCGGGTTGCGTAGGCCGGTGCTGGTTTCATTCTGCACGAGGGCGATAGCCTCATAGGGCGTGCTGCGCTGGGTGATGGCCGTGTGTACCAACTCTGGCGTGATGGCCTGTCCACGCTCGACCCTGATCACGGTCGTCGCCTTGCCGTTGCTTTCGAACACATCGGCCCAGCGCTCGCTGAAATCGCCGCACACGGTCGCCAACACCCCGCCGTTGGGTGAGTCGCTGACGCAGTTGCGGGCAGCAGCTTCCCACAGGCCGGTGCCGGAGCTGGTGCTGAGATACACCCGTTGCTGGGTGAAGAATACTTTTTGTAAGTTTTGTTGGATCCGGGCAAACAGGGACTCGAAATCTTTACCCCGATGGCCGATCATCCATTGGGCCTGCGCATCCAGAATCTCTTGGCGCACTTCGACCGGGCCGGGGTTAAACAATTTAATATGTGAAGGAGTTGACATGGTTCTAGCGTCGATCATAACGCATGGAGATTATGCTGGACTGCTGGGCTGGACATACGGCGCAAGACATAGACGCGCTTTAGTTTGAGACGCGCTTACCGCGCGTCTCTACGGTTGTCTACGGTTGTCTACGGTTGTCTACGAATGTGCGTTACATCCACTAAAATACGCACACATGGCTACCTCCGCCACACCCGAAATCAACAAGGTCGCACTGTATGCGCTGTTGCTCCAATCCGCAACATCGACTGAGCTGCGCGATTTTTGCTTTCGGCTGGAGGTCACTTACGAAAGCGTCGTCGGCCCGAATGACGTCGTCCAGACCGCCATCCAGAAGACCATCAACTATTTTGAGGCGCGTGGGCGGCTGCCCGAATTGCTTGAGCAGGGGAAGCGCGAGTTTCCCAATGTGGATTGGCAACAAGTGTATAACGCGGGTGCTGGGTCATTGCCCGCCCAGGGCCGCGATATTGCCGCGAGTGACGTAGCGACAATCAGTGAAGCGGTATTTGTCACACGCGCTCGCACTCCCGGCCCGCTGCGCATCTTTCTGTGCCATGCTCGCGAGGACAAGGCCGCCGTGCGCGAGTTGCACCTGAAGCTTAAGGCCGCAGGTTTTGACCCGTGGCTGGACGCTGAGCGATTGCGCTTCGGCCAGAAATGGCGGGCCGAGATTCCGAAGGCGATTCAGAACAGCGATGTGATTCTGGTCTGCCTGTCGCAGCAATCGGCCAAGAAGGATGGCTACATCAAACAGGAGATCGGCTTTGCGCTGGATATCGCCGATAAACAGCCGGAAGATGCCACCTTTATTATTCCAGTGCGGCTGGAAGAATGTCCCTACCCGGGGCGTTTGGGCGAGTGGCACGCCGCTGACGTGTTTGAGGCCGATGATCTTGAGCGGCTGCTGCGCGACCTGAAGGCGCTGGCAGAAGGGTTTGAACCAACTCCGGTTACCCAACCAACCCCAGTAGCCGAACCGGTGCAGAAGAAGATCGAAGTCCCAACGGTGATCGTCGCTCCGCCAAAGCCAGCGCTCAACCCACTCCTCATCGAGTTGCCCAAGCTCAACTTCCGCCTGGAACTGGTGCGCATCCCGGCCGGGCCGTTTACGATAGGCGGGGATGGCAAATACGATGGCAAGCCCATCCACGAGGTCA
>JANMVQ010000036.1:0-15397 GCA_031392845.1 Chloroflexota bacterium
GGTGTGTGGCTTGCGCTGGAAGATTGAGCAGTTTCATCGCGAAGCCAAGCAAGTGACCGGCCTGGAAATGTGTCAATGCCGTTTGCAGCGCATTCAACGTAATCACATCGCGTGTGCCATTCTGGTCTGGATTCGTCTCAAGCAGGTGGCTGCCGAAACAGGCAAGACGATCTATCAGTTAAAGCATGGTTTGCTTGATGATTATATGCGTCAATTCCTGCGTAAACCACCCATCAAAATGACATTCGCGTAAGTCCTATTCTAAAGAAGCGATGAAAGCGTCTGGTTGGGATGATGACAAACAGCCTGGATGCACCTCTGGCATGGTCGGGAGCAGCAACCAGCAACAAGGCGGAGCGTTCTGTGTGTTTGGCCGCAAACAAGACGGCAAAGATATCCGCTTAATTATTGTGGCACTGGCCGATGAAAAGACCAAGAAAACACAGTTGTTCTATGTTCGGGTTGATGCCACCACGCCAACACCGGGAAACTAGGACTATGAATAAACGAATTGATCAACGAATGGGGCAACGAATAAACGAATAGAAACATCCTTATGAGTTTATTCGTTCTATTCGTTCTATTCGTTTCTATTCGTTTCTATTCGTTGACTTACTCGTTGATCTACGCTGACCCAAATACCAGATCGTAACAAGGATAGCCGATACAGCCAATATGAGCGCAGTCCAGACGGTAAGCTGGCGCATCTTGTTATTCTGCGGTATGGGCAAGTCCATCAACTCCGCTTTGGCACGTTGAATGAATTCCGGGCGCGGGGTAATGAGATCCGCGCCACTAGTTGCGTGGCTTAGCCGGTTTTCGATCCACTCAATGTCTGCTTGCTTCAGTTTGGTCATAGTTCAATTTGGCATTTGTGATTTTTAATCTCTAATCTCTAATCTCTAATCTTTAATCTTTAATCTCTAATCTCTGTCTTAGTTGCGCCAGTGTGCGGTGATACAGCGATTTGATGGCACCCTCGCTGCGGTTCATGATTTGGCCGATTTCGACATTTTGTAGTTGCTGCACAAATTTCAGCACCACTAACTGCTGGCGTTCTTCGGGCAATCGGTGAATGGCTTCGATCAGTCGGCGACGCTCACGCTCGCTATCGATGCGTATATCGGTGGCATCAGCGTGATTGTCTTGCGCGATCTCCGGATGAATCTCCATCTCGTCTAGCGGCACAGACGGATGGCGTTTGTTGTCGCGGTGAAAGTTGGCCACCACATTGTGCGCGATGCGATACAGCCAGGCTGTAAATGGCAACCCGCGATCGTTGTAGTTGTGGATGTGTTTGAGCGCACGCGCAAACACGCGTGCGGTCAGGTCCTCTGCATCCTCCATATTGCCCACCCGGTAATAGACATAGCGGTAAATGGCGGTGATATGCCGCTCATAAAGCGTGCCAAAGGCATCCCGTGAGGTGCGCGCAAGCTTCGCCAACTCCTGATCAGAATCGACCGGTGGCGTCGTCGTCGATGTTGCTGCTGCCGCTTCGGTCGTTTCCCCCGAGTTCACTACGGTTGTAAATAGAAACACGCTGAGCGCGTTAAAGATTCGCATGCGCGTAGTTATTATAATGATTTGGACACGGACGCACACGGAAGAACACGGACAAATACCGGATAATCATCCACGGCAAGCTCATTCCGTGTATTTCAGTGTTAGTCCGTGTCCAGAAATCCTAATGCAAATCTCAATTGTCATCCCCACTTGGAACGGCTTGAAACACTTGCCGGTGTGTTTCGAGGCGCTGCGGCGGCAAACGCTATCGCCGTACGAGGTGTTTCTGGTGGACAACGCCTCGCAGGATGACACGATTGCCTTTACCCAACGCGAGTTTCCAGAGATCAAAATCATCGCCTTGCCAACGAACCTGCGTTTTGCCGGGGCTTGTAATGCCGGTATGCGCGCGGCCACCGGCGAGGCAATTGCCCTGCTCAACAATGATACCGAGGCCGACGAACACTGGCTGGAGAACGTGGCCAAGACTTTTATCGCCCATCCCAAAGCTGGGTTTGTGGCCAGCAAGTTGCGTCTGTTCGACCAGCGCGACAAGCTGCACAGCGCAGGTGATTTTTACAGCCTGCGCGGCGTGCCGGGCAACCGCGGGGTGTGGCAGCGTGACGAGGGCCAATTTGACCAGGATTACGTGTTTGGCGCGTGTGGGGCAGCCTCCGTCTACCGACGCAGCATGCTCGACCAAATCGGCCTGCTCGACGAGACCTTCGAGTTCTCGTGCGAAGATGTCGATATTTCCTGGCGGGCGCAGTTGGCCGGGTATAAGTGTGCCTTTGCCAAAGATGCCATCGTCTATCACAAGGTCAGCGCCACCGGTGGCGGCACGCTCAATAGCTATTACGACGGGCGCAACTTCATCTGGCTACTGGCCAAGGACGTGCCGGGGAAGATTTTGCGGGCGAATTTTGGGGCGATTGTCGGGCAGCAGTTGCATATTACATGGGACGCGCTCAAAGCTTGGCGCGGCGAGGCGGCTCGGATGCGGCTGAAGGGGCAGCTGGCCGGTGTGTTGGGCTTGCCCAAGATGCTGCGGGCGCGGGCGAGGGTGCAGGCGGGTAGGCGGATTGACGCCTTGGCGTTGGCAGAAATCATTGACGCATAACGGCGCGAATGTGTTAATCTATGAGCGTGACCACATTGCGCGAAATCCGCGAATACGCCCAACTGATTGGGCGCACTTTTGAGCCAGAGAAAATAATTTTGTTTGGCTCCTATGCGTATGGCACGGCTACCGCAGACAGCGACGTAGATTTGTTAGTGCTGATGAAGACTCGCCTGCACTGCGTGGATCAGGCCGTCAAAATCCGTGCGGTTGCCAAATTTCCCTTTGCGACCGATTTAATCGTGCGCACGCCTCGGCAGTTCAAAAAGCGTATCAATATGGGCGATTCGTTTATGCGTGAGATTGCCGAGACAGGATTGTCGCTATATGAAGCCCATCACGCGTGAATGGATTGCCAAGGCTGAAGGAGATTGGCGGGTGGTGAACAGCCAGAATCGAAGCCGTAATCCGGTTTATGACGCGATTTGCTTTCATGCACAGCAAACCGTAGAGAAATATCTTAAGGCTTGGCTCAGCGAAGAAGGTGTGAACTTCCCAAAAATTCACGATACAGAGGTGTTGTTGAATATGTGCGTGCGAACTTTGCCTGAAGTGGCGAAATATGACGCAGAGGCGCGCTATCTGACCACCTATGCGGTTGAGATTCGTTATCCGGGAGTATTCGCTGCTGAGATGCACGCCAAAAATTGCACGATCGCAGCACGAAAGATACGTAAAGTGGTGCGCACGACATTGAGTCTGTGACAGCCGACACCAAAGCATCATGAAATTCCAACATCACATATTTGAATTTCATGGTAATTCCTATTTCGCGTCAATTAGAAATCATTACTTTCTGGCGGTAACTTGTAGGACATGACCGTCTTCTCCTGTTTTTTAGGCGGCACAAGGTCAATCCGAAACACACCTCGCGAAGCCGCGAAAAAACCTGTCAGGTGCGCGCTGCGACACTTTCCGTAGGTGGAGATTTATGGCGCGCACCTGAAGGTTTGCCACGTACGGCGCACGCGACCACTCTAAAAAACTCATCCCAAAGTCTACCGATGCTTAACATTGGCATCGTTATAATCCACTGAAATGCGCGTGTCATTGTTTCGCAACAATGCCTTCATTAAAGCTCTTCGCATCCTGGCGTGTGTGACAGTGGTGTCAGTCTTGGGTGGGGTAGTACTGCCGCCCGCCGCATATGCCGTGGTAATGCCGGTGCCAAGCAAGGCTAAGACCGCCCCCAAACCGGCGGCGCAGCCTTCGCGCGTGGTGCTGCCGGGCATTCCCGATGATCTCATTCCCCAGCAAAGCAACATTTGGAAGTGCACCTGCGATACCGATGGCTGCTGGCCGGGTTGCTTCACGATTGCCTCGGCCAGCATCGCCAAATATTGGTCGCTGCGGGGTTACCCCAACTTGTGGAACGGTGACGAGAACGGCACTTTCGCCCGTCTGCGTGATCTGTTCCCGAATCTATTCTGCTACGACAACGTCAATGATGACGGCAAGCCCAGCGAGAGCGGTTACGATGCCTTCGATGTGGCCACTGGGTTTAACACCTTTATCAGTGAACGCGGCTATCGCTTTGCCATCACCGCGCTGCCTGGTCCTTCGTTTGACCAAATTATTGCGGAGATCGACGCCGGTCGTCCAGTGATCGGGGCGTTCAGTCGTTCGCCCTGGGGCAGCCACGCTGCTGCTGTCATTGGCTACGACACGACCGGTGGCAAGCAGGTCATGATCGTGCGACCCAATCTCTTCAATAAAAAGGATGTCAACCTGGATTGGAATGTCGGTTACAGCGGCTTTGGCATTGTCACCATCATTCCCCAAGACTTGCCCGATCTAAGCAACGTGGCTCCGATTACGAATAGCGCGGCTTATTCGCAAGCATTGCCGGTGCAGCCGGCTCCTTTTGAGCTGATCGTAAATGACAGCGATCCGGGCTTTTCTATGCGTGGCTCGTGGACCACTGCGAATGGGGTGGGTTATGGGGGTGAGTTGCATCAGCGCCAAACGACTGACCCAACTAATCTCGGCCCGCAAGACGATACTGCTGCGGTGACTTGGACGCCCGACTTGCCGTTTGACGGACTGTGGCAGGTGATGGCCTACATGCCAGTGACCGACACCGAAGACACGACCGCGCACAATGCGCTGTATCGTGTCGCGCACGCCGAGGGCACCAGTCTGATCCGGCGCGCGCCCAACGAGATGCCGCAAGGCTGGGTCTCGCTGGGCGACTTCCCGTTTGTCAAAGGCATTTCCGGCACGGTAGTTCTGGGCGACAAAACGGGCGATGATGTGCCGCGCATGTTGTACGCCGATGGCATGCGCTTTTTGTGGCGCGCCCCTTTAATCATTCGAAGCGAGGATAACCCGCAACGCTTTCTGATCAGCAACGGCAAACGCCGGGCGATTCCGGACGACGACACCTTTGGCGCGCTACGCCTCAGTCGGGGTGACGTTCGCGTGCTCTCGCCAGTGGCTTTTGCCCAATACCCGGCCGATGACCCGCTGCCGAGCGTGTATGCCGGTTGGGTTGGGCAATACTTCAACAACACGACGCTGGGCTTCCCGTCCTCGTTGATTCGAAGCGAGGGCAATTTGCGCTTCCGCTGGAATGGCACAGCGCCGGCAGCGAACATGGGGGCAACCCGTTTCTCGGCCCGTTGGACGCGTATGTTTGCACTGAGCGAAGGCGAGTATCCGTTTACCCTAGAAGCGGTTGGTGGCGTGCGCTTGTGGGTAGATGGGCAATTGCAGATCGATGCGTGGGATGCGCCGGATCAATTGCTGTCGCATCAGAAGAGCGTGGCGGTCGCCTCGGGTCTGCACCGGGTTGAAGTGGAATATCAGGCTGGGCAATCGTATGCTCAAGTCGAGCTGGGCAATTTACCGCCCAATTCGCCGATCGTGATTGACAGCGCGCCGGTGCAATGGAGCACCAATCCCACAGTGACCATGCAGTGGGCCGATGCCGGGGATGCTGATTCGATCGACAAAGCGCGCCGGTTTTTCGTGACGTTGTGGCGTGAGGAAAATCAGCAGAGTGTGTGGCGCACCACCAGTAACTGGATCACCGACACCCAATGGACGGTGGCGCTGCCCGACGATGGCCGCTATCAATGGAGCGTGGTCTCCAGCGATGGCACGGCCAACAGCAACGCGACCGCGCCGCGCACCTTCTTGCTAGATCGCAGCGCGCCATGGTCACAGATGCAAAGCGCGCAGACCAACACCATCTCGTCCACCCAGCCCTCGAAACCCGCAGGCGTGTCCTCAATTGAAGTGACGGGTGATTTGCGTGGGGCTGAGGTGATTGCGAATGTAGACGGCAAGCAAAGCCTGGTGCTGAATCAACGCAGCGATTCGGCGGCGATTGCCAACACTGTGCCGTTTAGCACCGGCAACCTGCCGGTCGTGAAGTTAACGTGGTGGGCGACCGACACGCTAAGTGGGCCGATCAGCTACGATGTACAGGCACGCGAACTGGTGCGAGCCAACACGGTTTATACCGTTTCAACCGCGCAGCAAGAGGTGCCGCGCATTACCTATGAGTTGGTGTTGTCCGGCTCCGAGGAGATCAGCCAACCGGTGGTGATCACGGATGTGCTGGTGTATACGACCGTGGTGCCGCTGATCGTATTTGAACCGATTTCGCCGACTGAATGGGTGACAGTAGCAATAGGTCTGCGCGAGAAAGCGTTGCTGTTCATCGGCAACCCCGGCAGCACCTACGAGTTCCGGGTGCGGGCACTCGACACAGCGGGCAACCAGCAGCCGTGGTATGACGGCTATGCCATTCAGGTGGATATTGACCCGAAGACGCTGCTGTTCAAGCGGTTTGCGCCGATTGCGGAAGTGGGTGAGAAAGACCCAGCGTTTGTGGCACAAGTCCAAGTGGCATCAACACCCGCTGCGACACCCGTAACCAGCCCAACTATGAAGCTAACCGCAACTCCCGAGATTATTTTGCTCAATCCTGGTGGCGAACCGGTTGGGCCAACACCTGCGCCAATCACGCAAAGTGTGCCAGTGACCCCACCTGACCTGCCCGTACAGCCCACGCCCGCCGACACGCTGCCGACCATGCCTGCGCCCGCGCCAACCGAGACACCCTTGCCCACGCAGCCGCCACCGCCGACCGTTGCGCAACCCACGGATGTGCCCGCACCGGACGTGTCACCTGCAGCTTCGACTGAGCCGACGGCGATACCCTGATTTAACTGCCTTAAGTAAAACGCGGTTTGGCCGATGTCACAATCTCCAGCAGGTCATCCACACTGCCGATCTGATGGCGCTGCTTGAGCCACGCTTCACCGATCACCAGCACCAGGCTTTCGACATGCGCGCGGGTTGGGTCGTCGGGGATGCTGTCGATATCGACGATGTGGGCCAGACCAATCGTGCGGCGGAAGATTTCGGCGGCCCCATAGCCAGCGCTGTCTTGCAGCAACTGGCGCATGTATTTGCGTTGGTATTGGGGCGAAGGCCATTCGCTTTTAAGGGCATCCTTCTCCCAACACGCCAGAAACTCGCGCTCGAAAACCTGCCAAGTCTCGCGCAGTGAATCGAGAATCCAGCGGCGATAATCACTGCGCTCGGCCTCAGTTGGCGAGTGATGCACCTGTGCGGTGTAGTTCAGCACCAGGTTGGCCAAATACGAACCGACATCGTGCCCGATTGGCCCAAAGAAAGCAAACTCCGGGTCGATGACCTTGGTTTCCTGCGCGTTGAGCATGATCGAGCCGGTGTGCAGATCGTTGTGAATGAGCGCCTGGGCGTGGGTCATGTAGCGTTCCTTCAGAATGAATATTTCGCTGCGCAAATCGTCATCAGCATAGATCGCCTGCACATGTGCGTCATTTAGATGCGTCCAATGGTTATTTTTATGCGGAATATATGGCTCGGTGAAGCACAAGTCCTCTTGCAGTTTGCGCATGACTGGGTTCATGAAACGCGGAAGCATGGCTTTCTTGTCGGCACTCGCCAAATATAAATCCGAGGTGTAAAACAGGGTGCGTGCAGCAAAACTGCCGATGTGCTGCGCAACCAGCGGATAGCGTTGGCGTTGAATCATCCCCTCGCGCATGACCAAGTGCTTGTTCAGGTCTTCGATTACGCTAATAAAATTTGGCGCGTCGTAGAAATACACCTTGAGCGCCTGCTCTGGGCAATATTTACCCTCCAGGGTGAGCATTTCGTATTCCAAGTCCGCTCGTTGCACCGGCAACTTGAACTCGGGGTAGCGCCACGAGTAGGGCAGGGCCTGTTTCACCAACACAGAGCTGTTGGCTGTGCGGTTAGTCACCCGAAACAGCAAATTGATGTTGCCTGCGGTGATGGCCTGGGCCGCATAGTCGCCTGGGCCACCCAACGCTTGCTCATAGGCAGGTGTGCTGCACACATAGTCGATTACGGTCTGTTCATTCAGTGCGTCGATTGCTGGCATAATGCTTATACTTTTGCTGAGTTTTCCGCGGCCAATTTGCCCCGCATAAACTGAACACAGTCGGGCACCTGCTCTTCACTCAGCCCGTGCATGATGATGGCCCCGTCGTAACCAACACGGCGCAGCTGGGCCAGATACCAGTCGTAATCGAGCAAGCCGTGTCCGACGGCCAGATGCCCGGCATCACCGTCGTGGTCGAGGTCTTTGGCGTGGGCCAGCACAATATCTGTAGCAAGCAACTCGATGGATTCCTGCAAAATCTCGCACATGCGTGGCAATTCTCCGGTGTGGAAGACATTCGCCCCGTCCATGATCACTTTTAGCCGAGGTGAACCCATTTCGTCGATCAATCGGCGTGCCTTGTGCGCCGAATCCACCACGTTGTTCACCTCGGGCTCCATCGCCAACGTGACCTGATTGACCTCGGCGATCTGCACAGCCTGGCGCATGCAATCGACGAGGTCACGCCAGGCTTGGGGTGTGATGTTGTCTGGATGCGTGTGCCACATGCTGCTCAACTCGCGTGTACCGCTACAGAGCGAGATGATCGGTGCGCCGAGAGCTGCGCTTGCTTCAGCCAAGATGCGCAATTGGGCCAGCCCGTGTTGTCGTTCGGCGCGATCTGGGTGGGCCATATTGAAGGTGCCTGACAGCGCGGCGATGCGGATGCCGCGTGCCGTTGTCTCACGTCGAACCGTTTCGATGACGTTAGCATCCAACGCATCAGGCAATGTCGGCACGCCCGCCGACAGCATGTTGAACTGTACGCAGGCCAAGCCGTGTGCCTTCACTGCATCTAGCACCGCGCCCAAGTTTGGGCGGTCAAAGGTTTTACTGTAAATTCCAAGTTGCATATTCAATTCCACTCGATCATGGCCTTAATCACCTTATTCTCCGGCTTCAGCCATTCGGGGAATGTGTCCGGCACGGCCTGCGCGGGGGCACGATGGGTGATCCAGGGTCGCACGTCGATGCGGCCATCTTCCATTGCCCCGATAATCATTTTGAACTCTTTGGCGGTGGCATTGCGGCTGGCGAACAAGGTGATCTCGCGGCCATGAAAGAAGGGATCGTTAAAGGTAATGTCATCCAGGACTAGCCCGACGTAGACTAGTTTGCCACCGTGCGCCACATACTGGAAGGCCTGCATCATCGATTGAGCGTTGCCGGTGGCATCGAATACCAAGGTCGGCAAATCACCGTTCAAGCGGTCTTGGAGCGCTTTTACATTTTCTTCGATGCTTTGGCCAGCGATATTTATGGCATGCGTTACCCCTAGGTGTTGCTGGGCAAAACCCAGGCGATCCGCGTTCACATCCATGACAATGAGATTGGTCCCGGCCAATTTGGCGAATTGCATCGCGGTCAGACCAATCGGCCCAGCTCCGATTACCAAAGCCCATTCGCCCGCTTGGGGCTGGGCGCGATCCACTGCGTGCGCGCCGATGCCAAGCGTTTCAACCAGGGCCAGTTGCTCAAAGCTCAAGCGGTTGGCCCGATGCAATTTGTGCACCGGCACAGTGATTAGATCGCGCATCCCACCATCGATATGCACACCCAGCACCTTCATGCGGGTACAACAATTGCTTTTGCCACGACGGCAGGCGATACATTCGCCGCAGTTCATATAGGGCTCCACAGCGCAACGGTCGCCTTGGCGCAGGCCCAGTAACCCGCCATGGTTGATCTCGACGATCTCTACACCCAACTCATGGCCAGGGATGCGTGGATAGGTAAAGTAAGGCTGCTTGCCGCGATAGGCATGCAAATCTGTTCCGCATATCCCAACGCGATGAATGCGCACCAATGCCTCGCCCGGTTGCGGTTTGTTCGGCTCAGCCGTCTGCCCAAAAGTCAGTTGGCCGGGTTGTTCCAGAATGAGTGTGTTCATGGTTATGCCACTCAGTTTATGCCAATATTTACTGTTTTGCCGAAACCGAACCCACAAATACGTTCAGTTCTGCAACCTATTCTTATCCACTGATAATTTTCAGCGCGTTAACATCAATGTCATGGGAATAATCCAAGTCAACGCTATTGCCCGACGCGAGCCGACGCGAGATTGAGGCCGTAGAGGCCAAATTACATCTAAAGGTTGAGGACGAGTTACAGGAGATATTATGAATTTACGATTACACCTTTTACGCCCCATTCTGATTGTGGGCCTGTTATTGACCGGTCAACCTCAGTCGTTGCTATATGGCCGTAGGCCTGACAAAACGTCTGCGACCAACCCGATTATGTTTGTGACGCAGTTTCCGATTGCGGCCGACTTCACCACGATTGGCGCGGTCTTTGGCAATCACAAAGCCAGCATGTCCGATGTGGCGCGTGGCGGCGATCTGTGGATTCGCTATTCAGATGCTACGCTGCGCAACCTGACCCAAGCGGCTGGTTATGGCAGCGAGGGTATGCAAGGGGCGAACGCCATCGCGGTGCGCGATCCGTCCGTGCATTGGAGCGGCAAGAAGGCCGTATTTAGCATGGTCATTGGTGCGCCGACCCAGCGCTATCAGGTGATCACCAGTTATTGGCAGATGTACGAGATTAGTGGCTTTGGGATTGGCGAAACCGTCGTCATTACAAAAGTGCCCAATCAACCCGCCAATGTCAACAATATCAGCCCGCTGTATGGCACCGACGACCGCATCATATTCACAACTGACCGTCCACGCAGCGGCGCTACCCATCACTACCCGCAATTGGACGAATATGAGCTGGCTCCAACGGTCAGTGGCTTGTGGAGCTTGGACCCGCAAACCGGCGATCTCTTTCAACTCGATCACGCACCCTCAGGCGACTTCACACCTATTCTAGACAGCTTTGGCCGAGTCATCTTCACGCGCTGGGATCACATGCAACGCGACCAACAAGCCGATGGCGATAGCGTGGGCAACAATTGCTCCGGCAACAAATACGGCACGTTTAACTACAGTGACGAAAGTGCCAACGCTACATTTGATGTGAAAAATCCAGATCGGACCGAAGTTTTCCCCGAACCGCGCACCTGCCGTAATGATTTGCTGGCGGGCACGAATCTGGCAGGCCACTCGTTTAATCAGTTCTTTCCGTGGCAGATATTCGAGGATGGCAGCGAGCACGAGACGCTCAATCACATTGGTCGTCACGAGTTTCAAGGCTATTTTGATCTTAGCCTGACTGATGATCCGAATATTGTTGCTCATAATAGCGCCATGCCGCGTGCCAATCAAAACTCGATCGAGAATCTATTGCAAGTAAAGGAAGATCCACTCCATCCCGGTACCTATTACGGCACCGATGCCCCCGAGTTTGGCACGCACGCTTCTGGCCAAGTCATCAGCTTTAGCGCGCCCATCACCCTGAATGCCGATCTGGCCATGATCAGCTATGTCACCCATCGCGACACAGCCAGCTTTAGTGACACCCCATCCGCCAATCACTCCGGGCTGTATCGTGAGCCGTTACCGCTGGCAGACGGTTCGTTGCTGGCCGTACATACGTTTACAACGACCTTGGACAGCAATATTGGCAGCACCGATCACCCGCAGTCGCGCTATGCTTATCGCATTAAACAGCTGGGGCTGACCAGTGACTATTGGGCACCGGTCATGACGCTCACCAACGGTATCAGCAAAACCATCAGCTTTTGGGACCCAGACACGCTGGTGACTTATTCCGGTAACTTGTGGGAACTCAACCCAGTTGAAGTGCGCGAGCGCCCGCGCCCAGCCCGACTCGCGCCAAATGTCGCGCCTGCCGAAACACAGATGTTCACCCAAGCGGGTGTGGATGTGACGCAACTCAAGGCATGGATGCGTCAGAATAATTTGGCGCTGTCGATCACCCGCGATGTCACCACCCGCGATCACAACGATTTGCAGCAGCCGTTTAACCTACGCGTGCTGAGTGGCACCGCCCAGACGATTGGCACGACTGGCAAAATCTATGACGTGCGCTATATGCAGTATTTTCAGGCGGATCAGATTCGTGGTTGGACGGGTGGCTACAGTGACACCCCCCGTGCAGGTCGGCGAGTTTTGGCCCGCGAGATGCACGATAGTGTTGCCATTGCTGCGAACCCTGCCAGCACGGGTCCGGCGGGTAGCGTGATCATCGCAGGCGA
Source organism: Chloroflexota bacterium (assembly GCA_031392845.1). Classification (GTDB taxonomy): domain Bacteria; phylum Chloroflexota; class Anaerolineae; order J036; family Brachytrichaceae; genus JANMVQ01. The sequence goes on from JANMVQ010000036.1 coordinate 12,136, forward strand.
TGGCTCGCAAGCGGCGTTTGTGCCCGCCCGGCGCGCGCTCACTTGGCAAATTACGGATGGCAACGGTGTGGGTGTGGTGCGCGAGCGCTACTGGCTTACCTTCCAACCAGGCGAAGTGCGCGTTTGCACGTCCTGCCATGGCATCAACAGCAAAGATCAGGCCAACCAAAACTTGCCAACGAATTCACCGCAAGCACTTCTGACATTGCTGCAACAATGGAAGACAAAGTACGGCAACGATCCGGTCACCCCGCTACCGCCCACAGCAACGCCCATCCCATCGATCACCAGCACACCCACACCTGTGCTGAATTTGCGTGTGCATCTGCCAGTGCTGACGCGCTAATAAATTCGCGAGAATTAGCGTGATTCGCGGACAACAGTAAAAAGCTAAGGGAATCAAACCCTATCTCTAAACCTACGGCCAGGCCTGCATTTTTCGGGACTTCCTGGAGTTTAGAGATAGGTTTTTAGCCAACTGATGCACTGTGAGTGGCTGGGTCACTGTCGGTCATCCACAACTGACGCATCTCGTCCGATTCACGCAACAGCCAATCTAATTTCCCTTGGGCCGCCACTTGCCCATCCTTCAAGACAATAATGTGATCCGCCCGTTGCAGCACCGCCCGCCGGTGAGAGACCGCCAAAATAGAGAATTGAGATGAGGGAATTGAGAATGGCGAATGACGAATGAAGAAAGACGCATCTGACGTTTCCCCTTTCTTCATTCTGCCTTCTTCCTTCTCAATTCCTCCTGTTAAACCTTCCAGTCTCTCCCAAAGCATTCTTTCCGTCTCCACATCTAGCGCGCTGGAAAGGTCGTCGAAGACCAGCAGCGAGGCATCGCGCAAGAACATGCGGGCTGCCGAGGCGCGTTGGATTTGTCCGCCGGACAGCTTCACCCCGCGTGGGCCGACCATCGATTCAAGCCCGTGCTCCAGTTGGGCCACATCGTAATCCAGCACAGCGGTGTGCAGCGCGGGTTGCAGGCGCGTTTCGTCGTTAAAGCCCGCTTGAATATTGTTGCGCAGCGTCTCGCTAAATAGGCGCGGGGTTTGGGCCGTGTAGGCCACCCGCGGCGGGGTCATGAAGTTGGGTGCATCCAGAACAAGCTGTCCGTTCCAGCGCACCTCGCCCGCTTGGGCTGGTAATAGCCCAAGCAGTGTGCGCAGTAAAGTGGTTTTGCCACTGCCGATGCGCCCGGTGATCACCACGACCTGCCCGGCCGCGATGCGCAGATTTACATCAGTGATCCCGCGCCCGGAATCGGGATAGCGGAAGGTCAGGCCGTGTGCATCCAATGTGTGCAGGGCATGGTCAGGCTGGCGCGTGATAGGAGTGGGCACAGGGGCGGCTTTGCGCAGATGGAGCAGATTGGATTCGGTCATCAACGTTTCTGGCGCACCCTGCAAGAAGCGGGCCAAGCGCTGCAGCGAAACATCGCCCTGCCGATAGCGCACTAGATATTGCCCCATGCGGGCGGCCAACTCGGTCAGCGAGGATAGATATTGGGTGAATAGGACAAAATCGCCGACCGTAAAAGAGGCTTGCTGCATTTGCCCCACCGCGCCCAACAAGATCAAGCCGGTGCCAATATTGATCGAGTTAAAGAAGATCGAATCCAGCGCGCTGCTGAACAGCCGGTCGCGCAATGTGGCGGTGCGCCGAATGTCGTTGAGCCGACGCAACTGGCCGATCACGCGGGTCTCGGCATTGGCCACTTTGACCGCCTGCGCGCCGCCAAACATTTCGGCGATAAAACCGATGACGCGGGCAGAGGCGCGTTTGCGTTCGCGGCTGTAGTGGCTAATTCGCTCTCGGGTGATGGCTGCCGCGATAAAAATAATGATTAACGGGATCAGTACCAGCAGCGTCATCGTCGGGCTAATGCGGGCCATGATGATAAAGGCGATCACGCCAAAGACCAGAAAGGCGATAATCCACGGGATCTCGCGCAAGGGTGAAAGCGCTTCGGGGATGTCATCGCGCAGGCGGCTGATCGCGGAGCCGGGCGACTCTGGCAATGCGCGTGCGCCGGGCTGTTTCAAAATATGTTGAAACAGATTGTGGCGGATAAGATTGCGTAGCACAAAAGTCCACAGATTATCGAACATGATATCCAGCATGATGATGAGCGCGCGGCCCAGCGCCACCCCGATGAACATCCCGCTCAGAGTCCACACATCGAAGCGGGCAGCCGACCCACCGGTAAGCGTGTTGAAGAACTCGCGCGTCACCAGACCGGTCAGCAAGGGCGCACCCCCAAAGATCAGAAAGCGCATCAACAGCGATGTGACAAATGACAACGGATACAAGCGTGCGGCGCGCAGTAGAAATGCCGGAAGTTTGATTTGTTTTTCCATTTGGATTGGTCGAGCGAAATCATCTATGTGTTTGGTTCAAGGAATTCCTCGCAGCGTCGAAGACGACGCGCTCGGAATGACAAATGATTGCCTAGGTAGCTGTAGCAAATGACTATCAGACAAGGACTTGCTCCATGCCAACTTTGAGGAGTTGGGCGAAGCGAGTTGTGGGATCGGTGGCCAGGACAAGCCGGTCACCATGTTCGATGATCTGACCATCGGCCAGAATGATGATCTCGTCGGTGCGCTGGACCGTGCTCAAGCGATGGGCAATGATGATGGCGGTGCGCGAATGATCCGCTAGCAGTTTGTCGATGGCACGCTCGATCAATTGCTCGGTGGCGCGGTCTAAACGCGAGGTAGCCTCATCCAGAATGACTAAGCGCGGATCATGCAGAAACACGCGAGTAAATGCCAGCAGTTGCGCCTCACCCGCCGAGAGACCGGCGTTGCCCGCTTGCAGTTCGGTGTCCAGCCCATGCGCCAGCGCGTCATACCAACTGCGCAGACCCAAGTCGTCGATCACTTGCAAGATATGCGCGTCGCTGATATTGGGATCGAAGAAGGTCAGGTTGTCGCGCACGGTGGCGTGAAAGAGTTGCACGTCTTGCGTCACCATGCCCACCCGGTCGCGCAGTTCGGTTAATGGCAGCTCGCGGATATCGATGTCGTCGAGGCGGATTGCGCCATCGGTCACCTCGTAGAGCCGGAAGAGTAGCCGGGCAAGGGTGGTTTTGCCGCTGCCGGTGCGCCCCAGTAAGCCCAATGTGCGCCCGGGTTGCAGGCAGAACTCTATTTGCTTGAGCACTAGCTCTGCGGCATTGCTGTCGTAGGCAAAGGAAACGTTGTTGAAGTGGACGGAGGCTGGAGACGGCGGACGGCTTAAGCCGTCCGCCGTC
>JANMVQ010000080.1:0-24523 GCA_031392845.1 Chloroflexota bacterium
AGTCTATGTTATCTATTTGTAAAAACGGTGTTAAATAATCTATCAGCGACACTTTGAGAATGATGAAGTGAATAATAAAACGTCCACTGAAAATGTATTATGAAACAGACGACAATTACATAGATAGTCTACCAGTTTATATTACATACCACTGTTTGACGGGCAACTAAATTGCACAGACTTGACTTTGAGTCTTCCTAGAAAACCAATGGACCGCAAGAATCATCCGATAGACTTTGGGTTGGGAGTTAGTACGTTTCAGCGTTTCAGCGGGTCTGCTTGACAACACTGTGAAGAAATGTTAATTATATTCTTGTAAGCGCACACGTTTGTTCAAACTAAGACAAAAGTGTGCGCTAGATTTGTAGTTATTGCCAAGAAGCGCTCTATGACCCGACGCCAAGTGTCGATCAAGGAAATTGCCGAGCTTGCTGGGGTAAGTTATCCCACGGTAAGCCGCGCCCTGCGTGGTGAGGGTCGCATCAGCGAGGCTACTCGCACCCGCATTCTGAATATCGCGCAGGATCATAGTTATACCCCCAGTTTGGCTGCCCGCAGTCTCGTCTCCAAACGCAGTTGTGCGGTGGGACTGGTCCTGACCAGTTTCACCGACCATTTTCATGCCGACATTGCCGAAGCCATCCAGAGCGAAGCCAGCCTCCACAACTATAGTGTCTTCATGTCCAGCATCGGCAGCAACGATCCGCAGCGCGAGTTGGAAGTGGTACGGCGTTTGCAGGCCCACCGGGTTGATGGGGTGATCGTGGGTTCGGGGCGCGTGGGTGACCGCTACCACGAACTGTTTCATGAGACTGGCATTCCGATCGTTTTGATCAATTCTCAAGCGAACGAACAGCATGTGCATTCCATCTGTCACGACGACCTACACGGCGGACAGAGCATAATTGAGTATCTGTTGTCGTGCGGCTATACCCAGATCGCCTATATCGGCAACGCGCAGGCGGGCAAGGTCAACGTCGATCGCTATCGCGCCTGGCATAGCACCCTGGGAAATCGCGGGCTGTCTACCCAATTCACTTGTAATGGGGAGAACGGCGGTACGCAGGATGGCGTAGACGCTGCTGAATGTTTGCTAGCTGCACACTGGGATGCATTGCGAGCCAAGCGTAGTGCAATTTGGTGTTTCAACGACGCCATGGCTATCGGTGCGCTTTCAGTGTTCCACAAACATGGCCTGCGCGTACCCCAAGATATCGGCATCGCCGGCTTTGATGGTCTCGATCTCGCCCGCTTTACATCTCCTGCCCTCACCACTTGGCGACAACCGCGCCATGATATGGGGGTGGCCGCAATGCAGATGGTGATGACTTGCATCAATAATGCAGGCAAGTTAGAAAACGATCATCAAGATCAAAGCAGCTCAGGCAATCTAACCATGCGTGGAGAGTTAGTGGTTGGAGAATCGACTTAATCCGTTGAAAGTTTAAAGTAGCAAGTTGAAAGTCATGAGTCCAATATTGAAGTTGGTTCGAGTTTTAGAAGCATGAGACTTATGACGCTTTAGGAGGACAACAGACAATGACCGCAATAACCACCTTTAATGGGCCTTTACACGAGACTGCCAGCACTTCGCCAACGCAGTATTTGAATGACTCATGTTCTGTCGAAGAGCTAACTTACGCGATTGAGCGTGGAGCTACTGGAGCGACCAGCAACCCGGTGATCGTGCTTAATGTTTTGAAAAAAGAAATGCATCTGTGGCGCGACCGCATTCAACAGATCATCCATACCAACCCGACTTGGAGCGAAACTCAGGTGGCTTGGCAAGTATATGAGGCGGTGGCCCTGAACGGGGCAAAACTATTGCTGCCGGTGTATGAGCGCAGCGGTCACAAGCTGGGCCGCCTGTCAATCCAGACCGACCCGGCTGCCTATAACAACCCGGACGCAATCATCAAACAGGCGCTGTATTTCGCTGGACTTGCTCCCAACATGCAGGTGAAATTACCCGCCACCAGCGCCGGTATCAGCACGATCGAAGAACTGACTTATCGTGGGGTGAACTTGAATGTCACCGTGAGTTTCTGCGTACCCCAAGTGCTGGCGATTGCCGAGGGCATCGAACGCGGGCTAAAGCGGCGCGAAGCCGAGGGCAAAGACGTAAGTCTGATGCAGCCCTACGCCACGCTGATGGTGGGCCGCTGCGATGACTGGATCAAGCTCTTCGTTAAGAAGAATGATATTGAGATTAACCCAGAGTATTTAGAGTGGTGCGGGGTAGCGTGCTTTAAGAAGGCCTATGAGATTTACAGCGAGAAGGGATATCGCACCCAACTGCTCTCGGCAGCGTATCGCAACTTTTTGCACTGGACCGAGTTTGTCGGCGGCAACGTCGCTATGACGATCCCGTATGACTGGCAGGTGAAATACAACAACTCCAATGTGCGGCCTGTGCCACGCATGCAGGAGCCGGTGCAGCCGAAAATACTCGACGCCCTGCTAAACGTCTCCGAGTTTCGCCGGGCCTACGAGGCCGACGGCATGACCGTGCAGGAGTTCGACACATTTGGCGCAACCGTCCGCACCTTGCGCACGTTTATTCAGGGCTGGCACGATCTGGTCGGCGTGATTCGCGAGTTTATGTTGCCGAACCCGGACCTTTAGGAATTTCTCATTTCGCATCTTTCATTTCTCATTTGATGGTGCGTACTGCACTTGCATATACATGAGAGATGAGAGATGAAAGATAAAAATGATCAACTTACTCGATTTCATGCTTCTCATACAGTCCAAGGCACAGGTCATTGCGCATCTGCTGTCGAACGTGAGCGTCGCACAGGCGCGCTGGAAGCCGAGCGAGAGCGATTGGTCGCTGCTGGAGGTGATCAATCACCTGGTTGACGAGGAGTGCGAGGATTTCCGGCAGCGCACCCAATTGCTGTTGTTAAGCCCGACCGCAATCTGGCCACCCATTCGCCCGGTGGAATGGGTGACTGAGCGTGGCTACAACCAACGTGACCTGACGGAATCGCTGAAGGCTTTCTTTGCCGAGCGGGCTAATTCCATCGCGTGGCTCAAAGGCCTGCATCAACCGGATTGGGATTCGTTTGCCATCGCACCGTGGGGGGATCCCTTTAAAGCCGGCGATATGCTGGCAGCGTGGGTAGCGCACGATCATTTGCACATCCGGCAGATGAATGAGCTGCAGTATCTGTGGCATGCGCAACAATCCAAGCCGTATCAGGTGGGGTATGCGGGGGATTGGTGACACATCATGAGAAATGTGAAATGAAAGATGAGAAATGAGAAATGAGAAATATACATTGGCTTACGAGTGACGTTGCGGCAGAAAGTCTTGAGTCATAAGTCCGGATGACGTGACTGCTGAGCGTTGCTGGTTGACTTAAGTTGATGGAACGTATGGATTACGAGACTTGGTTGAAAAGTGTGCCGAAACAATTGACTGGGGACAGTCTGTGGAACATGACTGTCTATCGGCTGGCGCTTTTTCTATCGGATGTTGCGTGGCATGATGTTTCGAAGTTGAACGATGATGAGCGGACGAAAGGGGTGTCAAATCAACTGTATCGAGCGATTGGCTCCATCGGCGCAAATATTGCTGAAGGTTACTCGTACAGCACTGGCGGCAATCGCGCCCGTTACTGGGAATATGCGCTCGGCTCCGCTCGCTCAACGCAATCTCGCCCTCCGCGAGGGCCGCGCCGAATACAGCGTCATAACCAACCCAACAGAGGATGATCAAGATACGCAAGACAGCGTCACAACTGAAGACTTAGCCGATTTACTCTCAACCGTCCCCCTACCGGACTTATGACTTATGACTTTCAGCAAGACGCTGACCAAGAAAAACTCATGTCTAACACTATCCGACTGACCGTGGCTCAAGCCATCATCAAGTTTCTCAAAAACCAGCATTCATCTCGCGATGCCAAAGAACAAGCCTTCTTCGGCGGCTGCTTCGGCATCTTCGGGCATGGCAATACTTCGGGCATAGGGCAGGCGTTGCAGCAAAATCCAGATTTTCGCTATTACCAGTGCCGCAACGAGCAAGGCATGGTCCATAGCGCGGCGGCCTTTGCCAAACACAGTAACCGGTTGCGCACGTTGGCCTGCACCAGCAGTATCGGCCCGGGCGCGACCAATATGGTGACCGGCGCAGCATTGGCGACAGTCAATCGGCTGCCGGTACTGTTGTTGCCCGGCGATATTTTCGCCCGTCGAAATGTGGCCCCGGTGCTGCAACAGTTGGAAAGCGAGCACTCGCAAGATATTTCGGTGAACGATTGCTTCAAACCGGTCAGCCGCTACTGGGATCGTATCTATCGTCCGGATCAATTGGCCTGCGCCCTGCCAGAAGTGATGCGGGTGTTGACCAGCCCAGCCGACACAGGCGCGGTGACACTGTGCGTGCCGCAAGACACCCAGACCGAGGCGTTTGATTTTTCAACATCTTTGTTTGAAAAGCGGGTGTGGACCATCCAACGCAACCGCGCCGATCGTGATGCGGTTAAGCAAGCCATCGCCTGGATTCGCGCCAGCAAAAAGCCGATGATCGTGGCCGGCGGCGGTGTGCGCTACAGCGAAGCAACTGAGGCGCTCAAGCAATTCGTTGATGGCACAGGCATTCCGGTTGGCGAAACGATGGCCGGCAAAGGCAGCCTGCGCTTCGATCACCCTGCTTGTCTGGGTGGCATTGGCACCACTGGCACACCCGCTGCCAACGAGATTGCGCTCAATGCGGATTTGGTCATCGGCATCGGCACACGCTATAGCGATTTCACAACGGCCAGCAAGACGCTATGGCAAAACCCGGCGGTGCGTTTCATCAATATTAATGTGGCTGAGTTCGACGCAGCCAAACATAGCGCGCTCATGCTAGTGGGCGATGCCAAGGTCACCCTGGAAGAGTTGATGGAGGGTTTGGCTGGTTGGAAAGTTGGAGCGGATTACGCAGCACGCACTGCCAATCTGCACAATGCTTGGGAAGCTGAGGTCGATGCCTTCTACGCCGTGCGCAACGAGCCATTACCCAGCCAGAGCGAGCTGATTGGCGTGATCAATGATCTGGGCGATCCAGACGCCGTGATGGTCAACGCGGCGGGCAGTCTGCCGGGTGACTTGCACAAGCTGTGGCGAGCGCGCCATCCGCAACAGTATCACCTCGACTATGGTTTCAGCACGATGGGTTATGAAATCGCTGGAGGTTTGGGCATCAAGATGGCCGACCCGCAGCGCGAGGTGTATGTGCTGGTCGGTGATGGCTCTTATCTCATGCTGGCCAATGAAATTATTACCTCGATCCAAGAGGGCTACAAACTCACGATCATTTTGATGGACAACCGCGGCTACAAGAGCATCGGCGGGCTGTCGCGCTCACTAGGGCAAGGCGGGTTTGGGACACGCTACGCTTATCCTACTAACGATGGACGACAGACAACGGACAATGATGGCGATGTGCGTGATCTGCCCGTCGATCTCGCCATGAACGCCCGCAGCATGGGTGCGTGTGTGATGGAGTGCAAGACCCGCGCTGAGTTTGTGAAGGCATTGAAAGCCGCAAAAGACATCGATTACACCACCGTAATCCACGTACCCAATGACCGCTACGTCGGCGTGCCCGGCTACGCTTGGTGGGATGTCCCGCCCGCCGAAGTGAGCGAGATGCCGAGTGTGCAAGAGAAACGCGCAGAATGGGAAGCGCTGCGGGCGAAAGAGCGGAACTATTAAAGAATCTTTCATTTCTCATTTCTCATTTGGCGCATACGTTACGTTTGTGCATAAATGAGAAATGAAAGATGAGAAATGAGAAATCCAAAAACATGTCCCTAAAAATTGGCCTTATCGGTACCAGCTGGTGGGTAGATGCGATGTATCTGCCAGCATTGGCAGCGCATCCGCAAGCCAAATGGCATGCCATCTGCGGGCGCGATGCGACAAAGACGCAGGCAATGGCGCACCGCTGGGCCATCCCACACGCTTATAACGATGTGGATGAGATGATCCGTGCGGGCGGCTTGGATGCGCTCGTGGTGGCATCGAGCAACGAGATGCATCATGCGCATACGATGGCGGCGCTAAAGGCGGGGTTGCATGTGCTGTGCGAGAAGCCATTGGCACTGACGCACGCGCAGGCCGATGAGATGGCCGACTTGGCCGAAAGCAATGGCCTCATCACGCTGGTGCCGTTCACGTATAGCTATATGCCGATCAGTCGCTTTCTCAAGCAGCAGGTTGATGGCGGGTTCATCGGCCAGCCGTATCACACCAACTTGCGTTATTACGCTAGCTATGGCCGCAAGACCGACTATATGTGGCGCTTTGATGCGCGGCGGGCCGGCACCGGGGCGATTGGCGACATTGGCTCGCACTTCATGTATCTGGCGTGGTGGTGGCTGCGCGAACGGGCCGGCGACGTGGTCGAAGTGTGTGCGATGACGGGCAATTTGATCGAGCGCGCCAAGCTCGATCCAGAAGGCACCACTTATCCACAAACCGAGGACAGCGGCGTGGTGCTGATGCGCTTCGAAAGTGGCGCGCAAGCCATCATCCATGCGACGACCGTGGCGTACGAGAACACACCGTTTGGCCAGACCCACCATTTTGAGCTGCATGGCTCGCAAGGCACGCTATATGCCTTCTGCGATTGGGATACTGTTCAGCAGGTATCGGGTGCCTGTGCACCCGCTGGCGCACTTACACCCATACCCATCCCCGATGTAATCTGGGGCAACGCCAGGCGCGACACCGTGCACAACACTTATAAAGATGTGTTCCGTCAACAAGATCACATGACTCGCGAGTGGGTCAACGCCATCGCTGCCGGACAATACCTGCGCCCCAATTTCCGCGATGGGGCAGTGATTCAAAGGCTGATTGACGCGGCGATTTTGAGTCAGAAAGAGAAGCGGTTTATTCGAATTGAAAATTGAGAATTAAGAACTAAAAATGCAGAATGAAAAAAGGGACGCCGAAGAAGTACCTGTGATTGAGGCGCGCGGTATCTGTAAGTATTTTGGCGCGGTGACAGCGCTGGAGAATGTAAGCCTACGAGTGATGCAGGGCGAGGTGCTGGGCGTAGTCGGCGACAACGGGGCAGGCAAGAGCACCTTGATGTAGGTGTTGTCCGGGCTACATACGCCGACCTAAGGCCAGCTGTATGTAGATGGCCAACCGGTGCATTTCGATAGCCCACGCACTGCCCGCGACCTAGGCATTGAGATGGTGTATCAGGATTTGGCGCTGGCTGGCAATATGCGCATCGACGAGAATATCTTCTTGGGCCGGGAACAGCAACGCGGCATTTTTATCGATCACAAGGCTAATCTACAGAAGGCCAAGGATCACTTGGACAAGCTCAAGATTCATGTCAAGAGCGTGACACAGCGGGTGGAAGAGCTATCGGGTGGTCAACGCCAAGCGGTGGCCATTGCACGCGCGACCGCCTTCGATGCGAAGGTCGTGATCATGGACGAGCCGACGGCGGCGTTGGCGATCAAGGAAGTCCGCAAGGTGTTGGACTTGATCAAGGATCTGAAAGAACACGGCCACAGTGTGATTCTGATCAGCCACCGCATGGACGACATCTTCTACGTGTGCGATCGCGTCATGTCCCTTTTCCGTGGCCAAAATTTCGCCGAAGCCCAGCTCAATAAAACCAGTCGTGAGGAAGTCATCGGTTGGATCATGGGCAATAAATCGCAATCCAATGAGGCGTCGAGGGCGCATGATTTGAATTGACGTAAGGAGCAATATGTTATGTGTAAATAACTTATTTTTACGCATTAGGCATTTTGTATGACCGTATCAACTTCAACTCCCCCCGACTCCCCCACCGCCCGCGAGCAGAGTTTACGCGTGCGTTTGATTCCGTATGTCGATCGCTATGGGGTCTGGCTATTAGTCATCTTAATGATGGTGGTGATGACCATCTTGCAGCCGGATGTGTTTTTTAGCTGGCGCAACCTGACCAACATTGGCAAACAAAACGTGCTAAACGGACTATTGGCGCTGGGCATGTTCGTCGTCATCGTCACGGCCGGCATCGATTTGTCGGTTGGCTCGACGCTGGCGATGGGCATGATTGTGCTGGCAGTCGTCGTGATTGGCGATCCCAAGCGCGGCATTGAACCGTCGCCCTGGTATATCGGCATTGGGCTGCCGCTGATCGTTGGTCTATTCGCTGGCCTAATCAACGGGCGGGTGTTCACCAAAACACAGCCGGGGTTGATCCTACTATTAGGCGCAGTCGTGCTGACACTGCTGTTTGGTCAACCCTGGTATGTCATGTTGGGAGCGGCCATCTTGATCTTCTTTGCCTATCGCATGTTGATTGCCGAGGATGCCCAGCAGCGGATCTATTTGATCCTGACACTGGTCTTTGGCGCGTTGTTTAGTGGCTTTCTGTATGTCAGTCGCCAAAGCCTGCTCAACATCGGCATCGTGGCCAGTCTGTCAATCGTTGGGTTAGTGTTGTTCTTCGCCCAGCGCAGCGGCCTGAAGGACCTCAAGCTGCCGCACCCGTTTATCGCCACATTGGGCACCCAGTTTATTTTGCGCGGTCTCACCAACATTCTTTCGGGCGGTGTGCCCTATTCGGGCTTACCAGACCAGGTGCGGTTGCTCGGCGCGCGTGACTTTTTCACCGGCCAAGTACTGGGTGAAGGGCGCGACTTCCCGATTGCCATCATTGTGGTGCTGGTCTGCTATTTTGTGATGTGGGTTTTTCTGGAACACACCCGCACCGGCCGCCATATCTATGCGATTGGCGGCAACCCACAAGCCGCACGCGTGTCGGGCATTAATGTCGATAATGTGTTGACGCTGGTCTACACATTATGCGGCTTTTTCGCCGGGCTGGCAGCCTTGCTACTGGCAGGCCGCACCAATTCGGGGTTCCCCAATGCCGGTTTAGGCTCGGAGTTGGATGCTATCTCCGCCGTTATCATCGGCGGGGCCAGCTTCTTCGGTGGACGTGGTAGTGTATGGGGCACTCTTGCAGGCGTGCTAGTGATCGGTCTATTACGCAACGCGCTCAACTTACTCGGCGTGCAGGTGTTCTGGCAGCAAGTCCTCATCGGTGTGGTGATTATTGTTGCAGTCGGGCTGGACACGGTGCGCCGGAAGGCTGGGAGTACGGGAGGATGAAGCGCTTTGCTTTGTCATCCCAAGCACAGCGATGGGCTTCGTTCGCGATACCAGTCAATCCCTAATTTGTTTGTTAGCCGAGCATTCGTTCGGCTTCAAAAATCTATTCATTCCAAGAGGAAAATTAAAGTGAAAAGAAGAATATCCGTACTTAATCTCGCAGCAGCGGCCGCCATGTTGATGGCGGCGTGCGTGGCGCCGGCACAGCCCGCTGCACCAGTGGCGGAAGCGCCCAAAGCAACCGGGGCCCCGAAGGCTGAAGCAGCCAAGCCCACTGATGCTCCCAAAGCCGAAGCCCCAGCCGCCGGCCCAAGCAAGCTGTTGCTCAGCATGAAAGGACCCGGCGGCGGCAACCCATTCTGGGCGGCCGTGCAGGCCGGCGCAGAAAGCGCAGCCAAAGCGATGGGCGTGGAGCTGAGCGTACAGGCCCCACCTCAAGAAACAGACGTGGCGGCCCAAGTGCAGCAAGTCGAGGATGCTATTGCCGCTGGTGTGACCGGCATCATCATCGCCCCCACTGACCCGGCTGCGCTGAAGCCTGTATTGGAAGGCGCGATTGCCAAGGGCATCAAAGTGGTGTTTGTCGATACCAAGGGCACCGTTGATGGCGTGACCTTTATCGGCACCAACAACGAAGTCGGTGCAGCATTAGGCGCCGACTATCTGTGCAAGAATGTCGAGAAGGGCGCAAAAGTAGCGATTCTGCAGGGCATCATCACCCAGAGCACTGGCAAGGCCCGCGCTGATGGCGCCAAGAAAGGTCTGACCGACTGCGGCCTCAATATCGTCGCAGAATTGCCCGCTGAGTGGGACAAAGCCAAGGGCCAATCTGTGATGGAGGACATCCTGACCAAGAACCCTGACCTCAAAGGCTTGTTCGCCAGCAACGACAACATGGCGCTCGGCGCGGTCGAGGCGTTGAAAGCGGCTAAGTTGATTGGCAAGGTCGTGGTGGTAGGCTTCGACGCCAACCCCGATGCCGCAACGGCGGTGCTGGCCGGCGACATGCAGGCAACCGTGGCGCAGAACCCGACCAATATGGGCAAGTTCGGCGTGGAGAATGTGCTAAAGCTGATCAAGGGCGACAAGATCGATGCGGTGATCGACACTGGCACGATCCTAGTCGACAAGAGTAATGCTGACAAGTTTGGCGGCAAGACTCCGGCAGGCGCAGCAGCCGCCGCACCAGCTATGGACATGAAGGATGTCGAGATCTTGATCAGTATGAAAGGCCCCGGCGGCGGCAACCCATTCTGGGCAGCCGTTGAGAAAGGCGCGACCGAGGCTGGGACTGCGATGGGCGTAAAAGTCACCGTGCAAGCCCCGCCCCAAGAAACAGATGTGGCCGCGCAGGTGCAGCAGGTTGAAGATGCCATCGCCAAGGGCGTGAAGGGCATCGCCATCGCTCCGACTGATCCGGCGGCATTGAAGCCGGTGTTGGAAGGCGCTATCGCCAAGGGTGTGAAAGTGGTCTTCATCGACACCAAGGGTCTGGTCGATGGGGTGACCTTTATCGGCACCAACAACGAAGTGGGCGCGGCGTTGGGCGCGAAGTATGTGTGCGACAACGTCCCCAAAGGCGCAAAGGTCGCGATCTTGCAGGGCATCATCACCCAGAGTACCGGCAAGGCCCGCGCCGATGGAGCCAAGAAAGGCTTGACTGACTGCGGCCTCAATATCGTCGCAGAATTGCCCGCTGAGTGGGACAAGGCCAAAGGTCAGGCCGCGATGGAGGACATCCTGACCAAAAACCCTGATCTGGCCGGTGTGTTTGCCAGCAACGACAACATGGCACTAGGTGCAGTTGAGGCGATCAAAGCCGCCAAGTTAGGCGGTAAAGTCTTGGTGGTCGGCTTCGATGCCAACCCCGATGCCGCCGCCGCCGTACTGGCTGGAGATATGGGCGCGACCGTCGCACAGGCCCCGGTAAATATGGGCAAGTTCGGCGTGGAGAGCGTGATCAAGCTGCTAAAAGGCGAGACGCTCGATCCCGTAATCGACACCGGCACGGTGCTGGTGGACAAGAGCAACGCAGATAAGTACAAGTAAGGGAAGATGATTGACTAGGGACGACCGACCACCGCACTTAAATCGGTGGTCGGTTGTCCGCGGTCGGTCGTCGTATGCCTATAACCGCAGACCAACTACGCGCCATGCAGGCGCAAGCGAAAGAGAAACACAAGTTGCTTAGCGATGATTTATGTCGGCAACGCCCCATGTTCCTGGGGCACCCTTGAGTTTGAAGGCGCACAGGCGGAGCGACTGACTGCCACCCGCATGTTGAATGAATTGGCGGAGACCGGCTACACCGGCACCGAGCTGGGCGATTGGGGCTTTATGCCCACCGAGCCGGAAGCGCTGCGCCACGAGCTGACTCAGCGCAAGCTGACCATGACCGGTGCCTTCGTCCCGACCTATTTTCGAAATGCAGCAGCCCATGCTGATGGCGAAGTGCGCACGGTGAAGACGGCCAAACTATTAGCGGCAGTTGCCGACCCAGCCAACCCACCCTTTATCGTGCTGGCCGATGACAACTGCCATGATCCAATCCGCACGCTCAATGCCGGGTGCGCCACGCCAGACATGGCTCTGAGCGCGGCAGAGATGCGCATCTATGCCGATGGTGTCAACCGCATTGCGCAAGCTGTGCGCGAGCAAACTGACTTGCGCTGCGTGTTTCACCACCACGGCGGTGGCTATGTGGAGACGCCCAGCGAGATCGACCAGTTGATGACGTTGACCGATCCAACGCTGGTCGGCTTGGTGTTCGATACCGGTCACTACGCTTTTGGCACGGGCAACCCCAACGGCGACGAGGTGATGCAGGCGATGGATCGTTACGCTGCGCGGATCTGGTATGCACATTTGAAGGATTGCTCGGCCGAGATCGCCGCCCAATCTCAGACGCATAGCTGGGACTATCACACCTCCATCCGCAACGGCGTGTTCTGCGAATTGGGCCAAGGCTGCGTGCCATTTGATCGGGTGGCGCAATGGCTGCGCGGTCATAATTACACTGGCTTCGTCACCGTAGAGCAGGATGTGCTGCCGGGCATGGGCCAACCTAAACAGAGCGCTGCACGAAACCGAGCATATTTGCGGACGGTAGGACTTTAGTCAAGCGTCAAGCGTCAAGCGTCAAGCGTCAAGCGTCAAGCGTCAAATGTCAAACGTCAAACGTCAAACGTCAAATGTCAAACGTCAAATGTCAAACGTCAAACGTCAAAAAAATCTAGGCTCATCTCCCAAGTTATGGATTGAGCACTTGCAAGGAGGGACAAGGAGTAAGATAGCCGAATGGACTTTCCAATGCTGGAAGTATGTGCTGACGAATTGAGTCAAGCCTGGGCAGAGAAGTATTTTCATGACAACGGATTGAAGTGTCCGCGCTGTGGGGCAAGTAAGGGCAATGCGTGGATCGAAGGGAAGACCAGGTGTAGTGGTTTGACAAAGTATCGTTGTCGCCAATGTCATCAGCCCTATACAGTCTATCAAGGCACAGTATTTGCCCATAAACAAATACGTCCAGCGCAAGCGATCTTACTGCTACGTGGGATATGCAAAGGGGAATCGTCAGCCGGTTTGGCGAGAGGACTGGGAATGAAATACGACAGGGTGCTGACTTTGCGGCGCGCCATTCAAGCCAATGCACAAACCGCACAATCAGATCAAGCGCTAAATGATGGTGTAACTGAAACAGATGAAATGTTTCAAAATGCGGGGGAAAAAGGGCGAAAAGCACGCTGATCCAGAGGATCCGCCGCGTCGACGTGCTAACAAACAGCGTGGACATGGCACCTATGACAATGATCGGCCACCGGTGGTGGGCACGGTTGGCCGCCATAGTGGTCAAGTTCGTTTGCGCGTGGTCAAACATACTGATCGCAAAACACTGGAATACCATGTCGCCAAATTCACTGTATCGACCACCCGAGTCAATACCGATGAGTGGAATGGCTACAACAACATTGAACGCGAGCATGTCACGGTTAATCACGGCGTTCATGAATGGGCCCGGGATGACGATGGGGATGGCATTCGCGAAGTTCACACGAATTCCACCGAAGGGATATGGACTGGTTTGCGCAACTTCCTGCGCCCATTTCGAGGCGTTCACAAGATGCATCTGGCTGGCTACGTTGCAATTCATGAACACGCGATTAATCTTAAAAAATTTCGCCGAGCTTTATTACCTGCTTGGTGCAATCCACAAGTTAGGAGATGAGCCAAAATCTAATGGAGATGTCAAGTGGATTTTGAGTCATGGGTGAGGACGGTTCCGTTATCGATTACCGGCGACTCATTGTGGAAGATGCGGGCGTATCAATTGGCGCTTTTTGCAGCTAACATTGGCTGGGTCGATGTGACGAAATTGATGACTGATAAGCGAACGATATCTTTGGCAGATCAACTCTACCGTGCATTAGGATCCATTGGTGCAAATCTTGCTGAAGGATATTCATATGGGACTGGTCCAAATCGCGCCAGAATGTATGAATATGCGTTAGGTTCAGCCCGCGAAAGCCGTGGCTGGTATTACAACGGCAGGCATATTCTCAGCGACCAAGTTGCTACTCACCGTATCCAACTCATGACGCGTTTGATCCAGCTTCTCCTTGTTGCTGTGCCTGACCAGCGCGGGAAATTATTACGTGAAGAAAAAGCTGCTTATGAAGTTGCAGACATTACAGATATTGAAAAGGTTTCAACCCCATCGCTCGATGAACTCATTCAACATATTCCAATATCGTCTCTTGACGTTTGACGCATGACGTTTGACGTCCTTCAATAAAATGACTAGTACCTCTCTAAAAATCGGACTCCTAGGCGCGGGCCGCATCGGCATGGTGCATGCCAGCACCATCGCGTATCGGGTGCCATTGGCACAACTTGTCGCTGTTGCAGATGTCAACGAAGTTGCGGCCAAGGCGTGCGCGGAGAAATACCGCATCCCGCAGGCAGGCAGCGACCCACTCAAAATCATCAACGA
Source organism: Chloroflexota bacterium (assembly GCA_031392845.1). Taxonomy (GTDB): domain Bacteria; phylum Chloroflexota; class Anaerolineae; order J036; family Brachytrichaceae; genus JANMVQ01. Next base: position 14,117 of record JANMVQ010000080.1, read on the forward strand.
CCCGAGCATCGACGCGGTGCTGATCTGCACCAGTACCGACACCCATACGCCCCTGATCAAAGCAGCTGCAATGGCGGGCAAGCACATCTTCTGCGAGAAGCCGGTGGCGATGACGCTGCCGGATGTCGACGCTGCGCTGGAAGCGGTCGCCAAAGCCGACGTGCAATTGCAGATCGGTTTCAACCGTCGCTTCGACCCGAACTTTCTGCGCATCAAGCAAGCCATCATCCAAGGCCAGATCGGCCAACCACACATCATCCATATCATTAGTCGCGACCCGGCCCCGCCGCCCATTGCTTACATCAAAGTATCGGGCGGCATCTTCATCGACATGGCCATTCACGACTTTGACATGGCCCGCTTTTTAACCGGCAGCGAGGTCGATGAGGTGTATGTGCAAGCCGATGTGAAAGTCGACACAGCGATTGGAGACGCGGGCGATGTCGATACTGCCGTTACTCTGCTGCGCTTTGCCAACGGCATGATCGGCACCATCGATAACAGCCGCAAAGCCGTGTATGGCTACGACCAGCGGGTGGAAGTTTTCGGCAGCGGCGGCGCAGTCAACGCCGACAACAACTATCCCAACAACACCACGCTCAGCACCGCCAGCGCCGTGCAGCGCGATCTACCGCTCAACTTCTTCATGCAGCGCTATATCGAAGCTTATGCGCAGGAGATCGAACAATTCGCGAGCGCCATCACCAATAAGCAACCCGTCTCCGTCACCGGCCACGATGGCAGGATGGCTTTTGTGATCGCGCTGGCTGCCAAGAAGAGTTGGGCGGAGAAACGGCCGGTGAAAATCTCGGAAATCAGTTCGTAAAGTTCGTAAGGTTCTGCCAATGATGTGAGCTACCTGCGAATCTTCAAACTTTATGAACCTTATCAACCTGATAAACTTTCAGAACTTTCCAAACCCTCATAAATCATGTCTTCAGATCTTCGTATCGCCATCATCGGCGCGGGCCGAATGGGGCAAACCCATATTCGAAATTTGTCCGGAATCACCGGCGTATCAATCTCCGTGGTGGCCGATACCGTCTCAGCTGCTGCCGAGAAAGGTGCGGCCATTGCGCGGGCAGAACGAGCCACGATTGATATCGCTGGCGCCATCAGTGCCAGTGACGTCGATGCCGTAATCATCTCCACGCCGACCAGCACGCATGCCGATCTGATGATCAAGGCCGCGCAAGCCAAGAAGGCCATCTGGTGTGAAAAGCCAGTGGCATTGTCATTGGCCGAGACGCAACGTGTGGTGCAGGCGGTCAAAGAAAACAATGTGCCGGTGCAGTTGGGCTTTATGCGCCGCTACGACCCCGGCTATGCCGCGGCCAAGCGCAAAATCGACACCGGCGAAGTCGGGCGCATTGAGACATTTAGGGCCATCAGCCGCGACAACAAACTACCGCCCATCTCGTACCTCAAGACCAGCGGCGGCATCTTCCTCGACATGGCGGTGCATGACTTTGACTTAGCGCGCTTCTTGGTGGGTGAGGTCGAAGAGGTGCACTGCTGGGGCACAGTGCTGACCGACCCGCAGGTCAAAGAGATCGGCGACATCGACACTGCCATGACGATGCTGCGCTTTGTGAACGGCGCACTCGGTGTGATGGAGACCACTCGTCGAACGACCTGGGGCTACGATATCCGCACCGAAGTGGCCGGCTCGTTGGGCAAAGTGGTGGTCGATGGCCATCAAAAAACGCCGATGACTTTTTCGCGCAACGGCGGTTTCGAGGGGGACTACTTTGAGAGTTTCCCTGATCGATTTGAAGACGGCTATCGACTAGAGATGATCGCCTTTGTAGAGTCGTTGCGTGAAGGTCGGACGCCCTCTCCCGACCTGATGGACGCGCTGGAGACGCAACGCTTAGCGCTGGCCGCGACAAAGAGCTGGCGTGAGGGGCGGGCGGTGAAGGTGGCGGAGATTTGAGATTGATCAAGCAAAAACAAATAGGTAACATAAACACATGAATTTCAAACGCCTTAGCGCACTTCTTCTGTCCTCCATCTGCGGCCTAATGGTCATCGCCCAACCCACCACCGCCCAAACCCGCCCACGGGTGGTCATCGCCGACTACATGCTATGGTACCAACCGGATGTTTTTGACGGCAAAAAGACATTTGATGTACCTGCGTCAGGGGGCTACAACTCCGACGAGATAGGTACCATCCAGCGCCAAGTGGCCTTGGCACAGCAAGCCTGTCTGGATGGATTTTCACCCCACTGGTATGGCCCACAAGAACCGCGCACGACCAACAACATTAATCAGCTCTTCGCGGCATCAGCGGGGACTAATTTGCGTCACGCCGTCGTGATTCTAAATAACAGTTTGCCGCGCAGCAGCGAACAATCGCTGATCGACTCGGTGAAGTTTATTCTGGGCAACTGGGCCAATCACCCGAATTATTTGCGCATCGATGGTAAGCCGGTGATTATCTTTACCGACATGCAGCGCCCGTGGAACAACAATGCCCGTGCATTGACGGGCTGGAAGCGCATCCGCGATGCCGCCGACCCCGGGCGCACTGCGCTTTGGATGGCCGAAGGTTACAGCACGATGTTTAACCCGCTCTTTGATGGGCTGTATGTCTATCGGGTCGACCACCGCACGGCCCCGGGCGCATGGGCGAAACAACCGAGCGTGGCCAGTGCGCTGCGCCAAGTGCAGGAAAGCTCCGGCCAGAAGCTCTATTTTGCCGACACAGTTGCGGCTGGCTTCGATGACACCCGTTCCCGCCGTTTGAAAGGCGATGTGCGTGTGCCTGCCCCCACCTTCGCTCGCAACCGCCGCAACGGTCAATACATGCGCGATACCTTTAGTGTGACTGACAAGACCAATAGCGATTTTATGATTGTGAAGTCGTTTAACGAGTGGGTTGAGGGGAGTGCGATTGAGCCGAGCAAAGGCTCCGGTGATTTATATATGAAAGTGACGTGCGAGTTAGCGAATGCGTATCGGGCGCGATGATGACGATGGACGATGGACGATGGACGAAAACTTATATCATCCATCGTCTGGTCTATTAATTCTCCGCTAACACAATAATCTTGTCTTCTGGCTTAAAGGCCACTTGCTTGGATTTCACTGGGTTCACTTTGACGCCATAGTCTTTGCCCACGTCGTTGGCGTGCACCATTTGACGATAGCCCAGGGCCACTTCGCCGCGCTGGCTGGCGGCCTCGACTACGGTGTAGAACGTCACCGGGCGATCCAGTGCAACGTAATTCGATGCGGGGCGCAGATACAGCTCCGAGCCATCGGCATCGAACAAGTCTTGGAACACCGGCTCTAAATCTTTGTTCTCGGATAGCTGCGACAAGATTAGGCTGGTAAAGCGGTCGCTGACGATAAAGTCATCGGCGCGGGTGACTTGGGCCAAGTCGCGATTGCGTGGGTCGAGCATTTCGCTGACGATGCTGAGTGGGCGCTGCAGTTTTTCGGCAATCGCTCGCAGGTGCAGCAGGGTCATCAGCGTATAGGCATCGGCAGTTTGTGGGTCCATCGTGTCCGAATAGCACAGCAAGATGATGTGATCGTAGCTGGCCAAATTCAACGCTTCCAATGTCTGGTGATCGCGTGTGTCTCCTGGCTGGAAGACCACGGTTTGATTCTTCATGGCCGCATTCAGCATGTCCACATTCTTGGTTAGCTCGGGCATGTCGGCCACCACCAATACCTCCGAGCCTTTGGCAACATACTGATCTAACTCGCGCAACATGTTCACACCAACATGGTTCCATCCTAGAAAGAGACAGCGCTCGGGGAGCGCCACAATAGGCTGGGCAGCGCGGATGGCATCGCGCTCAATTGGAATCTGCGGCAGATTCGCCATCTTGAGCGTGTCATCGTCCTGCGACACCGCGATGATCTTGTCACCAGCTTCAATGCGGGTGTCCATCGGTGGGTTGAGGCGTGTCACGCCTGCAGCAGAACGCACGCCGATTACGGCAGAATCCTCGTAGGCCATCAGCGCTTGCGCAAAGGGCTTGCCGATCAGACCCGGCTCTTCGACAAAGTAAATCTCATCGCCATCAAAATTGAACAGCTCGGTGTAGACCACGCTCAGACCAGGTTGGCGACAGGTCTGCACGGTGATGCGCGACACCAACTCATCTTTTAGCAAGAACTGGGCCTCGTCTTTGCTGGCCATACGAGCCGCCGACAGGTTCTTGGGGTCGCGCAGTTCTGCCACAATATTCAGACTGCCAAGTGTAGGCGAGCGTCCGGCCATCATCTCTTGGCGTTTGGGGTGATTAGTCAGTGCCAGCATGCACTTGATCACGAAGGGATCGGGATTTTCCGACTCGGGCATGAGCATGATGACCGACTTGGCCATAAAGGGATTGACGATGGCGAGATCGTCCAAATCGACTGGGCTGCCAGTGCGGCAGATTACCCGCGTCTTGCCAGTGTCACCGACTTTAGTGCGGATCTCGTCTTCCATCTCAACCTTGTCTTTCTCCGACAGAATCACAATACTTGGGCGCTTCTGGTTTGCATTGGCGATCATCAATTCACTGATGATGGTGAAAATCTTGGGCGACCAACCCAAGATAATAGTATGGTTTTGTTCTATCACCAGCGAGCGGCCTTTGCGTAGTTCCTCCATCTTGCCTTCGATGCCGTTTCCCAATACGCCGATGAGCGTGCTGACGATGAAGACACCGCCCAGCGTGACCAACAGCATGACCCCGCGGAATGTCCAACCCGTGTCGCCACCGAATGTACCGGAGTCGAGAGTTCGGGTGAGGCTCAGCCAACTGGCTTCGAAGAAGCTCAATGGTTCGCCCCCATTTTGGGTGATGCCGAACAGGCTGACGATAATGCCAGCCAGCAAGATAATTGCAGTGGAGAACAGCGCTAATAGCGCGATCATGGCAATGGGGCCACGCGCCATTGCGTTGTCGAATGCATAGCGAAGACGGTCAGCGGTTTTGATACGTGTCATGATTTAGAAAGTTGGAGTTGGAGTTAGTATGTGAAATGTGTGCGAAGTGGGCCATGATTCGTGCATCATCATGGTTGACGGTTGACGCTCGACTCATTTCGCATTTGTTGTCACTATTGCAAGTTGCATCAAGTGCAAGGCTATACTGCCGACGCATTTGATTGGGAACATTATGAGTAGGAAAAACGTGCTCTTACATCCATCAAAAGATGGACTTTCGTCTGCCATTCCCTACGATAGCGACCTAACTGCCAGATGACACAATCACTCAATCCTTCCGCGCCTGAGATAGAGGCGTTTATCGCCACAATGCCAAAAGTTGAGTTGCATGTGCATTTGCAAGGTGCCACGCAACCAGAGACGTTCTTGGCACTGGCTAAGCGTTATCAAATTAGGTTACCAGCCGATACGGTCGCGGGTCTGCGTCAGTGGTATTCCTTCCGCGATTTCGATCACTTCATCGAGATTTACATGACCATCTGCGATTGCGTGCGCACTCCGGACGATATTGAGCTGATGGCGCGTGAGTTTCTCAAAGGACAAGCCGCGCAGAATATTAAATGGAGCGAAGTCACCTATACCGCGTGGCTGCATCGCCAGATTCCGTGGGCGGATCAACTTGCCGCCATCAATCGGGCGCGGGCATGGGCACAAGTAGAGTTAGGTGTCGATATGGGGCTGATTATCGACATCCCGCGCATCATCACTGCAGAAGAAGGCTTAATCAACGCGGATTGGGCGATTGATGGCTATGGCAATGGCGTGATTGCCTTTGGCTTGGGTGGGCCAGAAGTGGGCAACCCAGCTGCGCGCTACAAAGCCGGATTTGATCGGGTGCGGGCCGCCGGTGTCCCGTGCATCCTGCATGCTGGGGAAACGGTCGGCCCAGACAGCATTTGGGATGCCATTCACACTGCCAATACATTGCGCATCGGCCATGGCGTGCGCTGCGTCGAGGACCCGACCCTGGTCGCCTATCTGCGCGAATCGCAAATTCCGTTGGAGGTTAATCCCACCAGCAATGTTTGTCTCAAGGTGTATCCCTCGCTGGCAGCGCACACCTTGCCGCAATTGCTGGCCGAGGGGTTATACGTCACAATTAATTCTGATGACCCGCCTATGTTTAACACCAACCTCACCAACGAGTGGTTGGTCTGCACGCAAACTTTTGGTTGGGATATCGACATGCTTAAAAAGCTCAATCTGAATGCGATTCGAGCCTCGCTCCTACCGGCCGAACGCAAGCTACAACTGGAAAGCGAGTTTGACCGCTTCGTAGCCACAGATTTTTAACTCTAATTCATTTAAATCTGCGTCGGCGACTCCATCAACGTTAACGTGCCAGCATCAACATCCAGTTCGGCCATACAACCGACTGGGAGAGTGGCTTGGTCGTCGATATGGCCAATCATCATGCCCGCAATAGCGGGGATGTTGGCGGCGCGGCAACGCTCGGCCAAGATATCCTCCAACGGCCGGTTTTGCAGCCAGTTGCCCGGGGAGATATCGGTGAACTTGCCAAACACGACCCCCTTGATTTGGTCGAACACTCCAGCCAACCACAATTGAGTGAGATCGCGGTCGATGCTGTAGTAGGACTCACCTACATCTTCGAGAAACAAAATTGCGCCGCTGAAATCGGGCAGGTAGGGCGTGCCACACAAATGGGCCAGCAAAGTAAGGTTGCCGCCCAGCAATCGGCCTTGTGCCTTACCCGTGATCAGCGGAATTAAGCGGTTGTCTTTTTCGGCCAACCCCTCACGCTTTTCGAAGGGTGGCGGAGCAGCCAGCGGGAGCGGCTTAAATTCTGGCATCGGCTGGCCAAACAAAACCTTTTTGAATTCAGCCAGGGTATAAGCCGTAAACGACTGTGCCGCAATCGGGCCGTGAAAAGTTACCAGCCCGGTGTGCGTGTAGAGGGCCATATGCAGCGAGGTGATATCGCTATATCCCAGGAAAACCTTGGGATGTTGGCGAATGAGGTCATAATCCAGCAGAGGCAACAGACGGGAAGCGCCGTAGCCACCGCGCAGACAAAAGATCGCATCGATTGAATCATCCGCAAACATGCTATTCACATCTGCGGCGCGGTCGGCGTCACTGCCGGCCAGATAGCCCGCGCGGTCGAATACATGCGCGCCCGGTTTGACCTGTAAGCCAAACGATTGAATGATGTCCATCGCGAAGCGCACGCGGTCGGGCTCATTCGGTGCGCTAGCCGGTGCCACCAGACCCACAGTTTGCCCTGGCATAAGCGGGTGCGGCTTGATAATGCTTGTGTTCATAAAACCTTTAGATGCAGCTCATTCTAGGTCTGCTGCTTGAGATTATCGTCCCGCATCTAGAATAAACGGCTCTACCAGCCTTGACGGGAAACTTGTCATTCCGAACGCAGTGAGCCGAAGGTCCCCGACGTATAAATTGCGCATGATTCGCAATTGGGACCTTCGGTTCGCTTCACTCAGCATGACAACGCTATTCCCCGCTAAACGCGGGAGAGCCAAATAAACTTGCTATGAATAATCCGCTTGATCTTTCCAGTAAAACGATTCTGATAACCGGTGGCTTGGGTGCCATCGGCCAGGTGGTGGTGCGTAAGCTGCGCGAACAGGGTGCGCGAGTGGCAGTCAACGATGTCGTACCTGAAACGCAAGCACAGGCGCTGCTGCCTTGGGACGAGGCTCTGGCGTATTTTTGTTGTGCCACGGCCAATGCCGAAGAGGCCAACCACATGCTCGACCAGATTGAGGCACACATAGGCACACTGCCAAACATTGTCTGCTGCCATGCCGGTATGGTGAGCGCAACGCCAGTGGCCGAATATCCATTGGCGGTATATGACCAGTTGATGGAGATGAACGTGCGGGCCGCGTTTGTGTTGGCGCAGGCCGCCTCGCAACGCTGGATTGCCCAGAAAACGCGTGGGCTTCTGCTATTTACCTCAAGCTGGGTGCAGGATGTGCCGTGGCCGGAGATCACCCCATACACAATGAGCAAAAGCGCGCTGAAGGCGATGATGCGCGGCTTTGCCCGCGAGTTGGCCCCGCACGGCATCCGCGCCAACGCCATCGCACCTGGCATCGTTGGGGTGGGCTTGGCCAAACGGCAATGGGACACTGATCCGCAATATAAGGCCCGCGCTAGCAAGGCCATCCCACTTGGTGAAATGCAATCACCGGAGAGTGTAGCCGATGGTTTTGTGTTCCTCTGCAGCGATATGGCCAACTACATGACCGGGTCAACGTTGCTAATCGATGGCGGATGCAGTTTGTATCCGATGGACTAAACTAAGCTTCATGTTATTGAGCAAACACGCCACACCAGCGGGCAAACGCTGGGCGCTTGATGGTCGACTGTTACCAGAGACGTTTACCCTGAAATCAGTACTGGTGTTGAAAGTGAGCGAAATCGAGGCTTATCTCAAAACCCTCGCGCTCGGGGAAACGACCCATGCCCCATTCATCGCCCCAATCGAATCCCTGCAAGAGGTGTGGGCCTGTGGCGTGACGTATCTGCGCAGCCGCGACGCGCGCAAAGAAGAGAGCAGTGTCAAAGATGTGTATCAGAAAGTGTATGAAGCCGAGCGCCCGGAGATATTCTTCAAGAGCAATGGCTGGCGTGTGATGGGGAGTGGCGAAGCGATTCGCATCCGAGCCGACAGCGCCTGGAACGTGCCGGAACCGGAGTTGACATTGGTCGTTAATTCGCACGCCGAGATTGTGGGTTATACGGCAGGCAACGATGTCAGCAGCCGCGACATCGAAGGCGAAAATCCGCTGTATTTGCCACAGGCCAAAGTGTATAACGGCTCATGCGCACTCGGCTCGGCCATCCAGCTGTGCGACGCCGCAGTGCTTCATGATTTGTCGGTGCACTTGAATATCAAACGCGCGATTGACGAGGTGAAAGGCATTCCCCTCGATGCGACCACAGGCGCGACTAAGACTGACATCATTTTCTCTGGCGAAACCCGCACCAGTCAGATGAAGCGTAAGCCCGAAGAGTTGGTTACTTATCTCTACAGAGAGATGAGCTTTCCGCAAGGTTGCTTCGTCATGACCGGAACCGGGATCGTCCCCGGCAGCGATTTCACCCTCAAATCGGGCGATATGGTCACAATCAATGTGGGCGATGTTCAGTTAAGTAATTCGGTCGCCTGAAACTGTTCTGAAGGTTCTGAAGGTTCGTAAAGTTCAGAACGTTCATAAGGTTAATACTGCAACACATTGCTCTCGAACCTTCCGAAAACTCTGAACTTTATAAACCTTTCGAACCTCCGAACTTTATAAACCTCTCCAACCAACTCTTCAACATGAAAGAAACTCGCAACTTCCTGATCAAGCTGGGTCTGCCACCGGGCGATCTGAACGAACTGCCAACCTCGAACAAACGCTTTCCGGATGGGGCGCAATATCGGGTTGAGATTCCCTCAGTCGAAGGGCCACGCGCGATGGCCGCAGTCCTCAGCGAGGCCGAAGCCCGCAAAGTGCGCGTGCATCGCATCAGCCAGGGCAGCGGCATCATGCTGTTGACCGACAGCGAGATCAAAGAAATGGTCAAGCTCGGTGCAGAGGCCAACATCGAGGTCAGCTTGTTTGTCGGTCCACGTGCAGCCTGGGAGACCGGCTCACAAATCTTGTCAGTGGCAGGCAAGAACTTGGGCGCACGCCATCGCGGAATGGAGCAAGTGGTTTATGCAATCGAGGATATCAAGCGCGCCAACGCGCTCGGCATCCGCAGTGTGCTGATCGCCGACGAAGGCCTACTGTGGATCGCCAACGAGATGAAAAAAGATGGGCAGTTGCCACCCGAATTTGTGTTTAAGATCAGCGTGCAGATGGGTGCGGCTAATCCAGCGGCAATCAAGCTGCAAGAACAATTGGGTGCCGGCACTTACAACGTGCCCACGGATCTAGATTTGGCCAAGTTGGCGGCGATTCGCGCCGCCGTGGATATTCCTCTTGATCTATATGTGGAAGTGCCAGATAACTTCGGCGGTTTTATTCGGCATTACGAGATCGGCGAAATTGTGCGGGTGTGCGCGCCGGTGTATGTGAAATTCGGGTTGCGCAACGCGCCGGATGTCTATCCCAGCGGCACCCACATCGAGAATCAGGTAATCGGCTACGCCAAAGAGCGCGTCCGCCGTGCTGAAATCGGCATGGATCATTTGCGACGCTATTACCCGGAGGCGACTACATCAGAGTTGGGGGCAGCCGGACTGGCGATTCCTGTGATGGAGTGATCGACTGGAAGTAAAAACTATATGTCCAACACAAACCTAACTTTCATGCCCTTTGCACCGGGCGGTAGCGTGCAATTCGATGATGTCGCTATCTTATTGCATCCCGATGACAACATAGCCATCGCCAAAACCACCTTGCAACCGGAAACCATCGTCGTCGTAGAGACGCGACATGTCGCGTCTCCACATGTCGCGTCTCCACATGT
>JANMVQ010000098.1:0-4589 GCA_031392845.1 Chloroflexota bacterium
GGATGGCCGTCCATGCGTTCGGGCAACACCAGTCCGTGCCAATGGACGATGCCGGGTTCACCGGGAATCTGATTGTTAAATCGCACGCGCACTTTCTGGCCGCGTTTCGCATAGATAACCGGGCCGAGATAGTTGTCTGGCAAAGCTGTAACGTTATTTGGGTCGCCGGTCAACAGTCGCGCCTCATAGCGAAAGACATTGGTCTTTGTGCCGGGCAATACTGCAACTTGTCCAGTCGTGGCCGTCAGGTCAATATCTAAATCAGGTTTGAAGATGCTATTGATTGCGAGCGGAAGAACTGTCGTTTGAGGCTGCGCTGATGTGGGCATCATGCCACCAGGCATGCCAGCGCGCTGCAATGGCACACAAGCGCTCAGCGCGCTACCTCCTACGGCCAGTGCGCTACCGGCGATGCTTAATTTCAAAAACTGTCTACGCTTAAGTGTATTTGTTGCTTTCATCGTATCAACTCCTCACTAAAAAACTTCTCATAGAGATTTGTCGTCAGTACTCTCAATTTCAGTATGCCTATGCCGCAAGGTTGCGACGCATCTCCTCAAATTGCTCCTTTGTGATCTCCCCACGCACATAGCGCTGCTTGAGGATATCGTCTGCTGTCGGCGGTTGCGGCAACTGAGTCGGGGCAATATCCGTGCCTGCTCGCCCGCTAAATAGCTTGCTGACTAGCCAAATAGCCAGCACAATGATGGCTACCCAGAAGAATGTCATAAACAACATTCCGAACCAGCCGCCAATACCGAAGTCGTAACCCATCATGATTGCTCCTCCAAACACAGCAGCCACATACTTGTACGGACTGCTATGTCACTTGAATGATTTGTGCCTGAGGATAGGGTCGCCAGATGTCTTCTCGGTATTGGTTGTGTGAAGGTTTGGTAAAGGCTGAAGTAGGCTAAGCGATGGGGAGAGTGAAGGTAAATACGCTGCCCATCCCAACCCCTGCGCTCTTGGCCCAAATGCGACCGCCATGCGCCTCAATGAGATGCTTGGCAATAGTGAGCCCAATGCCGCTGCCACCCCCTGCGCGTGAGCGGGATTTATCAACGCGATAAAAGCGTTCAAAAATGAAGGGCAGATGTTCTGCCGCGATGCCGATACCCGTATCGCGCACGACTATGCAGAGCGGGTGACCCTCGCGATGGGCACTCACAGTGACACTACCTCCAGCAGGTGTGTATTGCAGCGCATTTCCAAATAGATTAACCAGCACTTGGGTGATGCGGTTGGTATCCACATTCACCTGCGGCAATGCTGCTGGCATGTCCAGATGAAGCGCAACGCCCTTTCCCTCATACTGTGGGCGCAGTCGTTTGGCCGCAGTCTCAATAATGCCGAATATATCGGCTGCGCTCAACTCCAACGTAATCTGACCGGCTTCGGCTCGCGAAAGCTCCTCCAAATCCTGCACCAGTCGTTGTAGGCGGGCAATCTCGCGTTGCACACCGATGAACGTATCTGAATCTGCCGGTAACAGGCCATCTACCAACCCTTCCATGATGCTACGAATGCTGGTCAGTGGCGTGCGCAATTCATGGGCAACGTTGCCGATTAATTCGACACGTTTTTGTTCCGTTTTCTCCAGCCGCTCCGCCATCTGATTGAATGACTGCGCCAACTGACCCAGCTCGTCCGGATCCGGCATCGAGACGCGACTGCGAAGATCTCCAGCAGCGATTCGATGGCTGGCAAGAGTCATTGCGCGAATCGGCATAATGATGCGTCGTGTGACAAAGATACTGACCGTGACTGCGGAAACCAGAGCCGCTAGCGCTGCAATATATAGGACTTCATTTACCGCAGCGGTAAAGCTACTGCGCTCTTCAATGAGCATTTGTGGATCACGCCCCATGAGGGCTTCCATACGTTGCATATGGCTTGCCAGAGCATCGGGGGCAGCCATAGTGGCCGTGGCCGCCAGAACTGTCACACCAACCACAACAACGATCAGATACGATGCAAGTAGTTTCAACCCTAGTCGACGGCGTAGCAAATCCCAAAGCCTCATACAGCCTCGTCCTCAAACCGGTACCCAGTGCCACGCACGGTGACGATGAGACTCGGTGCGCTTGGGCCATCCTCGATTTTCTTGCGCAGATGTCCCAGATGAACATCGACAACCCGGTCATCGCCAAAAAACTCATTGCCCCACACCTGCTCAATGAGTTGTTCGCGACTGAGCACTCGTCCGCGATGCTGTGCAAGTGCCAGCAGAAGGTCAAACTCAATGGCAGTCAGACTGAGCTCAATGTCATGCTTCCAAGCGCGCCGTTCTTGCGGTTTGATGCGTATTTGCAGAAACTCCAGCGTTTCTTCTCGCGGCATCGAGCCGCGGCCACGTCGCAATATAGCCTTCACCTGGGCCACCAATTCACGCGGACTGAACGGTTTGGTCATGTAGGCATCGGCACCCACCGTAAGGCCAACGACCTTGTCAGTTTCCTGAGCTTTTGCCGTGAGCATCAGGACATATACGTCCGATTTACGCCGTAGGCGTTGCAACACTTCAAAACCATCCATGCTCGGCAGCATGACATCCAGCATAATGAGATCAGGCTTGATGGCATGCGCCATTTTCAGTGCAGATGGGCCATCCGCTGCCACAGACACCTCAAAGCCCTCCTGCTTGAGGTAGGCTGCAACCGTTGCAGTGATAGAAGCCTCATCGTCTACAACAAGGACTTTGCGAAGGATATTGTTTGAAGTTGTTGTCATGCCTTGGTATGGTCGCTGTGGTCTGTCGAATCGTCGCTCGATTCCCCATGGGACCCATGATTGCCATGCATGAATAGATGTAGAAATGGGCACAGCAGCAAAAATCCAAATGGCAACAGATTGGTAAATGTTGCCGGCTGTGATAGCGCAAAGTAATTTGCCGCCGCGATAGCTGTTATGGCTAACGCAAGCGTGCCTACATGCGATTTGATCCAGGAAATAAACCTGGACTGTCTATTCGGAAATCGATTCAACATGTTAGTTCCCTTGTCCGCAATATTAGTCGGTCCATTGCGGGCACATCATTTGTTATCCAATATAGTGGGTCGGTTCATCATTTTGCAGCGCTTGCTGGCCATATGTTTGTAGGCATATTTGCCTAGGCACCATCTGCTTTCAAAATGCGCCGCGACGGCAGCGGGCGTTGTTGTGCGACCAGTGCTAGTCCAAGCAACACCACACCGCCAATCAGCGCGCGCAGGCCACCAAACGCTAGCGGCGGCGCATAGGCCGGCCCTGTCTTGATGGCGATGAAACACAATGCATACACTGCCGCCATACCGATGGCCATAGCATCATCACGCCGCATACAGCCCCGCGCGGCTCAGCGGCAAATGGCTCGTGCCGTGATCCAACTTGGCCAACAACGACTGGTTCACATTGCTCTTTCCCAGCTCAAAGCCAATGGCTGCTGCCATCCACATTCACGCGCCATATATCCCCATTCCAAGTATGGGCATAGGCTGCGTGTGCTGGCAAGATTGCATCAATGACATTTAGCAAGACACTGCGTTCTGGCGGGTTGGTGTTGGCTTGAGGAGGCAGGGCTGCCGAGAAAATAATGCTCTTGCCATCTGGCATCCAATGCGGGCCATACACATCAAAGAAGCGATCTGGTGCAACCACTAGCTTGTCCTCACCTGTTTGCAGGTTGCGGATGCGGATGCTCTTGGTAGCGCTTAGTATGTTGGCAATTTGCACATAGGCCAGCCATTGGTTATCGGCGGATGGCGCGGGTAGCATGGCTGCAGTCACAACCGTTGTGGGTTTGGCTGATGACGTATCCAGCGAAATCAGCTGAACCGCAAGCGGGATCGTGCGAGTGGTCACATCCCTCGTCGATTCTTCGCCAAATCCAATCCGCGTGAAATACAACACTTCGCCATCGGTGCTGATGGCCGGATCAGTGTAGGCCAATCCATCTTTCGCCTGCATAATTGTTTTACCATTGGCATACAGGCTGAACTGGCTGCTGGCAATGCCCTCGTTGTTCTTCTCTGAGCCAGCCCAAACCAGCGTGGTCGCTGCAATATCCGACCAGGGCTGTGTGGGGTATACACTGGCCCCGGTGTTGGCGCGCGTTACGTTGCCAGAGGCAAGGTCGATCTCCCAAATATCGCCCAACGCCTGATCTGCCCACAAGCGGCCAGATAGTTGCGGCATAGGTGTCATCGCCGGTGGGCCGAACGTAGGAACAGGCGGCAGAGTGGCAATTGGCGTTGTTGGCGTGGGGGTGGTATCTGTGCTGCAGCCTGTTAAACCGAATGCACAAACTACCAAAGTCAATACAGTCTTCATCAGTTAATCGTTGCAGCTTAGCGTAGACGCGCTGATAATCTATAGGCATTTTTGCGTGTGTGAACCGATCACACGCGCATCTACTAAATCGCCTTCAACCCCGGTAATTGGGCAGACCACGGAGTGTAATTCCGAGACCTAACGCTAAAACAATCAGCGCACTGACTAGAGGTAACGCGCGACTCCACCGGCTTCCGAGGCCACCAAAACACTGCACCCGAGTGCGTGAGCGCACCAACAGGATACCGATGACGATCAGCACAACTGCCAAGCCGAAG
>JANMVQ010000122.1:0-5227 GCA_031392845.1 Chloroflexota bacterium
GCTCTCAATTTGCTTGGCACCCTCTCCATCCGCGCCACTCGCAACGCTATCCTGGCACTGGCTGAACTTTCCGCAGTGAAAGCGGTAATTGAAGATCAAGCGATCGGTTCGATAAAGAGTTAAAACCAGTTGCGAATCCTACTTTCAACTTTCGCCTTTGCACTTTACACTCCCCCGATGGATTTCTATGATTTGGATGGGTTGCTGACCCCGGACGAGGTTGCGATTCGCAAAAAGGCACGGGCGTTCGCTGAGCAAGAGATCATTCCATTGACGGCGGAATACTGGGAGAAGGCAGAATTCCCGACCCAGATTATTCCCAAGCTGGCGGCGTTGAACTGGTGTGGTGGGTCAATTCAAGGCTATGGCTGTCCGGGGCTATCGCATGTGGCGTTGGGCCTAATTGGGATGGAACTGGCGCGTGGCGATGCATCGATCAGCACATTCTTTGCCATCACCAGCGGCCTGGCGATGGGCAGTATTGCGTTGTGCGGTAGCGAAGAACAAAAAGCGCGCTGGTTGCCGCCAATGGCGCGTATGGAGGCGATCGGTGCATTTGGTTTGACTGAGCCCGATGTGGGTTCGGATGCCTCGCACATCACGACGATAGCGCGCAAAGATGGCGACGCTTACATTTTGAACGGTGCGAAGAAGTGGATTGGCAACGCCACGTTTGCTGATGTCACGGTGATCTGGGCGCAGGACGAGCAGACCGGGAAGGTCAGCGGGTTTCTGGTGGAGAAAGACACACCAGGGTTCAGCGCGACGCCGATGCAGGACAAAATCTCGCTGCGTATGTTGATCAATGCGCACATTAAGCTAGAGAATTGTCGCGTGCCTGTGGCAAACAAGCTGGCCGATGCGCAATCCTTTAAAGATACCGCGCGAGTGCTGCGGGCCACCCGTTTTGGGGTGGCGTGGGAGGCGATTGGGCATGCAGTAGCGGCTTATGACTTGGCGCTGACATATGCGAAAGAGCGTCAGCAGTTTGGCCGATCGATTGCCCAATTCCAAATGATTCAGGATAAGCTGGTGCGTATGCTGGCTGAGGTCGAAACGCTCAAGCTGATGGGCTGGCGCTTGAGCAAGTTGGCCGACGCAGGCAAGCTAACCGAAGGGCAATCTTCATTGGCCAAAGTGCACTGTTGCCGCCGTGCGCGTGAAGTGGTTGCCTTGGGCCGTGAGTTGATGGGGGGCAACGGAATTCTGCTAAAACACCATATGGCCCGCCACTTTGTCGACATGGAGTCGATCTACACGTATGAAGGTACGAATGAGATCAACACACTGATCGTTGGCCGGGAGATCACAGGGTTGTCGGCGTTTTAGCCCGCTTCCTTGTGCTAGCATTGCCCCATCATGGCAAGCATCTTCCCCTTCACCGCCATCGTTGGACAGGACCTCATGAAACGGGCCTTGATCCTGAACGCAATCCAACCGCAGATTGGCGGTGTATTGATTCGTGGCGAGCGTGGCACCGCCAAAAGCACAGCCGCTCGTGCGTTGGCCGCGCTGTTACCCGAAATTGATGTGATCGAAGACGATCCGTTTCAGTGTGACCCCAATAACCCAAATACATTCACAGACGATTTGAAGCGCCGCGCTGCCGCTGGTGAGAAATTCAACGTAATCAAAAAGCAGACTCGCTTTGTGAACCTGCCGGTTAGCGCGACTGAAGACCGCGTGGTCGGCACGCTCGATATCGAGAAGGCCATTCAGCGCGGCGAGCGCCACTTTGAACCGGGTGTGCTGGCCTCGGCCAATCGCGGTGTGCTATATGTCGACGAGGTCAACTTACTAGACGATCATATTGTTGATCTGTTGCTGGATGTGGCCGCGATGGGTGTCAACATCGTCGAGCGCGAAGGCATCACGTTTAGTCACCCGGCCCGCTTCGTTCTCGTCGGCAGCATGAACCCGGAGGAAGGCGATCTGCGCCCGCAGTTGCTCGACCGCTTTGCGTTGGCCGTTGATATTCAGGGCATCCGCGATCCAAAATCGCGCATGCAAATCTTGGAGCGCAACCTGGCTTTCGAGGCCGACGCGCACAGTTTTAGCAGCGAGTGGCAGCCGTATGAGAAAGCGCTGTCAGATGAGATCGCCCAAGCGCGGGCCAAACTACCCGCGGTCAAGCACAGCCAGCGCGATCTGGCAACTATCGCCAATCTCGTCGCGGGCCTGGGTGTCGATGGCCACCGTGCCGACATCGTGATCTTGCGCACTGCACGCGCACAGGCGGCCTTGAGCGGGCGCGATACGATCAACGAGCAGGATATTTTGCTGGCTGCCCAGTTGGCGTTGCCGCATCGCCTCAAGCGCCATCCCTTCCAAGACACCGAGCATGCTATGCAGGTATTGAGCGAGAAGCTGCAACAGGTCGAACAGCAACTGCAGCAACAGAGCACTCAACAGCAGAACCAGCAGAACCCACAGGACAGCACTGCAAAAAAAGTGAAGCGGGGCTAAACGAGAATCCAGAAGTCTCGCAAAGTCCCGCTGAGCCAATGGCGCAGTCTGTGCCGCAGGCCCCCCAAAGCGCACAAGATTTTCAGGGCGGCACACAAATACAAGTCGGCAACGAGTTTCGCGCTCGTAAGTTGAACACCCAGCTTGATAAGATCACGCGTAATGCGGCCGGCAAGCGCAGCATGACCAAGACTAAGCGCAAACGGGGTCGTTATATCCGCGCGCAACTCGCCACCGGTAAAGTCACTGATCTGGCGTTTGACGCGACCCTGCGGGCGGCAGCGGTGCATCAGAAGAAGCGGCGTGAGGAGAACGAGGGACAGGTCGGTGACGACCGAGCGCCGACGACCGACGAGTTAACATCTGCGGTGGTCAATCGTCCATCGTCGGTCGCCCGTCCGCCGTCTCCTGCTTTTCTTATTCGCAAAACAGACCTGCACAAGAAAATCCGGGTACGACGTTCGGCGAACTTGATTTTGTTTGTGGTGGATGCGTCGTGGAGTATGGCCGTAGCAGAGCGCATGATGGCGACAAAGGGCGCGATCATGTCGTTGTTGACGGATGCTTATCAGCGGCGCGACCGGGTGGGTTTGGTGGTGTTTCAGAAGAACACGGCTACGTTGGTGTTGCCGCCGACATCGTCCGTTGATCTGGCCCAGAAGGCGTTGTCGGAAATCCCAGTGGGTGGTAAAACGCCGCTCACAGCTGGGCTGGCGCTCTCGCTGCATGTGATCAAGCGTGAGAAGAACCTGCACCCAGATGTGATGCCGCTGATGATCATACTGACCGATGGCGCGGGCAATGTCAGCATGGGGAGTCTGCCGCCACAGATCGAGGCGCACAAGGTCGCCAACCAGATTCGCGATGAACATGTCCGTTCGGTGGTGATCAACATGGAGCACATCGCGTTTGACCAAGGATTGGCCCGCAAGTTGGCCGAGAACTTGGACGCTAATTGTTTGTCGCTCAAAGAACTGCACGCCGAGACCTTATATGCTGCGGTAAAAGCAGAGCTGAAGTAGGCATGCAATAATGCGCCGTGATAACCGTAACGAGTTGCCATCGTGAGGATTCCTTCTACTTCCCAGGTGTGTGTGGGTCTTCGACCAATTCCAAGGTATTACCGTCGGGGTCAAAGAAGAAGCAAATGCGAACCTCTTTGAAGTTGGCAGGCGCGCTCTTAATTTTTACGCCTTTGGCAACTAATTCTTGATAGGCTGCATCCACGTCATCAACATGCAACGCAATGTGATTGATGGCACCGGCGGGTGAATCTGCAGCTGGAGCGGTATCACGGCCTATCAACTCGATCGTGGTGCTGCCAATATCGATAAAGATAATCGTTACATCGTCCCAGCGCTTGGTCACGAGGAAGCCTAGAGTTTGGGTGTAGAACTTCTCCAGTGCGGCAAAGTTTTGGGTAAAGATCGCCACATGATGGGTTGCTTTTAATTTCATGGTGCAGGTATTGTAGTACATAACCTACATCAGCATATGCACCAGATCCTAAGCATATACAAGGTTCAATTAGATTGGGTGTGGTGAAATAGCACCCTCATGCAAAGCAATCAAAGCAATACTAATAAACCCACCCACCCGGGTTCCAGCGACTTATCTAATGCCATACCTGATGTGACGGAATGTTTCCTCGTGCGCGGCAACAAAAATCAACATATCCAAGAAATTTTATTGGGCCGCAAAAAACAGGGGCTGGGTGCAGGAAAGTTTGTCGGTATCGGGGGCAAAGTGGAGACTGGCGAGACCATTATTGCGGCAACCCTGCGTGAGATTCACGAGGAAATCGGTGTTCATATTATCGAAACTGACTTGCAACCCGTGGGTGTACTGACGTTTTTGTTTCCCCACAAACTACAGTGGAGTATGCGTGCTTATACGTATATCGCATGGCATTGGCAAGGCGAGCCAATCGAGACCCGCGAGATCGAACCCATGTGGGTGGAGGTGAACGCCATCCCGCATGAGCAGATGTGGGGTGACACCCGGTTCTGGATGGCCCACGCCTTTCGCGGATATCGGGTTGACGCAACTTTTATTTTCGGTGAAGATAACGCTACGGTCGTCGATGTGCAGATGCAATGTGCTTGGCCCGGGCTAAAGTCTGGCGATGCGCAATCTCCAACACATTTCTGACTTCGGCCCAGTCGATTTCAGGCAAATCCAGCCATAGCCCCACCCAACCAAACCGTGCCGCGACGCCCGGCCAGAAATAGCGATTGGGCAAAATCAGTCATCAATAACTCAAAAACACCTCATGCAAATCGGCATGTATTGCGTTACAAAGACAGTTTTGTGCTGTGTAGAGTGGTTCACTCACTTAACTTAGGACTTACGCGAATGTCATTTTGATGGGTGGTTTACGCAGGAATTGACGCATATAATCATCAAGCAAACCATGCTTTAACTGATAGATCGTCTTGCCTGTTTCGGCAGCCACCTGTTTGAGACGAATCCAGACCAGAATGGCACACGCGATGTGATTACGTTGAATGCGCTGCAAACGGCATTGACACATTTCTAGGCCGGTCACTTGCTTGGCTTCGCGGTGAAACTGCTCAATCTTCCAGCGCAAGCCACACACCTCTTGTGTCGCCTGTGTGTTGTCCTGAGTCATGTCATTGGTCACAACATAGTCCGTGCGATCTTTAGAGATCACCAGCCGAAACAGTTTGACGCGATGCCCTTTCGGAAAGCCTTTGATGTGGATGACTTTGCCATGCTTCAACTCCTCTTCGCTCCAATT
>JANMVQ010000147.1:0-19910 GCA_031392845.1 Chloroflexota bacterium
GTCGGCCCTTGTGGGCCGACTAAAAAGCACATCCCGATATCAGGCGGCGGTCAACACTTCTAGCGCCTTCTTCTGCGCATCGGCGGCCAATGAGGCCACATCGGTCTTGGTCGTCAGCACCGCGGTGAACAGGTCGTTCCAAAGGCTGTTGAGCTTGTTCGGCTCCTTGTTCCACTGCGGCAGAATGCCCAGGTCGCTGTCCTTGAGCAACCCGGCGAATTTCTTGGTGGCATCGTCGACATTGCCATCTTTCAACAGTGCCTCGGTGGCTTTTATGGTCGAAGGCAAGCGTCCGGAAGACTTAAAGACGATGTCTTGCACGGTAGCCGCCTGCGAGGCGATCACCCAATCCAAAGCCAGATCAGGCACTTTGCTGGCGGCCATCGCGCCATAGATCACATTGCCAACCACATAGCTGGCAGGCTTGCCGCCGGCCGGAATCGGCACTGCGCCGTAGATGGCGTTCTTCAGCCCGCTGTCTTTGGCCCAACCCACATGCCACGATCCAGCCATCTGGAAGGCCGACTTGCCAGCAAAGAGCTGCGAATACACTTTGCCCTCATCAGCCTCGAAGGCCAAACCGGGCGGCATAAATGGCAGCATCTTGCGCACAAACTCCCACACCGGGAAACTCTTGGGGTCATCAAAGTTAGGTTTGAAAGGGTCATCCGGTTTGTTTAGCGTACTGCCCGACTGCTGCATATACACCGCCAGACGGAACATACCGCCCACGGAGAAGCCGAGTGGTCCTTGCAAGGTGTAGCCTGCCGCTTTGCCTTTGCTGGTCACCTTCTCGGCCACCGCGGCCAGCTCATCCCATGTAGCGGGGAGTTTTGGCTCGACACCCGCTTCCTCGAGTACGTTGGGGTTGCCCTCAAAGCCGAAGCAGCCGGAGATCCAAGACAGGCCATAGTGCTTGCCATTGTAGAGGGCAGCTTTGTGGGTACCGACGATTGAGTTATCCAACACTTCCTTGGTCAACACATCGTCAATCGGCAGCAGCGCATTGAGGGCCGCGTATTGCTGGAAGAAGTTCTCACCAACAATGGCATCGGGCTGAGTGCCGCCCAACAGCGCGGTGACGATATTCTGGCGCAATGCCTCGTCCCAGCCATGGTCTTCCCACACCACGGTGGTGCCGGGGTTTTTGGCTAGGAACGCTTCTTTATGCGCTAGCAACGCTGCGCCCTTGCCTTTGGGGTCTTTCTCCATTGCTCCCAAGTCCAAACCCGATCCCCACACAGTCAGGGTGCGTGGGCCAGATGCTGCGGCTCCAGAGGCGGGGGCGGAGGTCACCTGCACTTCACGGGTGACTTCAACGACGCGTTGTGCACCCGGCACTTGGCCTGGGGCGCACGCGGCCATAATGCTGGCGGCACCCCCCAGGGCGGCGGCCCCGGTAGCGGTGCGGATAAACTGTCGGCGGCTAATCTTATTGTTCATCGTTCTATTTCTCCTAATTTCGTTCTTCAAATCACTGAATCGTATGTCATTGGTCATTGCAAAATAATTAACGGCCAAGCATCCTGAGCGGAGCGCACGCAAAGCGCGATGCGCAAAGTCGAAGGACGCGGTCATTTTATTCTGCTGAATGATCTTTCTTACTGTTTAGCACGGGTTCTCGTTAACAACATCAATTTGTTGCGTGTGCATCCGATCAAACTTGAACCGTCGCATGTTGACAACACATGGCACGACATTCAAGAAATGCTGATGTGAGGTCCACTGTATGACTCGCTTCACCTCCTCATGAAAATTTAGCCCTTAATGGCAAACCCTTGCACGCCTTCCACAAAATAGCGCTGCATGAACAGGTAAATGAATATCAATGGCAACACCGTGAACATGGCCATAGCAAAAGTGAATGGGTAATCGGTAACGCCCGGCATACCTTTGAGGGTCGTACTGGCCAACGCTAGATATTGAAAACCCTGCGCCAGCACCCACAAGTCTTTGTTGCCCGTCACAACAAACGTTGGCCAAAGGTAATCATTCCAAATGGCGACAAATTGAAAGATGATCAACACAACCAGCGTGGGCTTGAGCATCGGCAGATACACATCCCACAAACAACGCAGTGTGCCTGCGCCGTCGACTCGGGCAGCTTCTTCAAAATCGCCCGGTATCGTCACGAAGGTCTGGCGGAACATGAAGATGTAAAACACATTGACCAAGCCCGTAATCAATAGCGAGGGCCATTGATTGATCATGCCCTGCCCACCCTGTCCGTAAATATCATTGCCACCCATCAAGGGCCAGCGTGCCATCATGACAAACGTCGGGATTTGAAAAACAATGCCCGGCAACATCATCGAACTGAGCAGATAGAGAAAGGCGCTATCGCGGCCCTTGAAACGCAACTTGGCAAATACGTAGCCTCCCATCACTGCCACGATAGCCGGAATGATGATGTACCAGGCCGCCCGAATGAGGGTGTTGCGCACCCAGAGCATGACTGGCGAAAGACTGCTAGAAGTGATGTCAAAGATAACACGCAGGTAATTGTCCAGTGAAAATTGGTAAGGGATAGGAAACCAGGGCGTCCGGATGTAGTCTTCTAACGACGAGACCGAGCCGGATAGGCTAAACAACAGTGGGAAGGCCATGATCAAAGAGCTGATGATCAGCGCGGCGTAGAGGCCAATCCGATCAGGTCTGAATTTGCGTTGTGCACGCTTGGGTAGTTCTAGTGGTTCAGCACTCATAGATTAGTTGGCGACGCTGCCGCGACTCATAAAGCGGATATTGAAGATCGAGAACACCAATAGCAACACACCCAGGATGATGGCGCCGGTGCTGGCGATGCCGATATTCGAGTTGGAAAAGGCATCTTGATAGATCTGAAGCATGAGGACATTGGTCAAGTTGGCTGGGCCGCCCTTACTAAGAAACAGCACCGCTTCGAAAATTTGGGCAGTGCCAATAATGCCGGTGATGAGCACAAAGATGGTCATCGGTGTGAGCAATGGCAAGGTGATATAACGCAAGAGCTGCCCGCCCGTCGCACCATCCATTTGAGCAGCTTCATAGATCTCCTGGTGAATCCCCTGCAAGGCCGCCAGATACAGCACGACCGGCCCACCCACCCCACGCCACACCGAGAACAAAACGATAATGACGCGCATCCAATCGACTTGGACGTAAAAGATGATCGGCGGTTGCCCCAGGCTTTGCAACAGCGAGTTAATCACCCCGCCACTGGGCGCAATAAAGATGGACGCCACCTGCGCCATGACCGCGGCCGAGGTCAGGGTAGGCACATACCATGCCGCCCGAAACAGCCCACGTCCGCGAATCTTGGCATTCAGCAGCAGCGCGATCAAGAACGCGATCCCGGTTTGCAGCAACAGAATCGAGACTGCAAATAGCACGGTGTTGAATATGACTTGACGGTAAGTTGAGTCCGTGAAGTAGCGTACGTAGTTGCCAAAGCCCACCCAGGTGGGTGACCCACTCAGCCCAGACCAGCGCGTAAAGCTGAGCACCAAGCTGGAGACAACCGGAAAGAGGAAGAAAAACGAGAAATAAAGCAGGATGGGCGTGAGAATTAGCCAGCCCTCAAAAGCCTGCCGGTGGTGAAAGCGCCAACGCCGAAAGCGTTCGCCAAGACCGATTGTCTGCCCAAGGGTTGGATCAGCGAAACGAACAGCGGGTGGAATGGGGTCACGCAAATGCGGCTCTGAATTCATAGACGTATAAGGTATACCAGAGACAGCGGTTTGGCACAAGTGCCATCACTCATCATGCAACATGTTGGGCATACGGTTCCAATTCGCCGGGACCGCGTCGCCGTGATACCACGGCACCAGCGGCTCAACAGCCTTACCGGCGTCACCTTCCCACCAATCTGGCGGGTGCAGTGGTGTTTTGCGCGCCGTGCGCACCTTAATTGAATCTGGCAAAGTTTCATAATCCGGCAAGTACCAAAGTGTGAGCAGCGTGCGGTGCTTATCGGTCTTGTTCTGATGAGCCGCGTGTAGCACCCGCGCATCGCCGATCACCAAGTCCCCGGCCTCCACCATCACCTCAACTTCATCAGGGTGCTGAATAAATTCTGGCGCGTCGAGCGTGGCGGCACGGGTGGCATCGGTGTGGGCCTCGTGCAGTAAGTTGTGCAGTGCAATGCGCTTGTGATGTGTGCCAGGAATGACGCGCAGGCAACCATTTTCACGGTTTGTGCCAGTCAGGTAGTACATGAGGAAAATTTGCGGCGGTTCAGGTCGCAGGCTGACCGGCTCTTCCCATGCCCACCAATCCTGATGCCAATACAGCGGCGGGCCGTGCGGTGGCTTGCTCAACATGAACCCGCTCCAGAACTTGGGCTGGTCAAACCCCAGGGCGGCCAACGCCTGAAGTGCCGCCGGCCATGCAAACAGACGCGCAAAGACGGGATCCTGATAAGCCACCTGCACATTCGTGCCTTGGTATTTGTATTTCTCAACATCGTCTGCTGAGATCCCATCGATCAATCGATCCGTCACCCGCCGCAACTCATTGAGCATGGCTGTGTCGAGCACATTTTTAACAATGCAGAATCCAGATTCAAGTAGTTGCTGCCGCCGATCAGGGTCAATTAGGGTCATCCGTGCCTCCATTTACTCGTGCTACCTGTGGACAAGTATCGCTCCACTTCAGGAATCGGCAAGCGGATGTCTGGCGCTGATTTTTGGCATAGGCCGGCCTTGAAGACCTGCTAGGGGTTTCATGAGGGCGCGATCCAGTCAATCACATCCTTGGCCGTATAGCTGACCTGACCTGCTTTGACGAACTGGCTGACGCTCACAAGATCATCGCCCGAGGTGACAATCGGCGGCTCGATATAGCCATTTCTGCGTTGTTGGGGGAAGCCCGCCGCGGCGATCAGGTTGTTGCACAAACAGGTCCGCCCAAGCGTGTCTTCCACCTTTCCGCCTTTACGAACATAATCATCCACTCGTTCGGCAGGACAGCGATAATTGAGCGAACCCTCTTGATCTTTAAAAATCGTGCGGAGCAAACTCACATCGCAAATACGTTCGCGCGCATCGTACACATCTGTTTCGGACGCCGTACCTGGAACACTTGCAACCTTGAACGGAAAGCCGGTTGGGGATGCGGTGGGGCTGGTGAAAATCTGCGCTTCTCCGTTAAGTACCTGCTGAAGCACCTGCTTCTTCAGGCCTGATTCCATACCCGATTCATCGCAGAGGGCAAAGGCCGTTCCCACTTGAATGCCAGTGGCCCCGGCTTCAAGGGCAGACTTCAGTTGGTCAGGATGTCCGCGCCCGCCGGCCAGCCAGAAGGGCCGCCCAAGCTGTTTTATCCTTTCCAAATCGACAATATCTTTATCCCCATAGATCGGTTCACCATTGTCATTCAACTTCATCGCACCACGGGGTGGCGCATTGTGACCGCCGGCGGTCGGACCTTCGATCACGAAGCCGTCCACTGCGCCCTCGCTGCGTTTGATCAACGCTTGGGCCAGCAATGCAGACGAAATGATCGGCAAGAACTTGGGGCGCTTGAGTGGTCCGACAAGTTTGGAGATACCCGGGAAGATACGTTCTGGATCGAAGTAAATGCGCACATCCTCATCCGGTGCAGCGTCGTGCACATCGAGGCGATAACTAACCGGTTCGTGATTGACCAGCCGGTCGAGGATGCCGGGCACTTGGGTAGGAATGCCTGCACCCATAAGCACATAATTCACCCCGGCCAACATCGCACCATATAGAGAGGCCAGATTGGGCAACTGGACCTTTTCAAGCAAATTAATACCGACAACACCCGACTCAACGCCCCCGTGATTCTCTTTGGCCAGAAATACTTCAACGAAATTCGCAATCGCTGTCATTTGATCGAGGAACTTGGGTGGGCGGATGGTATAGACAGGTTGCGATCTATACGGCGCATCAACCGCTTTTCCACCCAGGATGAAATAGTGGTCGAGAATGTTCTGCACCGGCTCCGCCAGCAGGAAATGGGATAACGCGTGGCGCATCAGGCCAGATATATCACCCTCCATCAATCGGCTCGCCAGTATCCGACTGATACCCGTTCCAGAAACGACTCCGAGTTGCCCCAACTGCGAGACCGTTTTCGCAAGCCGCCAGTTGGAAATGGCGACCCCCATACCGCCTTGAATGATGGTGGGTAAGTGCGTGGACAAATGACTCATAGGTGTGGGCATTACAGCACACAGTGAAGGTACACAAACCGGTCACTCGGCCAGTCCATACTCATTTGCAGCAGGACTTGCGCTACAAACCATTTGCATTCACTGCGGTGCGAAACTACTGGTCGGTCCACTTGACTGATTGTGAGTAACGATTCATTTAGTTATGAGACCATAAAGTATGGCAACCAATAGGTGGACAACTGACGATATTCCAGATCAAAGTGGCAAAGTGACGATTGTGACCGGCGGCAACAGTGGCATCGGATACGAAGCCGCGAAAGCTTTAGCAGGCAAAGGGGCACAGGTCATCCTGGCGGTGCGCAGCGCGGCGAAGGGCCAAGAAGCAGCAGGTAGCATCCAGCGCGAACATCCAAAGGCGTCCATCGAGGTGATGCCGCTCGATCTGTCCGATACGGATAGCATTCGGCGCTTTGCAGAAGCGTTTTTGAAACGCTACCCATCGCTCCCGCTGCTCCTGAACAATGCTGGAGTGATGGCATTGCCCTTTCGCCAGACAGCCAACGGCTTCGAGATGCAATTCGGGACGAATCACCTCGGCCACTTTGCGCTGACCGGGCTGTTGCTGCCAGCCATTCTGGCTACCCCAGGCGCGCGCGTGGTGACCGTGAGCAGCGGTCTGCACGCCAGTGGGGTGATGGATTTTGGCGACCTGAATGGGACGAAAACCTACGACCGCCGGCGCGCTTACAGCCAAAGCAAGTTGGCAAATCTGTTATTTGCTTACGAGCTGCAGCGGCGCTTAGAAGCGGCCGGCGCACGTGCCATCAGCGTGGGCTGTCACCCTGGCTATGCCGCCACCAATTTGCAAGCAGCTGGCCCACGCATGGAGGGTTCACGGGCACAGGAAGCAATCATGAGTGTGGCCAATCGGCTGTTCGCCCAAAGCCCGGCCATGGGCGCATTGCCCACCCTGTATGCGGCCACCGCACCGAGCGTGAACGGCTGCGACTACATCGGCCCGACGGGCATGGCCGGTATGCGGGGTTATCCCGCTAAAGTGCTGTCGAGCGAACGTTCGTATGATCTGTCTTCGGCCAAGCAACTGTGGCAAATGTCCGAGGAGATGAGCGGTGTGCATTATGACTTTCAGCTCACCGCAATGACGGCCTAAATTTGTTGGGCAAAGCAACATGATTGTTATTTGATCGAATTATTCTATAGAGAACTTTTGGAGGACTATGAAAATGGCAAATGAACGTGCAGTATTGGCTGGGGGTTGTTTTTGGGGAATGCAAGACCTGATCCGCAAGCTGCCCGGGGTCATCAGCACCCGGGTTGGTTATACCGGGGGTGATGTTGCGCATGCGACCTATCGCAACCACGGTGACCATGCAGAAGGCATTGAAATCACCTTCAACCCCGAGATGACCAACTATCGGACGATGTTGGAATTCTTCTTCCAGATTCACGATCCGACGACATCGAATCGTCAAGGCAATGACCGTGGCAGAGCCTACCGCTCTGCGATCTACTATGGGTCCCCTGACCAGAAACGCATTGCCGAAGATACGATTGCAGATGTGAATGCGTCAGGTCTTTGGCCCAACAAGGTCGTGACCGAACTGGAGCCCGTTAGAGATTTCTGGGAGGCGGAGCCTGAACATCAGGATTATTTAGAGAAGTATCCAAACGGTTACACCTGCCACTTTATCCGCCCCGCTTGGAAACTGCCCAAGCGTGTGAACGCGGCCTAGATTCGCCAGATTAGGACTTACGCGTAAGCATCCTGAGCGCAGTCGAAGAAGCTTGCTGTGCAGCCGACAGGGTGACATTCGCGTAAGTTCTAAGTGTATAGCCCGCCAGCACCGATCACGCGTTCTTGTTTTTGTGCGAAAATAATTAGCACCTATGCAACTCCCAAACCGCACCTCTCTGGTCCCGCAATATGGCTTTGCCAACACCCTAGCGGAACAGGAAGCCCAGCTCAAAGTCAATCCGCTCATGCAGCGGCTGCGCGACGCCCGCCAGCGCTATGCCAACGATCCGCATCGCCCCATCTATCACTACGTCAATCCGGAAAATACGCTCAACGATCCCAACGGGCTGTGCTTCTGGCAGGGGCGTTGGCACCTGTTCTATCAAGCCTATCCGCCCGAAGATCCGAGGCAGCACTGGGGACATGCGGTGAGCGACGATCTGATTCATTGGCGTGATCTGCCCTACGCGATTTATCCCAATCCCGAAGACTGTTGTTTCTCCGGCGCGGCGTTGGTCGAACAAGACCGCGTGATTGCAATGTATCACGGCACCAAGGTCGGCAACATGGTCGCGCTGTCGCACGACCCGCTGCTACTCAACTGGGAAAAGCTGACCGGCCAAGCCGTGATTCCAATGGCCAAACCGGATGGCCCAGCCTTGCCTTACTCGGTGTTTGATCCCTGCATCTGGCAAAAGGACGGCGTCTACTACGCGCTTTCGGGTGGCACCTTGCCGCACGTGCCCTCGGGCAAGCGACGCGCCGCCGACTTCTTGTTCAAGTCGCGTGATCTGATCACCTGGGAGTATCTGCATCCGTTTGTCGAAGGCGATGCCTTCACCCTGATCGGCGACGACGGCGCCTGCCCATACTTCTGGCCGATTGGTGACCGGTATATCTTGCTCTTCTTCAGCCACATGAGTGGCGGGCAAGCGCTCTTGGGTGATTACGACAAAGCGCGTGATAAGTTCAGGGTGACTGCCCATCACAAGTTCAACTTTGGGGCGTTCCCACCCGGCGGCGTGCATGCGCCCTCGGCTACACCCGATGGTGCGGGTGGCGTGATTGCGATCTTCAATATGAACCAAGCCAAACCGACTGCGGGCTGGGACCACATCATGACCCTGCCACGCCGCTTGACTCTGCTGGGTGACGACAAGTTGGGCCGCGACGCGCTGGCCGTGGAACCGGCGGGTGACATTGAATCGCTACGCGGCAACCACCAACGCATTGGCGCGATGACACTGCCCGCCAACCAAGAGATCGTGCTCGAACAGATTGAGGGCAACGCCATCGAGCTGATCGCCGAGATCGACACAAACGACGCCCCGCTGGTCGAGTTGAATGTGTTGCGGTCGCCCGGCAAAGAAGAGTTCACCCGGATCGCCTTTTATCGCGAGCGCGGCTACCGAAACTGGGAACGTTATAACGGCTGGGGCCGTGACGGACTGCGCACCGCCACCGACAGCTTGATAACGATTGATTCGTCTTATTCATCTACAGCACCAGACGTGCGTTCGCGCGCACCCGAGACCGCGCCGGTGTTGCTCGCGCCCGACGAGCCGCTGAAGTTACGCGTGTTTGTGGACAAGAGCGTGGTCGAGGTTTTTGTCAACGGCAAGCAGTGTGTGGCCCTGCGGGTCTATCCTGAGCGCTCAGACAGCCTCGGGGTCTCGCTGCGCGCCCAGGGCAAGGATGCTACGCTGAAGGCGCTGAATGTTTGGCAGATGCGGAACATTTAGGTCGACAAATCCGTGGTCGAAGTGTTTGCCAACGACCGGCAAGCTGCGCTGCGCCGGATCTACCCGTCTCACCCAGACAGCGTCCAGCTCAAACTGTTTAGTGAAGGCGGGGCTACACGGGTTCACAGTTTGATTGGATGGGACATGATGCCGTCGAACCCGTACTGATGAAAGAGGTCGATTCCCAAATCAACTTGGCTAAAACCTCCATCCCAAATTAGGGAGTGCCAAGATACACATCGCTACAAGTGCAACAACGCTACCGACAATTCTTTCTCGAACCACACGGTGTGATCAAACATGAGCTGTCCCGCCTTATCCGCATCACGCGCACGGAGCGCCTTAAAGATGGCGCGGTGTTGTTTGGCAGATTCCTCAATCGGCGCGCGGTCTTTGCGCCAGACGAGCGGACGCACCCGATCCACGTGTTGCGTCAACGCCACAATCTCCGCACAGAGTCGCGGATTGGCAAGGGGTTGGGCCAGCCGCCCATGAAAGCCTGCACCCAGCAGATGGGCTTGCTCAGCATTATTCGCACATATTTGCTCATCTGCCTCATTCAGGAGTTGCTCGATAACGTTTAAGTCCGCATCTGTCAACAATTCAGCTGCGCGGCGCGCTACATAGCTCTCCAATACTGCCTGAATTTCGATGACATGCAAAATGCTTTCCGCCGAGGGGACAGTGACCTTTGACCCGCGTCGCCCATCGTTCTCTACCCAACCCTCACGCTCTAGCATAATAAGGGCCTCACGCACTGGGGTGCGACTCAAGCCATATTGTTCTGCGACCTCGCCGATGATCAAGTACTCGCGCGGCTTGATCTGCAAAGACAAAATCCCTTGTTTTAGGGTGTGGAAGACCTGCTCTGTGAGTGAATACTCGTCGATTTGGATTAAGGGTGGAAGCATCATGGATTGGCCCTAAGTTTAGATCAACGTTCGGATGTGCGCAGCAACTTGCTCACACGAGGCGAACCACACATCATTAAACTGCTGCATGTGCTCGATCAAGCGATACATCATGCGCAGCCGTCCAGGCCGCCCAGTAAGATTCGGGTGGAAGGTAGTGGTATACAAACCCCCATAGTGACGCAGGCCATCAAACTCTTCTTTCCAAATCTGGAAGGCCGCTTCGGCAGGCGCGTTGATGCCCCCACCTGGATGCGGCGAGCCGCCGTAAATCTCCCAATCGTCCAGCACCATGCTGGTGGGTAATTCGATCAAGTCCCCATGGCGGGTTGAGATGATGTAGGGTGTGTCATAGTCCATCAGGCTGGCGTCGTAGGTCATACCCAACTCGGCGATCAAGTCTAATGTGCTGGGGCGCACACCCCAACCCGGCGCGCTCCAGCCCGCGGGGGCTTTGCCATACACACGCCGGATCGCAGCGATACCCTGACCAAACACATCACGTTGCTGCGCATCATCGAGCCCAAAACAGTTTTCGTGCATATAACCGTGATGGGCAATCTCGTAACCGGCCTCGGTGATTCGACTGATGTGAGCGGGATGACAATCACACACGTAGCCCGGCACAAAAAATGAGCCGGGCACGCCGGTGTCTTTGTGCATTTGCAAGATGCGCGGCAGCGCTGTCACCACGCCAAACGCGGCCTCACCTAGCGCTGTCAGATGGGTGGCCGCCTTAGGGTCGGCAGCCAGCACACCGGACTCAGCGTCTACGTGCCAGCCGATGGCGACGACGACACGCTCGCCGTTCGGCCCACAAAAGTTGGGGATAGGTCGAATGGGCAGCGTCGCATGTTTGGGAATAAATGTTGAGTTGGTCTGAATTTGCACAAAACACCTCGATCTTATTTTTCTTCTTAGAGCCTATCTCTAAACCGTTCATGTCCGCATCCTTCGACTTCGCTCAGGATGCTTACCCGTCAGTTTAGAGATAGGTTCTTAACGAATATCTTGAATGGTTGGTTGCGTCACATTACCAAAGGCGAACACGCGCTCTTCCAGAAAGCGCGACGCCACTTGCAACACGCTGACGATGAGCAAATACAGCACCGCCATCTCGATAATGATTTCGGTAAATACAAAGTAATCAAATATGAGCGCATTGCCCACCTGAGTGATCTCTTTGACAGCGATTATTGATAACAACGACGACGCCTTCACTACATTGGCCAATTCGTTGGTCAGCGCCGGAATCATGCGGCGGGCAGCCTGCGGCAACAGAATGGTGCGCAAGGCCAATGGCTCAGTCATACCAATGGCCCGGGCAGCTTCACGCTGGCCTTTGTCGATGCTTTCGATTGCCGCGCGCACAATCTCCACTTCATAGCCAGTCGCAATGATCGTTAGGGCCACCACACCGGTCCAGAACTCATTCAAGAAAATGCCAAAACGCGGCAGGGTGAAATAGATAAGCGCGATATGCACCAGTGGTGGTACGCCTCGAATATAGTCCACCACAATTTGAATGAGTGTCTGCGCCCAACGTGGCCCAATCACCCGCAAGCTACCAAACACCCCGCCCGAGACAATACCGAACAGCACTGCCAAGGTGCTGATCTCGACTGTGATCAGCGCTGCTTGTAAAAGGTCCGGCAATATCTGCCGCATGAAATCAAAATCCAGCATGTCACATCACATAGCTCAAAAATTGTTTGGTCAATTCCATCTGAGGTTGCTCAAACAGGGCCTGTGGCGGGCCTACTTCGACGATGCGACCCTGCTCCATAAACACCACTACGTCGGCCACTCGCCGGGCAAAGTTCATCTCATGCGTCACCACCAGCATCGTCATGCCTTCCTGGGCCAGCTCCTGCATCACCGCTAGCACTTCGTGGGTCAGGCGCGGGTCCAAGGCCGAGGTCGGCTCATCAAATAGCATTAACTTGGGGTTCATTGCAAGTGCGCGCGCAATCGCCACGCGTTGTTGCTCACCCCCGGAAAGTTGAGCCGGGTATTTATCCGCATGCTTGCCCAGATGGACTTTATCCAGCAATGTGCGGGCTTGTTGGCGACAGGTCTCCAGCGGTTTCTTCAACACTTCGTGTGGCCCAATTGCAATATTGTCCAACGCAGAAAGATGGGCAAACAGATGAAACCCCTGAAACACCATACCGATTTCGCGTCGCTGCATGGCCAGTTCACGAGCGGTAATGGGTTGCCATATGCCATTGGCGTCAAAACGGCCACCAATGGGTTGCCCATCCAGCCAGACCGTGCCCTGGCTGGGAGTTTCGAGCCGGTTAATGCAACGCAGCAAAGTGCTTTTGCCCGAACCACTGGCACCGATAAACACCACGTGCTGACCGGTTTCCACGCTCAGATTTGCATCAATCAAGGCCTGAATGTTGCCACCACCAGGCGCGGTATAGGTTTTGCCCAATCCTTCGATCTTGAGTAACGACATTTATCTGGCCCTCGCTGCGCTAAAAGCCCGCTGCTCTAGATAGCGCGAGCCATACACCAGCACCTGAATGACTGCGAAATACAACAATGATTCCAAGATCAACACCTCTGCAAACTTAAACGTGCCCGCGATAATGGCATTGCTGGCTTTGGTCAACTCAAATAAGGCGACAAAAGACAGCGCCGACGAAGCCTTGATCAAATTAGCCAGCTCATTGGTCAACGGCGGGATCATACGGCGCCACGCTTGTGGCAACACAATCAGACGCATCGCCAGCGTATCCGGCATGCCAATCGAAAGTGCTGCTTCGCGCTGGCCTTTGTCGATGCTCTCAATAGCCGACCGTACGATGTCCACCTGATAACCCGCCGAGTTGACAGTGAGCGCAATCACTCCCACCCAGAACACATCCAGCTTTACGCCCGCTTTGGGCAGCAAAAAGAAGAAGGCATAGATTTGAATCACGATGGGGGTGCCACGCACCACCCACACAAATGCATCAATAACTGTGCGGATGAGGCTGCGGCGGAGGCTGAGCGTTTTGATTATGCCCAGCCCCACGCCTACAATCGTACCTAACACCAACGAAATCAGACTCACGACGATGGTGGTAAGCAATGCCCCACCCACGCGCGGCAGTATCTCGATGATGAAAGGAAAGTCAATCATGCTGATTTACCAAGTCGGTGGTGTATCACTGGTCTCGAACGAGCGTCCAAACCACTTCTCCTGCAGTTTTGCCAGCGATCCATCCTTCTTCATCGCCAAGACCGTTTCGTTAAACGCGCTACGCAGATCCTCGTCTTCTTTGCGAAAGGCCGCGACAGACCACTCGGCTTTCCATTTCTCACTCTTGAACACGAATATCTCGAAACCTGGGTTAGCCTTAGCAAACTCGTTCAAGCTCACTACCGAACTGGCGTAAGCATCCACACGCTTGGCTTTTAGAGCCTCGTAAGCGGCGGCGTCGTCATCAAAGCTCTTGATGTCTTCCTTGTATTTGATGCCCAACTCCTCTGCCGTGACTTTAAGTTGATCAATGGATGGAGTGCCGGTGCCTGCGCTCACAATTTTGCCATCCAGTGCTTTGCGATCACTGATGCCCTCGCCAGCGCGCACCAGAATGCCCGAACCGGCATCCATATATGGCACCGAGAAGTTCACCTTTTTGAAGCGCTTTTCAGTCGCGGTCATGCCGCCCTGAATAAAGTCAAAGCCATCGTTGTACATCGTCTCAATGACAGTGCTCCAGTTGGTGTCGACCGGCTCGGCCTTCACGCTCCATTTGGCAGCAATGGCATCGGCCAGATCTACGTCATAGCCCACAATTTTGTTGTCTTTGTCGCGGAACTCGAACGGTCGGTACTGTGCCTCCATGCCATAGGTGAACTTGCCCGCAGCTTTGATCTTGGCGAGGCGACCACCGGCGGCGGCTTTGGGCGCGTCAGCTGCCTTGGGTGCAGCAGGCGGTGGCGGTGCACATCCGGCTACCAGCAACCCACTCCCGAGAATGGTCATCTTCAAAAACGATCGTCGTGTCTGACTAGTCTGATTAATCTTATTCATTTAAATTCTATTGTGTAGGTATTCAAATCGAAACATAGAAACACCTATCTCGCAGGCCTCAAAGACCCACGCGGTATCTTCCAAAAACGAATCTGAAAACCTATATAACGAAACATGATCTGATTTTGCATCGGCATGGATGCGTCAAAAAATTCGAGGGCTACGCATACACGTCTTCCATCAATGCGTTGGTCATCACCTCCTCTGGGGTTAAGGGCTGGTGTAGTAAATGATGGGTTTCCAAATAACTGATGCTCTTAGCCCACCGCTCAGAGGTCATCCAGCCTAGCTTTTGCATACCCACATCCCCCTCAATAAAGCGCCCCATCGCCATTAGCGATTGCAACTCGGTCTCGTAATGGGCTTCGGGCAGGTAACTTTCTACTACCAGACGGGCACCGGCTTGTGGTTGCGCCAGCGCAGCGCGCCAACCATCAAACGAGACCCGCAAAAACTGCACTAACGCTGGGCGTTGGCTGGCGATGAGTCGGTCGGTGGTTGAGAACACCTGTGAGTAAACCTGGTAACCTGATTCATGGGCGACCAGGGTGTGCAGATCAAAGCCTTTGCGCGCCAGCTCAAACGGCTCAACGATGACATAGCACTGAATCGCATCAAACTGTTTGCTGACAAGTAGTTCGTCGTAGGCATAGCTCACGTCTACCAGTTCCACATCGTGTTCACTCAAGCCATTTTGGGCCAGCGCCACCTTGATAGCGGTCAACCCATCTGGGTGTGTGCCAATGCGCTTGCCTTTCAAATCCGCGATGCTACGAATATTCGCCGACTTCAATGTCATCCAGCCGATGCCGCTGAACTGAACCATGGTGCCGATTGCTTTCACGGGTTTGCCCTGCGCACGAGCAAAGAGGTGCAAGTTGTCCTCCGTGCTGACGATGACATTGGCATCGCTCTCTAGCGCATCCATCTGGTTAAAGCCAGGCCACCAAGGCACAATGGTCAGGTCTATCCCGGCGCGGGCATACCAGCCGTGATGATGGGCCCACAATATGCCCGCAAATTGAGCGTTGGGTTTCCAGTCCAGTTGCAAAGTAATTGAAATCATAATCAGAATTGTTGTCTATAGCATACGTGGCAAGAGGGTCGCATCCAGCACATCAGTCAATGCCAGCGGTTTGTCAACCAAGCCGAATTGAAAATAGGTTTCCAAATTTCGCTGCCATTGCTCGGTAATCAGCGTGCCAATCTGGTGGATCGGCAATGAACCCGCCACCAGCGGCAACAGACGATCCAGCATCCGGCGTTGTTCCTGGGCTAGGGATGGATCGCCCATCATCTGGGCAATGACATGAGCCGATTCGTCGGCGTGGGTCAACACCGCGCGCCAACCTTCCAGCGATGCGGTTAAGAAGCGGGCCAACACATCACGCTCGCTGGCAATGGTCTGGGTGCTGGCAAAAAATACTTGCGCGTAGGGGTGCAAACGCGGATGGCTGATCGGTAAGACATCCACCTCAATACCCAGTGCCGCCAGCTGAATCGGCTCAGTCATCAGATAGCCTTGCAGGGCATCAAAGCGATTTTGGCGCAGATGCTCAAGGTCAAACGTCACCTCGTGAACCTCAATATCACCCTGGGCGATTCCTTCTAGCGCCAGCACCATTTCGAATGCGCGGTTGCCATCGCTGTGGATGCCAATCCGCTTGCCGCGCAAATCTTGAATGCTGCGAATGCGCTGTGCCGGTCGGCTCATAAGCACCAGCGGCGTTTCTTGCAACATCGCTCCAATCACTTTCACGTTGCCATACTTGGCCGCGGCACTCACCACAAGGTTGTCTTCGCTCGAACCTGCGCACACGCCACCTGCCATAACTTTTTCGACAATCGTGCGTCCGTCTTCTTGCCACGGCAGCAAAGTCACGTCCAGACCTGCGCTTGCATATAGACCCTTGGCTTTGGCCCAACATAGACCGGCGAACTGCGCACAGACGATCCAATCCAGGTAAAAAGTAAAAGAGGTTGGCATCTTTAAGGGACCGCAAAGTGATCAGGGTCGTGACAGTCTATATATTCGATACGCAGACTGGGGTGTGGCACAGCCATCTGATCTTTGAACCAGTGATAGAACGAGCGCATACCGATATTCTCAGTGGCATAGTGACCGGCCGTGATTAAGCTAATGCCAATATCGCGCGCGAACTCGACATCACGCCATTCCACCACTTCGCCTGTAATGGCCACATCGCAGCCGTGGGCATGGGCGCGCAACAAGATGTCGATTGCGCCAGGGCTGCCCCAATCAAGCGTGACGCGCCGCACGACTTGGTCTGGGTCACCCACAAAACGCGTGCCGCTTTTGCCCAATTTCTGTGCGATATCAGAAGCCAGATTCGCCAACCGCGTCGGCGGCAGCTCGTAAATGTAGCGGTCGGACACAGCTCGATCCGACCAACCGAGCCACTCTGCCAGCGAATAGCCCATGCCAAATTTCGCAAACTGATCCCAGCCATCGTGCAGCCGGTAGACCACAAGGTTTGAGTCAGCAATTACCGCTTGTTTGGCACGCCCAGGCACAGTTGTTTTTTTGCGCTCCAAGTCGCCCGCCGGGATGTGAAACTCATCGCCAGAGGGATAGTAGAAAGGATGCCAGTAGAACACAGGCTCATGGGCGATGACGAAGTTCAAGCCAGCCGCGGCGCTGCGTTTCAGCACATCGAGGTTTGGCAGCCAAGTCACAGCCACCCCGCTAATCTCGGCATCGGGGTCACCCGCCATGATGCCATCCACCTTATCCGCCGGTGTGTGTGGCGGGGCGGCTTGCTCGATCCATTGGTGAAGGTCAATTGCTTTCATTATTTTTTTACTTGCTTTGTAAGTTTGTAATTATTAAGAGCGCATTCTTTTGCTCAGTCCACATTGCCAGCGAGAAATCCGCGCAAAACGTATTTCTGCAACAGCACAAAAATCAACAGAATGGGCAACGTTGCCACAACGCTACCCGCCATTAGCAAACCAAAGTTGATGTTTTGGCCTCCACCCGTGAGTGACGACAGCGTGAGCGGCACGGTCTTGTTGACTTCGACGCTCAACAACACCTGGGCATACAAGTATTCGCCCCAACACAACATGAACACGAACAGCGCCGTTGAAATAAGACCGGGCACAGCCTGTGGAAGCACAATACGAAAGAAAGACTGAAAACGATTTGCGCCGTCAATAGAGGCTGCTTCTTCCAACGATTTTGGAATGCTCTGAAAAAACGAGCGCTGCATCCAGATAGCGAAGGGCAAGGTGAAGGTCATATAACTCAACACCAGCCCGGTATAGGTATTAATAAGGCCCAATGTTTTGAGCAGGATGTAGAGCGGGATCAGCAGCACAATCGAAGGCACCATGTAGGTGAATAACATGAGCTGCGCAACGGCTTCGGTCAGCCGATGTTCGTAGCGTGTGATGCTATAGGCCACCATCGTAGATAGCAGCAACGTGGCCGTGGTGCACATCAGCGCCACATACACGGAATTGGCCGTGTGCCGAAGCATATTTGTCTGGATAAACAGATCAACATAGCTCTTGAACACAATTTCGCGCGGGAATAAGGTGGGCGTGCCGACAAAAATCTCTCGAAAGGGTTTGACCGATGTGGTCAACATCCAATATAGCGGGAAGACTGCGAACAGCAACAGCAACACAGCCGCCACATATCGCCACACGCGATTGATCGGATTAGCGACCATAGGCATCCCCCAATCCAGTGCGCTTGGTTGCGCGATAGGCTCGAAAGTAGCCGATGGCAATCAGACTGAGAAACGCCATCAACACGGTAGCGATGGCGGAGGCATAGCCCATGCGGTAAGTGCCAAACGCCTCGCGATAGGCCACAATCGGCAACACCGTTGTTACATCAATCGGCCCACCCTGAGTCAATAGCCAAACCAGATCGAATGTGCGAAAGGCCCAGATCAGGCGCACCAAGACAGTGACGAGCAAGGTCGGCAACAACAAGGGCAGGGTGATGGCAAAGAAAGTTCGCACGTTGTTGGCACCGTCAATCGCCGCTGACTCATATAGATTGACTGGAATCATCTGCAGCCCGGCCAGACAATTTATCATTGTGAAAGGGAACCATGCCCATGAACTGATGACAACCACGGCTAGCATTGCATAGCGTGTATCCCCTAAAACGGGTACAAACCCGGCGACAAACCCAAGATCCTTGAGCAGCAGCGTGACGATGCCATTGCTGTTAAAGAGTAGTTTGAACATGAGGGCAACCACAATAGTGGGCACGACATACGAAAAGAGCGCCGCTGCTTTCAAGAACTCGCGTCCCCAAAACTTTTGATTGAGCGCTAGCGCAGCGAGCACCCCGAGCACAGTCGATAGCGCAGTTGAGCCCACAGCAAACAGGATGCTGTGCCCCAGGGCGCGCCAGACTTGTGCATCGGCAGCCAATTCAATGAAGTTGCCCAATCCGATGAAGACAGTGCGGCTTCCCAGCGTATCGGCCGCAAAGAAGCTCAGGACTACAGTGTAACCAATGGGCACGAGCACAATGGAGGCGGTGATAAGAACAGATGGGGCAAGAGAAATCCAAAAGAACGCCTGCTCGTCTTTGCTACGCCAAATCCCTGAGGCGCGGCGCTTACGCGAATCCGTGGTGCTTACATTTGGAAGCGTTGACATCGTTCAACCACCCTTGAGCAGCGGACGCTGACGCGCATGATGCATATGCGTCAGCGTCCGTTATCAGAGTCGCTAATGACTTACTTGGCGCGCTCGGCGTCAACTTTGGCCTGTAGCTTCAGAATTTCTCCCTTAGCCCATGCGGTGGCATCTTCTGGCTTTTCGTTGTTCAGCAAGACGCGTTGAATCATCTTGACCAAAATGCTCGAGTCATTCAATGCACCAGCATACGGGTTGGGCGGGTGATTTGCTGATTCCCAGCCCAGGCTGCGTCCGTAAGCCGCGGCCGCAAATGCGATCTTGGCATCTTCAAGGTGGCTTTGAATCAACGGGTCATCCATGTAGAGCGGGCTTTCGCGCAGCGACTTCAGCGGAGGGGTGAGATGGATGGGCACAGTGCGCAGAAACGGCAGCAAGTTCTCGGGCTTGAACATGAATTCGATGAATTCCTTGGCCAGTTCCTTGTTCTTCGAATCTTTCATGATGACCAGCGATTTTCGACTTAGCGGACCTGCGCGTATTACGCCCATCGGTTGATCCATGATTGCGGTTTTCGGCGCAAGGGATGGATTATCGCGATTCACATGCACCAGTAAACGCCCGCCATACTGAGACATAGCGACTTTTTCCGCCGCGAAAGCGGTAATTGAATCAAACCATTCCCATGTTGATGAATCAGGCGGTGAGTATTGATATAACTCTTTGA
>JANMVQ010000168.1:0-7439 GCA_031392845.1 Chloroflexota bacterium
GCGCCTAAAGCCAGCGCTCATGGCTGTAGCTGCGGTGTGCTTGCTGATGGGACTGTGGGGCGGCCTTGCCCGCTTGGGTTGGATGCTGCCCGTGCTGCATACGAATTTGGTAAGCCAACATGGCGCGCTGATGCTGTCCGGCTTTCTCGGCGCACTCATTGCGCTGGAGCGGGCAGTGGCGCTGGAACGGCGCTGGGCGTATGCTGCACCGGCGCTGGCCGGGTTGGGCGGCTTGGCGCTCAGCATTGGCCTGCCGGACTGGATCGGGCGGAGTTTGATTGTGGCAGGCAGCCTTGGGCTGATTGCCATCTTCATCTTTATTGTCAAACACAAGCCGGATGCCGCTCATGCCATGATGGGTGCGGGCGCGCTTTTGTGGTGTATTGGGAATGGCTTGTGGTGGCTAGATGGGCCGATTTATCACAGTGTTCCGTGGTGGGTTGGTTTCCTGCTGCTCACCATTGTTGGTGAACGGGTGGAACTAAGCCGGGTGCTGCGCTTGTCGCATACCCTCTATTTGCTCTTATTCGGCCTAGTCGCCGTGTATGTTATCGGCCTGTTTATTGGCCTTGGGCAGTTCCAAATGGGCATCTCCGTTTGTGGAGCGGCACTGTTGGGCGTCAGTGTGTGGATGTTGCGCTTCGATATTGCCAGACGGACGATTCACAAGTCCGGCCTCACCCGTTTCATCGCTGCCTGTTTACTACTGGGACAAGTCTGGCTTGGGGTTGCGGGCGCACTTTGGCTGCTGCTCGCTCAACAGTTTACCGCCGGCTTTGGCTACGACGCTATGCTGCATATCGTACTAATCGGCTTTGTGTTCTCGATGATCTTTGGCCATGCCCCGGTGATTGTGCCCGGCGTATTGCGCCTGCCCTTTGTATATTCACCTTGGCTCTATGCGCCGCTGGCGTTGCTACATGTCTCGTTGCTAGTGCGTCT
This sequence comes from Chloroflexota bacterium, assembly GCA_031392845.1. Taxonomy (GTDB): domain Bacteria; phylum Chloroflexota; class Anaerolineae; order J036; family Brachytrichaceae; genus JANMVQ01. The sequence continues at coordinate 943 of JANMVQ010000168.1, forward strand.
GCTGAGCGACGCTTTGCACGATGCTGTGTTGAGGATGTGGGGCGGTTTGTTTAATGAAATAGCGGTGCTTAGCTTTCTGGTGCTGGCCGCGTGGTCTGTGCTGCGTGTGCGCAAGCAATCCCAACTTAACGCATCTGCGCACTCACCGCCAAATCCGACAAGCTGATGGGATCGCCACTCACATCGACCCGCAAGCGCACTTCGCCAGCGGCAGATAGAAACGGGCCGCGAAAGACATCCCGACCACGCAGGTCATCCCCACTGGCGGCAACTTTTTGATAACGCTGCGTGCGCCAGTTAAATAGCCATATTTGGGTGGCACGCTGTGCAGGCAGCGTCGTGCTGGCATTGAAGCCGGTGATCAAGGTGAGATCGGCGTTCTCACCCGTACTGCGCAGTGGCAACCACGGCGAGAAAGCGATGATGTGCTGCCCGCGCTCCAGAATTAAGCCCTGATCATCAAACGCCGCCAGCGACGACGAATTAATTACGTTCCAGGTGAAGACATCCGGTGGCAATAGTGTGCCCGGCATAGCTAGAAATGTCTGCACTGGTATACGCCAGATGTGCAGAGTGCGGTCGGTATAGCCAGCATTGGTCAACTGAATGTTGCTGTTGTTTGGTAGACCCCAGCAGGCCACATGTGCGCCCACACTCAAGCGTTCTTCGCCTAATACGTTGTAGACCATGCCATATTCGGCTTGCCAATTCAGATCATCGCGATTGCTCCCTTTCCAATTGACCAGTGCGTTTGTAAGGGGATCGCCGTTCAGGTCAAACGGCAGGCGCGATTGGTTGGAAAGTTCCTTTGGTGGACTACTGCTGCGGGTGGATGTGACGTTGCGTTTGGTATAGAAGCCGTTGATGAATCGCCCTTTGCCCCACTGGGCGGAACGCAAGTTCATGGCTGGCTGTGGTGCGTTTAGCAACATTGATACAGAGGCAGTCACCCGTTGGTCAACGGCGATGTCGCCAATCACTTGATAGTCTTTGCCAACGAGTAGTACACAATCTTTAAGTGGCGCTTTGGTGTTGTTGATGATTTCACCGCCGATTTGTGGTGCACTGCGTGTGTCAGTGATGGACTTTGGCACAAAGTTGTGTGTGCCTACGATGCGAGCGACAGGTTCGTCGGTTTGCACATATAGTGCACGCGTGTCGCTGCCACCCACGCTCAAATTGCTGATTCGGCTTGGATCGCCGATTATCTGCGTCACCGTGGTAGTGGCTTGGCGGGTGCTCCGCACTTCCAGCAATGTCTGGGCCAGACCGGCGCCCAGATCGACGTTTATGTCGACGCGCCGTGGGGCAAATAAGCCGATCAAGTTGTAGCTGCGTGCGTGCGTGCTTTGTACGTCACTCAACGCAATGCTGAGGCGGTGCACTTGCGGAGTATTGCCGCGCAGTCGAAATCCGGTCAGTGCGCTAAATGCAGTGAATGCCAATGCTAAGACTGGAACCGTGATCCAGGCCAGTGTTTGGCGTTTGAACCGGCGCAGCAACAGGAAGTTGAGCGGGCCAATCGTTAGCACGTAGACTATTAGGAAACCACCTATCAATAAAATTGAGGGGAGTACGGCTGCTTGCAATGAAGTCGTTGCTTCGATCGAGTTGCCGTCTTCCCGCAAGGGGCCATTGATCAAAGGTAAATTTAATCTTCCACCCAGAAGTGCCGTAAACAACTGAGTGCGACCCGGCCAATCGCGCAATGGGGCTAAGCTGGGGTCAAATGCCAATTGGTCGACGAGGCCGCGCCCAAGCTCGCGTCTGACCAGTAGCGGTGTTTCGGCAGCACCCGCCAATATTTGGGCGTTCGGTTGCACTCTCAGACTCACTGCCGACACACTGCTGGTGATATTGGCTGCTGGTACCTCTAATAGCGCATTGGCAAAGTAATTGCGTAGGCTGATGACCGAGCCGTTAATTAGCGTTTGCCCTACTCGGGCTGGGGCAATGTCTTTGAACCCATTCACTGCCAGCGCGGCGCCGGGGCCACCATTTATGATGAGATGGCCTCCGATGTTGACCCAAGCTTCGATGGCTTGACGTTGGCGATCACTTAACGCCGCGCTATCAATGTTACTCAGGACAAGCACATCGATGCTGTCGAGCGCCGGGGCGTGATCAGGCAGTTTGTCCAACGATAGCGGGGCAATAATGCTGCGTCCACCGTAGGGCACGCTAATATCACCCAGAAAATTAAAGCTATCGGGTGGGTCGCTTACGACGACGACGAGGCGATCGTTATCACCCATTTGTCGGGTAAGCGGTGTAGCGTTGATCAGTGTTTGATTGCCGTTGTGAAAGGTTACCTCAAACGAAGTGGTATCCGCTGGGACATACAACGTTAATTGGCGACGGGCCCCTTTGCCCAAGCTAATAGACTGTGTATAGCGTTCGATCACACCTTCAACATGGTCGTCGCTCAGCGCAATCTCGCCCTCGATGGCGTCGCCTGCATTCTCGATGACCACGCGTACAGGAACCCAGGCGCCTTGTTTGAAGTGGGCATCGTAGCCGGCCTCTACGGTCATGCTAAGCAGTGTGACTGCTTGCCGAGGGGAGGCAGCCCTAGCGTGCGGTTGCCTGGACCCAGCAAACGCCACCAAAGCAATCAACACGAGGGTGAGCCAATGCGATTTTTTCACCTGACGGAGATTTTACATGGGCAATCGGTATTTGGTCATTTAGTCATTTTGTTATGGCTCATGACTTACGTTCAATGGCAAACGCCCCAATGCTCCAATGATTAAATACCCTCTTCCTCTCCCCGCTTGTGATTTTCCTTAATCTGGATTTAAATCAAGCTTCATCTCGGCTTATCTAACAACGCTCATGCTTGGCGAGTGCCTGTTAACACACCAGTCACTCTCAACACACTGTGCTGCATCTACTAGCGCACTGATGTCAAAATGAGCGAACAGACTTTGCCGATGATAGGCAATCCGAAGGACGAATTAAAGGAGCTAAATACCCATGAAAACACCCATGAATCGAAGGCGATTTTTACTAACCGCGACAACTTTTGCCGCCGCCTCTTTAGCAGCATGCGCTGCCCCGCCGCCAGCCGCCAAACCGGCTGCGCCCGCGGCTGAAGCGCCCAAGGCCACCGAACCACCTGGCGAAGCCGCCGGCCTGGATGCGTTGATTGCCGCCGCCAAAGCCGAAGGTGAGCTGAACGTTATTGCGCTACCGCATGACTGGGCCAACTATGGCGAGATCATTGAAACGTTCAAGAAGAAGTATGGCTTGAAGATCAATGAGATTAACCCGGATGCCGGTTCTGCCGATGAGATTGAAGCCATCAAAGCCAATAAAGACAACAAAGGCCCGCAAGCTCCTGACACAATTGATGTGGGCTTTGCTTTTGGCACATCGGCCAAGAAAGATGGCTTGATTCAGCCGTACAAGGTCTCGACTTGGGACAGCATTCCCGACAATCTGAAAGATGCTGAGGGTTACTGGTACGGTGGTTATTACGGCGTGTTGACGATTGAATACAACAAGTCGATTGTCAAGAGCGAGCCGCAGGACTGGGCCGATTTGCTCAAACCCGAATTCAAAGGACAGGTTGCCTTGGCCGGTGATCCGCGCAAGAGTTCGCAAGCGATTAACGCGGTGTGGGCGGCGGGTTTGTCTGCTGCGGGTGAATTGGGCAAAGGTGCGCAGGCGGGTCTGGACTTCTTCAAGAAGCTCAACGACGCGGGCAACTTTGTGCCAGTGATTGCCAAGCCTGCGACCGTGGCCAAGGGCGAAACACCGGTGACCATTCGCTGGGACTACAACGCGTTGGCGAATCGTGATCAGACTGCCGGCAACCCGGAGATTGGCGTAGTCGTGCCCAAGACCGGCATTCTGGCTGGGGTGTATCTGCAAGCCATTAGCGCATTTGCCCCGCACCCTAATGCAGCCAAGCTGTGGCAGGAGTTCTTGTATTCGGATGAGGGTCAGTTGCTGTGGTTGAAGGGTTATGCGCACCCCATTCGTTTCAACGATATGGCCAAGCGCAATGTCATCCCCGCAGATCTAGCCAAGAAGCTGCCTTCCGCTGAATCGTATGCCAAAGCCACCTTCCCGACCTTGGATGAGCTGGCTGCCTCCAAGAAAATAATCACCGAAGGCTGGGACGCGGTGGTTGGCGCGAACGTGAAGTAGGGTTGGTGGGCTGATTGCCTTATAGACACGCCAAATAGGCCCTGCGTAAAGCATCCCGGATGCTCCGAAGCGTCCGGGATGCTTTACGCTACATTTACTGCATGTCCACATCATCGCGTCGGATTAATTGGGCCTGGCTTGGCCTGATCCCCTTTATCATTTTCGCGGCGGCTTTTCTGATCACGCCCTCAGCCGCCATCTTTGTGCGAAGTTTTCAGGACAACAATGGCGCGTTCACGTTCAACAATATTCTCGGCCTAGCCCAAAAATCAATCCGTGATTCGTATTGGGTCAGCATTCGCCTGAGTTTTGTGACGGCATTGATCGGCGCTGTTTTTGGCTCGCTGGTGGCATATGCGCTGATTCTGGGTGATGGCCCACGTTGGCTGCGCAATGCCTTTATGACCTTTAGTGGGGTGGCTTCCAACTTTGCCGGCGTGCCGTTGGCGTTTGCCTTTTTGTCCACGTTGGGGCGGTTGGGCCTCATGACGGTGTTGCTCAAATCGCTGGGGTTGGATTTGTATGCGTCGGGCTTTAGCCTCTACACGTTCTGGGGGCTGGCGCTGACGTATATTTACTTTCAGTTTCCGCTGGCCATCTTGATTCTTGCCCCGGCCTTAGACGGTCTGAAAAAGCAATGGCGCGAGGCCAGCGAGAATTTGGGCGCGTCGAGCTGGCAATACTGGCGCTATGTTGGGCTACCGATATTGACCCCGGCCTTGCTCAGCATGTTTATCTTGCTGTTTGGCAACGCCTTTGGCGCGTATGCCACAGCCTATGCCTTGACCGGCGGCCAAATTAGCCTGGTCACAATTGTGATTGGTTCGCAAATCCAAGGTGATGTCTTTAACAACCAAGGTTTGGGCAATGCGCTGGCGCTGGGCATGGTGGTGATCATGGCGCTGAGCGTGGTGCTCTATTCCGCGTTACAACAGCGCACGGCGCGGTGGTTGCGATGAAGACACGTCTGTGGACCTGGCTATGGATTATTCTGGGTGCGCTTTATTTCATTGTGCCGCTGTATGCCACTTTTGAATTCTCTTTGCGCGCCAAAAAGGATGTTCTGAGCTTTAAGGCTTATGAAAATATTCTGGCCGACGCGAAATTCTACGAATCGTTCTTGTATTCGTTAGAGATGTCGGTCATCACGATTGTGGTCAGCTTTTTGCTGATCGTGCCGACGGCTTACTGGATTCATCTCAAGTTGCCACGCCTGCGCCGGGTGATGGAATTCATGACCTTGTTTCCCTTTGTCGTCCCAGCCGTGGTGCTGGCGTTCGGGCTGATCCGCATCTACGGCGGGCGGCCGTTTATGCTAGCCGATACGATCGTGCCACTGATTGCCGGCTATGTGGTGCTGGCGTTGCCGTATGTCTATCGGGCCGTCGACACGGGCTTGCGCGCCATCGATGTGCACACATTGACCGAAGCGGCGCTGGGGCTGGGAGCCAACTGGCCGACGATTTTGTTTCAGGTCATCTTCCCAAACTTGCGGGTGGCACTGTTGAGTGCGGCGTTTTTGACCTTTGCCACCGTCATGGGCGAGTTTACGTTTGCGTCCTTACTGGTGAAGCCGGCATTTGGGCCGTACATGCAATTGCTGGCCAGCAGCAAGGTGTATGAACCGTCTGCAATTGCAGTGATGAGCTTTTTGCTTACTTGGATTTGCACTGGAATCATTCAACTGTTGGGCCGACGCGCGCCGGGACAAGCCCCGATGGCGGGAGTTCGCTGATTTGTAATGTAGATATTCAGATTGAAAAGTAGAAACGCAGACCTCCCCGGTCTCTAAGACCGGGGAGGTCTATTCCAGAAACAAATCGAACACCACTAACATGGCTTTTTTAGAACTCAACAACCTCCGTAAGACATTTGGCCCGGCAGTCGCAGTCGAGAATTTTGACTTGCACGTGAGCAAGGGCGAGTTTGTGTCATTCCTTGGCCCCAGCGGGTGCGGCAAGACCACTACCATGCGCATGGTGGCCGGTTTTGAAACGCCTGATCAAGGCAATATCAAAGTGGACAACAACGATCTTACGAATGTGCCGCCCAATAAGCGCAATGTTGGGATGGTTTTTCAATCGTATGCATTGTTTCCCCATTTGAGTGTGCGCGACAACATTGGCTTCGGGTTGAAGATCGCCAACAAGCCCAAAGCAGAAGTTAACCAGCGGGTGGATGAGATGCTGGCGATTATCAAAATGGACAAGTTTGGTCATCGTTATCCGCACCAGATGTCGGGTGGGCAACAGCAGCGGGTGGCATTGGCACGTGCAATTGCAGTCCGGCCGCAAGTGCTGCTGCTTGATGAACCGCTCAGCGCCCTCGATGCCAAGATTCGG
>JANMVQ010000242.1:0-5107 GCA_031392845.1 Chloroflexota bacterium
ATCCCGTAACCGCCGTCGCTTGGCTGAATTGGACACTGACTTTCACACCACCACCTGGCGAATCGCCGATCATGCCATCTTGACTGAGATGACTTCCAGCCTGCGCCAACGCGTCGCTCGGCTATTAAATGAGACGATTGCGCTCATGCCAGACAACGAGCTGTCTGGAGCCATTAACTCGCATGAGTGGCTGATCGATGCATTCAAACGCGGCAATGTCGCGGCTGCCAAAGAAGAGATCAGTCGCCACATCTTAGGCGGCAAAGACCGGATATTGGCCGTCTATGAGCGTTCACTCGCCAACAGCAATGGCACTGGCACTCGGGCTGCCGCGAGTCCATTTGCGTAAGCGCCTATGTGAGATGCGAAATGATATTAACTGATTCGAAATCGAAATGAACAAAGAGCAAGCCCTGTCCCTATACCGCACCATGCAAATCATCCGGCAATGCGAAGAAGCGCTGGCCAAATCGTACCAAGCCGGGTTGATTCATGGGGCCTGTCATACCTATGTCGGTGAAGAAGCGGTCGCTAGTGGCGTGTGCGCCCATTTGCGCCGCGACGATGCGGTCTTCAGTACTCATCGCGGCCACGGGCACGCTTTGGCCAAAGGCATCCCACCGCGCGAGTTGGTGGCCGAGCTATTTGGGCGGGCCACCGGTTGCTCGCGGGGGCGCGGCGGTAGCATGCATCTATTCTCACCAGAAGTCGGCATGATGGGCACCAGCGGCATCGTTGGCCCATGTATCTTGCAAGCCACCGGTGCGGGCTATTCTTTCAAACTGCTCAAAACCGATAAAGTCGGGGTGGCATTCTTTGGGGATGGCGCATCGAATAACGGGGCTTTCCATGAAGGGTTGAACCTGGCGGCGATTTACCAACTGCCGACCGTCTTCATTTGCGAGAACAACCAATTCGCCACCGAGATTGCCATTACGTATGCCACGCGCAACCCCGATATTTGGACAAAGGCGGCCAGCTATGGCATGCCCGGTGTATGCGTGGATGGCAATGACGTGATGGCGGTCTATGAAGCAGCCCGCGAAGCTGTTGCCCGCGCCCGCAGCGGCGGCGGGCCAACCTTGATCGAATGCAAGACCTATCGCACCCGTGCACACGCCGAAGGCATGCGCGATGGTGGCTATCGCAGCATGGAAGATGTGGACAAGTGGAAGCTGCGTGACCCGCTCAAGATGCTGGCAGGCGCAGTCGTGGCTGATGGCGGCATCACGCAAGTGGAACTCGACCGGGTTGTCGCTGAAGTCAAAGCGGCCATCGATGACGCGGTTGAATTCGCCAAAAACAGCCCCTATCCAGATGGGGCAACAGCGACAGAACATATATTTGCGAGTGCTTAACGATTGACGTTGATTTATGCGAGAACTCACTTACACCGCCGCCGCCCGTGAGGCGTTGACCGAACGGATGGCAGTTGACCCAACTATTTTTGTCGTAGGCGAAGGAATTGGTCCGCGCGGCGGAAACTTCGGGACTACATTGGGACTGTATGAAAAGTATGGTGCGCTGCGGCTGGCCGACACACCCATCAGCGAACGCGGCTTTGTGGGCATGTGCTGCGGCGCAGCCATGACCGGTTCGCGCCCCATCGTCGACTTCATGTTTGTGGATTTCATTCTGGATGCCATAGGCGAAATCTTCAACCAGATCGCCAAGATGCAATACATGAGCAGCGGCCGCTTGAAGATGCCCCTGATCTTGCGCGGTTGTGTTGGGATCGGCAGCTCGGCGGCAACCCATCATTCGGGCAGCTATTCCTCGATCTTCGCCCATATCCCGGGTCTACGAGTGGCATTGCCAGCCACTCCAGCCGATGCCAAAGGCCTCCTCAAAACTGCGCTGACCTGCGATGATCCGGTGCTGTTTCTGGAGCACAAGAACCTCCTGCATCTAAAGGGCCCAGTGCCAGACGAGGATGTCGACCATCGCGTGCCGTTTGGCAAAGCCTGCATTGCGCGCGAAGGCAAGGATATTACGGTTGTAGCGATGGCTCTCATGCTGCGAAAAACTTTGGAGGCAGCTGAGCAATTGGCCAAAGAAGGCATCAACGTCGAAGTGATTGACCCGCGCACCATCGCCCCACTCGACACACCGACCATTCTGGAGAGCTTGCACAAAACTGGGCGTTTGCTGATCGTGGATGAGAGCTTTGGGCCGTTTGGCATCGGGGCAGAGATTGCCGCACAAGCCAGCGACCTGGCCTTTGACGATCTGGATGCGCCGGTCAGACGGCTCAACGGCGCACACGCCCCCACCCCCTACAGCCCCACCCTCGAAGCTGCCGTCATACCAAACACGCAGGCCATTGTGGGTGCAATCAAAGATCTCATGGCCGAGTAACTATGGCAATCGAAATTCTGCTCCCCCGCCTGGGCTGGACAATGGAAGAAGGCACCTTTGTCGAGTGGCTGAAACAGGATGGCGATGAGATCAAGCTGGGTGATGTGCTCTATACCGTGGAGAGCGACAAATCGCTCAACGAAGTAGAGGCATTTGATGCCGGCATCCTGCGTATTCCCGCCACTTCACCCGCGCCTGGCGCAAAGATCCCGGTCGGAACAGTATTGGCGTATATCGTGCAGCCAGGCGAAGCAATGCCGACGACACGTTTCGCGGGTCAACAACCCGCTTCGCAGACCGACGATCAAACAGCGGCGACAAACAGCACGCCGCAACCGGCTGAAGACTCACCGCTCACGGCCCACGCCGCAGCGCCTGCGGCCAATAGCTCGCAATCGACCATCAGCCCACGGGCGCGGCGGATCGCCCAAGAGCTGAAAGTAGACTGGATGACACTCCAAGGGAGCGGACGCACCGGGCGGATCGTGGAGCGCGATGTACATGCGGCAGTTAGGGCAAAGCCCGCAGAGAGCATTAAGGTGAATGCCAGCCCCTTGGCGCAGCGTTTGGCCGCCGATTTGGGCGTAGATTTACATCAGCTTGCCCAGTCGATGCCGGGTAAGCGGATTGAACGTGACGCTGTGGAGCGCGCAGCGACAGTCCAGAAAGCAGCGACACCCGTTGTAATACCCGCGTCAGGGCCAACCCCAATGTCGGCACCTACCGCGACCCCTCAACGTCAGCCCATGTCCAACACCCGGCGAGTCATCGCCGAGCGTATGGCCACCAGCGCCCACACCACTGCGCCGGTCACCCTGAACACCGAAGTGGATGCGACCGAGCTCGTGCGCCTGCGTGAACAACTCAAAGCCGACGCCGCCAAGCAAAACCGCGACAAATCCAGCAGCCCCAGCATTCCTTCTTTCAACGACCTGCTGGCCAAGATTTCGGCTCATGCCCTGCGCGAGCATCCAACGGTTAATGTCCGGCTGGATGGCGACGCCATCGTGAGTGAGCCATCGGCCCACATCGGGATTGCGGTCGACACTGAGCGCGGGCTATTGGTTGTAGTGGTGCGCGATGTGCACGATAAGACGTTGCGCCAGATTGCGGGTGAAGCGCAGGGCCTGATCCAGCGCGCCCGTGACGGCAAGGCCATCCCCAGCGAGTTGCGTGGCAGCACGTTTACGATTACCAATCTCGGCATGTATGAGATCGACGGGTTCACGCCGATCATCAATTTGCCGGAATGCGCGATTTTGGGTGTGGGGCGCATTGCACCCAAACAAGTGGTGGTGGATGCCGCGCTTGAACGAGTGGCGATCCGGCAGATGATGACCTTGAGCCTGACCTTTGATCACCGTTTGGTCGATGGCGGGCCCGCGGCACGCTTTCTACAGCGCATCAAACAGCTCATCGAGCAGCCCTATCTGTGGCTGGTGCAGTAAAAAAGGGACTCCTGACCACGGCAGAATTTTTCACCGCAGAGGCGCAACATGCGTAGCGCTTTTAAATTGGATTCCCGATTGCCTTATTGATTTCCCATATAAAGTTGACTCATTCAACCCTCCTGGTCTCATAGACCGGGAGGGTTTATGCGCCATGTTTACTTGGGAAATCGATTAGCTTTTTGCTGTTTTCCGCGAATCACGCGAATCTGCGCTAATAAATTCGCGATGAACCCTACCACCAGTGTGAATTGCGGGGCATCGTCGGCTGAAAGTCCAGGCGCTCCAGCCCAAGATAATGGAGTGTGGCCCGCTCCAATAGCGAGAAGTCACTCGGATTCTCGCGATTGAGATTCAACGGCTCTTTCAGTACAACTGGCGGATTACTCATGAAACGCGGCCGACCAATCACATTCTGCGAAGAGGCATGCAGCATAAATGGGTGCATGATCACAAAATCACCCGCATTGCCAGTCAGTTCTTCGAATTTTGAGCAACGCCCAATAATCTCTTGAAAATTGAAGTCTTTTGGCTCAATCCCTTCGGGGTGTTCGTACAACTGGCGCGCAATAATACGGATCGAATCCGGTGCGATAAATGTTCCGCCACCCTGATGGACCATATCCGACCACAGCACAATTGGCAACAGTGATTGTTCACGACTATCTAGAAAGTGTCGGAAGTAGCTGCCATCTTTGTGCCAACCGGTCACGTGTGCCGACGGCGGCTGCCAAGGCTGATCCGCCCCCTTGTTGAAGTTGATGATAAAGGAATCAGACCAGTTAAACGAGTCAATCGTCGAGAAGTGACGGGACTCGATGTTCATCACCTGGGTTTCCAGGCGGTCTTCCCCGCCGATCACATCCAGTATGGCCGCCCATGCTTTTGGCGCGATGTCACGCACGGGCATGTAATTCTTGTGATCCATATGGACTAGCCCACGCTCCCAGGTCGCAGGATTATTCTTGTCGTATCCCAGTCGCGCGTAGGCATCGTCGATCCAACGATTGGCAACCGTGATATCCACGCAGTCTCTCACAACAAAATAACCCTTGTCGAGAAAACTTTGCACTTGTGCATCTGTAAGAATTTTGTAGTTGTTCATGATTGTGTTTTTATGGCTCTCCCGGTTTTACCGGGAAGAAACGCTGTCATGCTGAGCAAAGCGAACCGAAGATCCCAGCGGCGAAACGCTTGCGAATAGCGCCGCTGGGACCTTCGGCTCACTTTGTTCGGAATGACATTTTCCCGCTAAAGTCGGGAGAACCGTTTTAATCTTAACCACGAATCACACGAATCTG
>JANMVQ010000267.1:0-8317 GCA_031392845.1 Chloroflexota bacterium
TTGCGCCACCGGGCAACTGTTCGAGCTATGATTATTCCAAGATGTGGCGACCCACGCTCCCCCACGGACTTGTTCGAACCAGAGGGTTTTCGGCCTGCCACATCCCCTTCCCAAGCATACAAGGGTTGGGGTGGGGGCCTCTCCAGCGGCCAGCCCGCCAACCTCATCCCCCTGATACGCCGCCCCCATCCCGCTTAAGGCGCGCAGCTCGCGCTCGAAGCCATCGAAGATCAATAGCGTGTCGGGGTCACGCAACTCCTTCAACAGCGCGGCCAATTGCTCGCGCCAGTTGTCGGGCAGTGGCTCGGCCCGCCAGTGCCATGCGCCCGAGGCCAGCAAATCATTGAAGCTGGCCGCGCTCTCGTAAAAGCTCCACCACAGCACCCGCTTGGGTGGGGCTGGGCTGTCGCGTAAATCGTTGTGCAGCCAGTGCCAGGTCAGCTCACTCTTGCCAAAGCCGCCCAGCGCCACCATGCACAGCACGCAGTGCTGCTGATCGTGGGCGATCCAGTCGCTTAGTAATTTGCGCTCGGCATCCCGCCCGGCAAAGTGCTCCAGCTCACCATAGGAATGGGCAAAGCGCCAGTCTGTCGCGCTCGGCTGCGCATCGTAATAGGCTTGTAAATAGGGGCGGCTCTTGTCACGCTGCTGGTAGACCAGGGCGGCCAGTTCGGGCAGGCGACCGCGGCCATCTAGATAGTCAATCAGCCCAATCGCCTTGATCGGCACAGTGTCACCTTTTAGGTTGTCAAACGGCACATCGACCTGAAAGCACAACGTTCGGATTTCATCCAGCGAGAAGCCAATGCCTTCATGTGCCCCGGTCAATAGTTTATAGAGCGTCTGCCGTAAACGCGTGTTTGTGTCCGTCATGCTGCCACCCGGTTGAGCCTGATGCGTAAAAAATAATGTGTCGGGATTGTAGGGGATTTTCACGGCCTTAGTGTCACCCACACGGGCCAATAGCATCCTGAGCGAAGTCGCAGGGTGCGCCCTGCGACGAAGAAGACCCACTTTCACCGTTCAGCAGGTAGACGTGTGGCATGGGTGAACTTCATCATCCTTGCTTCGCCATAGGACGCTCCGCTTCGTCATAGAGCGCCTCCTTCGACTTCGCTCAGGATGCTTTCTTACTTTCAACTTTCAACTCCGAACTCACCAATCCAGCACTGCCCCATCATGCGCAACGGCAGTGAGCGAGTGCAGCACTTCTTGCTTGAAGGGATACTTCTTGGCGTTGATTTCGTTCACCTCAATCCCCAGCCCCGGCGCATCGGTCGGCAGCCAGTAGCCGTTCTCGGTCTTCAGATCGTGTTGCACCACCTCCCAACGCCACGGCACGTCGGCTAGCATGTCCTCCTGAATCAAGAAATTAGGCGTGCTGAGAGCAAAGTGCAGCGCAGCGGCGTTGGCGACCGGGCCGAGCGGGTTGTGCGGGGCCACGCCTAAATAATAGGCCTCGGCCATCGCCGCGATTTTCTTGGCCTCCCACAAGCCGCCGCAGTGGCATAGGTCGGGCTGGATCACCGCACAGGCCTGTTTCTCGAACAACTCACGAAATTGATAACGGGTGATGAGGCGCTCGCCGGTCGCAATCGGCACTGGGCTAGCTCGCCGCACCTCAGCCATCGCGTCCACATTCTCCGGTGGCACCGGCTCCTCGATAAACAGTGGGTGATATGGGGCCAGCACGCGGCAGAACTCAATCGCGTTGGCCACGCTATGACGCCCGTGGCAATCCACCATGATGTCGACGTCATCGCCGACCGCCACGCGCATGGCCTGCATCATCTTCTCAGCGTAGCGGTAGCTGGCAATCGAGTTCAACGATTCGGTCGGCGGGGTGATGAGCACCTTGACCGCGTTATAACCGCGTGCGACGACTTCGAGCGCCCGATCGACAAACACTTTGGCATCGTCGCTGTGCTGAGATTCATATACAGCGCGCATATCGCCGCCGCCCAAGTGGGTATACATGCGCACCTTGTCGCGCACCTGCCCACCCAGCAGCTTAAACACCGGTTGATTAAGCACCTTGCCGCGGATGTCCCATAGCGCCTGCTCGATCCCGCTGATGGCACTCAGCCCGACCACCCCGCCGCGCCAAAAGCTTTGTCGGTAGAGTTTTTGGTAAATGTGTTCGATGCGCGAGGGGTCATCGCCGAGGATCATTGGTGCGGCATCTTCAATCGCTCCGACGACTGCCCGGGTCTTCCATTCCAACGAGGCCTCGCCCCAGCCATATAGCCCCTGCTGATCGGTCTCGACCTTCACAAACACCCAGTTGCGCATCTCTGCGTTTACCACGCAGGTTTTGATTGCCGTAATTTTCATGCGCATAGTGTGCCGCAGGTTGCGTGAGGGCGCAATTAGCTTGCCGTCTTGCGGGTGAGCATGAATACGGTGCAGGCCACGGCTAGAGCGAAGACAATCCAGGCCACAAACCATGGCGCACGAGTGATGCCGGAGAACATGAGTGCAAACGAAGTCCACGCTGAACCCATGGCCACCAGCTTGACCCGCAGTGGCAGAGCACGGGTGCGTTTATAGTCCGCGTATTGAGCCAATGCCTTTTGGGCGACGGGTTTGCTTAGCATCCAGCGATACAGCCGTTCGCTGCTGCGCGTATAGCAAGCCGCCGCCGTCAGAAAGAACACCGTTGAGGGCAAACCCGGCAGCAGTGCCCCCAAGATGCCCAGCCCCAAGCACGCGGTGCCTACAGCGATCAGCCCCCCGCGTTTCAGGCTGCTGAGCGGGGTGTAGATGGGGAGAGTTGTCGGTTGCGTCTCCATCGGTTTCTTGCTGCATATTCTCACACAAGTCTGTGCAATTGCGAAGAACCACGAAGATTTGTGATTTACCGCGGAACATCCGAGACAACCTCAAAATTTCGCTCTTCAATACATCAGTACAGTTGAAGCCGTTTTGACTTGTTGGTCTTATTTAGCCTAGCAGCCTGTCGGAGAAGCCACTGAAAAGCCAAACGGGACGCGGACGCTTTGCGCGCTGATTTTCGCGGATTTCTTTATAAATGTCTGCTTCAAATCCGCGTTTATCCTGAAAATCCGCGTCCTATGTTCCTTTCTCCGACAGGCTGCTAGAAATCCATATTCGATTTAGGCGGGTCAATCTAAAGTCTTAGATTCGAAATAAGCCGCTGGGCTGATGCGATTTGCCCTACTGTTTCGTATATTAATGCCCGAAGAGCAAAGATTCCTCCTCCTCTTCTCCTCTAGTTGGGTCGCCCTTGAGCAAGGCGATCCACTTTTTTTTCTAAACGGCACTTGCAGGGTCAATTGCAGCTCGGGGCAGTGTTTTCTGCGTACAAAAATGTGATTGGCGGGGGGCAGTTGCCGCCGACCTGCGGGGAGGTGCAAAAAGGCCCACTACGATGGGTGTTGATCAAGTTGATCAAACCGGTTGTGATGGGTGGGGGGCTTTTGCAAGGTCTTGTAGCATGTCACCGATTACCTTAGCTTTTTGCTGTTTTCCGCGAATCTGCGCTAATAAATTCGCGAGAATTAGCGTGATTCGCGGAAAAACCTAAGGTATTCAGAGCATGTCAATAGAATCCAAAAGAGCGCGTAGTTGCCATAACAACTACGCGCTCTTTTGCGTTGTATAAACTATGACCTACAGCATCGGGATGGCGCGCTGGACCAATTGCAGGGTCATGCCCCACGGGTCGCGGATAAATGCGAGCTTATCGCCAGTGGGAGTTGTGTTCACCTCGCCGGCAGCGCTGCCACCTGCGGCAATCCATTTTTGGCGCGTGCCGTCCATATCGTCCACTGCAAAAGCGACGTGAAAGGTGAATGGTGGCAAGCTAGCGTAATCACCCACGACTGTGTCTTGCTGATAGAACTCAAACATCATGTTCTTGTCCGGGTCAGCCAGAAAAGTCATAAAAGGCGCGACTGCCTGCTGGCGCACGATGACCAGACCCAGCGTGTCGCAATACCACTTCACCACTGCGTGCACGTCTTTAACGTTAAAAGCCACATGTTCAAATCGAAACATTTTTATCCTTTGTCCTTCGAATCAAAAATCGAGCATGACGAAACTCAGCTTCTTTATTTTTAAATCTCAATTTCGGCTCTCCCGACTTTAGCGGGAAATGAACCACGAATCTCACTAATCTTCACAAATAATTCGTGTGAATTCGTGAGATTCGTGGTTTATCCCGTTTTACTCGGTAGAGCCTCAATTTCTTAATTCCTCGTGATCAGTATACTCATCGTATGCCAGAACACATTTTGCGCTGGGGCCTGCTGGGCACGGCCCGCATCAATCGAGCGGTGATTCCGCCTCTACGTAACTCTGCACGCAACACCCTGACAGCTGTCGCTAGCCGTAGCAGTGAGAAAGTGAAAGCCTATGCCGATGAATGGGGCATTGAGCGGCGTTTTGACTCGTATGAGGCGTTGTTAGCCGACCCAAATATCGACGTGGTGTATATCTCGCTCCCCAATAGCCTGCACGCCGAGTGGACGGCCAAAGCCATCGAAGCAGGCAAGCATGTGCTGTGCGAGAAGCCATTTACCACGACGGTGGACGAGATCGACGTGATTCTGTCATTGCTAAAAGTGCGCCCGCGCGTGGTGGCTGAGGCCTTCATGTATCGACACCACCCGCAGACACTCGGCGTGAAAGCCGCGATTGACGCAGGCAAAATCGGTGAGGTCATGACTGTGCGGGGCTCGTTTTCGTTTACCCAATCGCGCGGCGGAGATGTGCGCCTGAACAAAGAATTGGCGGGCGGCAGCTTGTGGGATGTGGGCTGTTATCCCGTCAGCTATGCCCGCATGATTTTGGGCGAGGAACCGGTCGAGGTGTTCGCCTGGCAGACCATCGGCCCTTCGGGTGTGGATGAGATGTTCGCCGGACAATTGCGTTTTGCCAGTGGCAAAGTTGCGCAGATCGACAGCAGCTTTCGAGTGCCGTTCCGCACGAACATAGAGATTGTCGGCACCGACGGTCTCATCGTGGTGCAGGCGCCCTTCAAACCGCAGGCCGATTCAAAAGTGTATATTGGCACCGCCAGCGATCAGCTTGAACTCTTGCCATTGCCAACTGGTGAGTTGTATCAGGGCGAGATCGAGGATATGGCCGATGCCATTCTGGATGGCAAGCCACCGCGCATCAGCCTGCAAGACTCGCGCAATAACATCGCTACGCTGGTGGCGCTGTATAAGTCGGCACGGATGGGGCAGGTTGTGGCAGTCAATTAAAGGTAAAAAAGAATAAGAAAGAGTAAGAAATTGAAAATTAGAAAGGCTAAATTAAAAAGAAGACCTCATGGTCTTGGGTGGATTTTTGTAATTCTGCCTTTTTAATTTTTAATTCTCTGCGTCATTTCTTGCCGAAGCTCACGCAGACGAACGCGCAGTTGGTGATCGTCATTGTGAGTTAGATCGTCTGGGTGCCAGCGATTGGTTTGCATCAGTTGGATGAGAGCGGCGGCGCAGTGATAGCGATACATTTGGTCATAGCTCTGGTGCTCCAGCACCTCGAAGAGTTGCCAGCCGGCATCAAATAGGCTGCTGCGTGCGGCGACGGAATACCAGATGGTGTAATAGCGCCCAAAGTTTTTGCGTCGAATTTCTTCAAGCAAATCCTCGATGGATCGCGCGTCATAGGCCGCACGTTCGGCGCGGGCGTCTTCTTCCCAAGTGTTCGAACTAGACATTTACAAATTCAAAGTATGGCGTAGAGCGACATCAATTTGTGCCATTGGAAGTCGGCCAATGACACGGTCGATCGCCCATTCTTGGACAGTAGCGAGATTATCTGTCATCACGACGGAATCGGTGAGCAAACCGGATCGTTTGCCTGCATCTGAGTCCATCGTGATCAACACACGGCTGGCATGACCTTGGCGCATGGTCCGGCTGGTGATCATGGCCAAAACGAATTGCGAAAGCCCGGTTTCCAAATCATCGGCTTGAACAATCAAGACAGGCCGCAGTTTGGCAGTGCGCAGATCCGAATCGGGAAAGCTGACCAGGACAACATCACCGCGATTCATTTTGCATCCTTGTGATAATTGTTATAGACATCCATTTCTGCGCTATCCCATTCTTCCGCAAACGTCGACAACGCTGATCGTACGGCCAGAGCTTGCTGTTCAGTAATGCCGCGCTTTGCAAGGGAAATCGGCATACTGTTTGGGACTGGAGCCATTCGGCTTGGGGCGAGGGGTGCGTTATTTTGGGCGAGGAACGGGCTATTTTGGGCGAGGAATGTAACAATAACCGGGGTATTGTTCTCTATCGCCGCTGGTTTCTCGCTTAGCTCGATCCGCCCATCTCGATAGATACCTTGTATTGAAGTCAACATAGCTAAACCTCCGTGTGTTTCAAGTTTCGTTAGATAATATTTTACTGGTTGCTATAGCCGATTGCTAACTGCTGAAAGCTGATCACCAAAAGCTATTGATCAACGGCCGACAGCTCTTCCCCCGTTTCAAATTGCAGGCTATATAAGCGGTTATACAGACCCTGTTGAGCCATTAGCTCGTCGTGGGTGCCTAGCTCGACCAACCGACCTTTGTCTAACACGGCGATGCGATGCGCGATGTGTACCGTGCTAAGACGATGGGCGATGATAATTGTGGTGCGATCTTGCATCAGCCGATCCAATGCCTCTTGCACCGCGCTCTCACTCGCGCTGTCCAACGACGAGGTGGCTTCGTCCAACAGCAGAATGCGTGGGTTGCGCAGAAGGGCGCGCGCAATGGCGACTCGCTGGCGTTGGCCGCCGCTCAGCTTCACCCCGCGTTCGCCGACCTTGGTGTTGTAACCTTCGGGCAATTGCAAAATAAAATCATGCGCGTTGGCGGCTTGGGCAGCGGCGATGATCTCGTCTTCACGTGCATTCAGACGACCATACAAGATATTCTCGCGCACGCTGCCGCTAAATAGCGTGGTGTCTTGCGGGACGATGGCAATCGTATCGCGTAGGCTGGCGACTGTAATCTCGCGCAAATTGTGCCCATCCAGGCAGACCTGACCCTGGGATGGATCGTAAAAACGCGGGATGAGATTGAACACCGTGCTCTTGCCCGCACCACTGGGACCGACTAGTGCCAAAATCTCACCTGCCCGAATCTCCAAATTGATGTTGTGCAGAATCTCCGTGCCACTATCGTAGGCAAAGCTCACATTCGTAAAGCTGATCTGACCCTGCACTCTAGAAAGTATCTGGGCGTTGGGTGCATCTTGCACAGTGGGTTGGGTATCCAAAATTTCGAACAATCTGCGGGTGGCGCCGACCGCCTCTTGAAACTGCCCGACGATATTGGCCAACCCCGATACATTGCCTGCCACAATGCCACCATACAGCATGAATGACACCAAGTCGCCGGGGGTCAATCGGCCGGCGCTCACCTCTTGTGAGCCAAACCACAAAATGCCGACCAGCGCGAAGAAGAACACCAGTCCAATCAATGGCCCAAACGAAGCACGCACACGGGCCAGCTTGAGCGAGGTCTGATAGAGCAACCGCGCGGTTTGGGTGTATTTGTCCACCTCATGCACCTCGCGCCCAAACGATTTGACCACCCGCACATTGCTGATCGCCTCTTCAGCCACTGCGCTGCTTTCAGCCGCCAAGTCCTGCACCTGGGTAGAAAGCGGTCTGAGCGAGCGCGAATACAAGCGAGCGATAACAACCGCAATTGGAAAGACCAGCAATACCACGCCGGTCAGGCGCCAATTAATACTGATGATCAGGGCGGCGGAGCCGATCAGGCCCAATACTTCACCGACGATGTTGGCCAGGTTATTCACCAAGGCGCTACGAATCACCGTGACGTCGGCGACCAGGCGCGAAGTGAGTTCACCGGTGCGGCGGGTGGCGAAGAAATCCAGCCCCAGCGTCTGCAGATGCTGATATACATCGCGACGCAGGTCGAACAAGACCGATTCGCCCGCGCGGGCCAACAGCAGTTGCGTCACGATGTCGAGTGCAGCGCGAGTAATAAACACCACAATCAATATGCCGATGATTTGGGCCGGGCTGGTGGTCGCGAGGGTGCCGCTGACCACATTGACCAATTGGCCGCTGACGCGTGGGAAAAGCAGAAAGACAGCTGTACTAAACAGCGTCAGCAGGGCCGAAAGACCAATTTGCCAGCGATAAGGGCGGACGTACTGCAACAATCGCCGCAGGTTTTCGTCGCGCAGGCTATTAAACAACTCACGCGGCGAGACGCGTGGATTAGATTGATTTTGTCGGGAAGGTCGGTTCATACGAGGTAAGTATCGCACTCTGATGCCAAAAATATGCCTGGCGACTAAAGTCGCGGCTACCTGAA
>JANMVQ010000268.1:0-6466 GCA_031392845.1 Chloroflexota bacterium
TGGAGTTAGCAATTCGGGAATTTGCAGCAAAGCATGGGGTGAGCTAAGGAGCGGCCCGCTGCGGTGCCGCCTTCGGCAAATTCACCTGCCAGCTAAAGCAGGCAGTCCCTTTTGGAAAAAGATTATGGAACAAACACCCTATTTACCAAGCACCGATCACAAGCAATTCCCAGCCTTGACGCCAGCCCAACGCTATCAGCTGGATGTATATGGCTACGTGGTGATCCCAAACACGCTGACCGCAACTGAGATCAGTAGTTTACTGGAGGCCTTGTATCGCTTGAAGCAAGACTTCCTATCGAACGCCAACCCAGCCGATAGGGTTATGCGCAATTGTCGATTGTCGGTCTACAAGGCTCATCACTTGCACTTTGCACATGTGCTGGAAACCGATCCAGCAATACTGGCCTACCTCAGCCACCCACGCTTGGTAAGTATGGCCGAAGAGTTGGTTGGGGGCAGCGTACGCCTGGAGGAATCTGAGGCCATTATCAATTCGCGAGCACCGGATTACGACCCGGCCGCGACATTTCGCTACGGCTTTCATACTGGCACTCGACCGGAGTTCGGCACATATACCAAGAATGGTCTGTATCACTGCAACTTTGTCAAAACCCTCACCAACTTGACACCCCTCGGACCCGATGATGGCGGCACAGTTGTCATTGCTGGTAGCCACAAAGTCGATGTGCCGATCGAGCAGATCATCGCCTGCGCCTATGAAGATCGATCGCTCATCCATCAAGTAGTGGCACCTGCCGGTTCAACTTTGCTGTTTGGTGAGGCGCTTGTGCACGCCACCGGTCAGATCCGTAGCGATCGCGAGCGGGTGATCATTATCGGTGGATACACTCCTCCGATGTTTCGGGCCTGGCCGGGCCAAGAGCCAAGCGTGGCCTATATCGACTCCTTGCCGGAAATCTATAGACCGCTCATTGCCGCTTCAGAGAGTTGGAATTGGACACAACGGTATCGCACCCTCGATATGCAAGTAGGCAACGTTTACGATTAGGCCGGTCTACGGTTTCCCCTTTGTTTTTAGGAGTGAATGGGAATCAAGCAGATCCTTTGGCGTTGCCATAATAGACATTCAGGTTGATTACAACGCTATTCAAAGACAAAGGATTCTGTCACATTGGCTTTGATGAAATCCCAATCGTAAACAACACCCAAACCAGGACCATTGGGTACGGGCACGCACCCATCCGTATCCAGATCATCCGGTTGGTCCGTATAGCCGTTGGTGTAGACCGGCGGCACAATATTTGGCATCCCTGGCCCCATCAGCGCCATCTCATAGAAATGGGTATTGCGTAATGCCGCCATCACTGCCCGATGGGCTGGCCCGCACGCATGCAGTTGCACATCCAAACCAAAGGCTTCACACAGCGCGGCAATCTTCATAACGCCAGTGATGCCCATGTCATACTCCGGATCGGCGTGGATCAGGTCGCAGCCACCTTGCATTAGGAATGCCGCTTTCAGCTCCAAGCCACGCACATACTCGGTCATCAACAATGGGGTTTTTAGCTGTTCGCGCAGGCGCTGATGACCGATGGCAGAAACACCCGAATCTCGATACGGATCCTCATACCAGAAGTAATTGGCTTCATCACAAGCCCGGCCCACATACAGGGCATCCAGATAAGTGCGCAACTGGCAGGCCGGGTCTAACATTAGCGGCCAAGCATCCCCCACCGCTTTGCGCACGCCTAATGCATTGCGCGCTTCTTTGCGGGCATCGCCATCGTGCCAACCATGTATTTTGAAGCCAGCAAATCCAGCTGTCTTGCACGCCAATGCAAAGTCAGCAAAGGCTTCAGGTGTATCCAAGCCACCCGGTTCCTGCTGACCATGATAGGTGCTGGCATAAGTGGGTAGCCGCTCCCGATACGCGCCCAACAGGGTTGCCACGGAAGTGTTGTATTTCTTCCCAGCCAGATCCCACAAGGCAATATCCCACACTCCATGACCCATATGATCATAGGCCCGTATTTCGCGCTTAAGATCATCAAAGATGATCTGGCGCTGTTCTGGATTTCGGCCTAAAAGTTGAGGCGCCAACATGCGGGCTTGACCCAATGTTGAAGGTGTACCGACCCAGTGTGCCACATACTCGCCACTGGCACCATCGTCGCACAGGATGCGCACCGCAAAGCGCTCAGCCTTGAAGGTGGAACCCTTCTTGTAAATTACATTACCCACACCTGCTGCCGAATGAGCACCCAAGCCCATGTTTTTCACATCAAAGGTGAAAGCGAAAATCTCTACTCGATCAATCTTACTCATCGTGGTTATTTCCTGTATGCTGGGGAATATACAAGTAACTGCAATTTTGGCTGTAGACAGGCAGCGAGGAGACTTGCCCTATCAGCCGCTGCCTTCCTTGGATGAGGCGCGCCATGAGCAGCTGGCGCCCGCTCTGAACCGAACAAAGCGGCCAGTGGGCCGGGCATGATGAACTATAAGCACTGGCAGGCGGTGATCGAAGCCCACAGCGGAACACCGCACACCGGCAAATCCTATCATCAGAGGCTTATTCAGCTTGGCCCAGTCGCATTGGTCCCCATCCCCGGTGAACCTTTTGCCGAGATTGTGCTTCGTCTGCGCCATTACAGCCCCTATCAACATACGCTCTGCCTAAGCACGTCTTGCGGCAATATTGGCTACTTTCCCACCCGAGGTTAACTTCGGTCGCTTGCGTGGCTTTGTGCCAGAATCGCAGCTATCGCCCATACACCTGCGCATCTTGGGCGAAGGATCAGAGCCACAGCAACGACCCTTCGAGATGCTGATGGGCCGGAAAGCGCTGATTAAGGTTGTCGAAATCGACCGCAGCCGCAACCGGTTAATTCTGAGCGAACGTCTGGCTCCGTAGCACACACCAGAGTAACGCTCCCTACCCTGCGTCCGCCGCGCTATGCTCGCGCAGCCAGACTCGCAGTGGCACATCCCCATCGGTTGGGGAGTAATACCCATTGGCATTCAAGCCATCGCCCAACAACTGACGGCGAATGGGTGAACTGGTCGGCCACAGATCGCGCACGGTCATATCGTCTTTGGTGCGAATCCAACGGTAGCCATAGCCATAAAACAGCACCTTGCGCGTCACATCCGATGCATTCGGGCTGGCAGCATGCCATAAGCGCCGATCAAAGAACACCGCCGTGCCTAGTTTGGCCAGCACTGGCACTGCGCCAGCCGGTTGCCCAATTCCAGTGGTAGGCAAAGCCTGCGTATCGTCCAAATGGCTGTTGGGTACCACCCAAAAGTTGCCACGTCCGGCCACACTCGTGTCGGACAGAAAGTAAGCCACCTTGAACGACATGCGTGGGCGCGGATGCGATTCCATTTCGGCATTCATTCGCCCACTATCTTGATGCCAGCCAAATGTTTTGTCGTCCACCGCTTTGCCACTCGGCGGCGTGACGATCATATGGGCGTGATACAGATAAATGTTCCAACCCAGCACGCCCCATACTTTAGGAAGAATGCGTTCATAATCAACCAGATCGCCAAACAGCGGATCATCCGGAATAAAGTTCGGGTAAAACAAGGCCTTGCTCGGATCGTGGCCGGCCGCCAACTGACGCTTGTAGATCATGTCGGTCGCCTCGGTCAGTGCAGCTACATGCGACGGTGCCAACGCATCCTCAATCACCAATAAGCCGGTGTCATTAAATGTGCGGCGCTCTTCGTCTGTTAAGCGGTATTGCAAACATGCTGGATTCATTTGTTCTAGTTATATGACATCCTCAACGACTTATCAACTCGGACCCGACTCGTAGCGCCAGCCGAGTGTCCTGTATGAGGTATATGGAAAAAATAGAAAGCGCAACTTTAGGTTGCGCTTTTTATTGCTGTACGTTTTTCTAAGGAGCAGCTGCTGCCTGCATTGCTGCCACCTGCTGCTGTGCGCCAATACCACCGACGATTCCACCGAGAACAACCAACACGGTCCACGCCAGCATGACATTTCGAATGTTGAGTTTGCCAGAGTTCATCCAGCCCCAAACAAATGTGTAGAGGGCGCAAACTATACCGAGAATGCCCTTCATCGTCCCTTCTTGTTTGAAGAGTTTGACGATCACCATGACGAAGCAAACGAGACTGCCGAGACCAAATAGACCTGAAAGAATTTGCATTTTGTGTACTCCTGTGTGAATTAGTAACGTGTGTTTTTAGACCTGTAGCGACTACATCGATCAATTGATTTGAATGCTGAGTGCACTCACATCACCAAAGAATAAAGCGCGGTCTTAAAAAAGAGGATCCGCACCAGCCAGTAACCCACTAGCGCCAGCAAGCTATAAGTTGCGACACCCGTGCGACTTTCCAATGATTCCAAACTGCGCAAAGCAGCCTGCCGAATTGAACCAGGCAGCAGCACGCTGAGTAACAGCACCACTGCCGCCAGCAATAACACTGGGGCAAACGCATGGGTTTGAATGCTTTGCTGCCAGTGACCGCGCAGCAACAAATGCACCGCACGTGTCAGACCACATCCTGGGCATGGCATATTTAGCACATGCCGAAAAGGGCAAGGCCAACCTGGCAACCCCAATTCAGACAGCAGTAAATGCCCCCCCACTGCACCGACAAGTGCTAACGCCGTACGGCGATCGGTCAACAGCGGGGTCAGAATGGGTCGGGTCATGAACTGCATATGCTGTATAGAATCTTGTCAGGATTCTAAGGACAGATTGCTAACCCGGCTATTCGACTTTGGATGTAGCTGATGCATCTTTGCTGCGCCCCTGCGCTAAATGTTTGTCATTAAACCCTGACAACACAACGAAATTACTGGTTCTTCAAGCTTAACGGTTGCATCAGTACATTGGAAAAACAACAACGGCGACTTAGTGAGTCGCCGTTGTTAAAAGTGAAGAATTAATTCTTTGCCGCACGTGCTGAAGCCCGACCGCGCTTGCTCAGCGGCGTGCGCCCGGCCCGCTCATATTCCGGCGAATCTGCGCCATACTCGGTCCGCACCATATCCCGCATCGAGATCAGCGAGGATTGCAAAGCAGCATCATTGTCGTCCCGTTTTGCGCGTTGGCTGACCAGACGGCTGTTCATATCGTTGATGGAAAGCACCGATTGGCGAACTGCGGTGGATTGCTCAATCAACTTTTTGACATTCACCTTACCCGCATTCAGGGTCGGGTTAATCTCTTGTAACAAGAGAACCAGGGTGTCACATTCATCGGCGAGGCGTAAAGATTCAATATTAGACATGTTTGTCATTCCTTTGCCCATTTGGGCCAAAATAATTGAGAGCTGGGGGGCGAACTTACCCGGCTCCTGAACAACGCGCCAACCTGTTTAACCAGATCAACGCGACTTCACATAGAATACAGCAGATAAGGCAATAAATCCTGTATTTTCGCAAGACAATAGCCTACAGAATGAACTGAAACCTGAAAAGCACCTGACAACCCTAACAAAGCACGCGTGCGGACAGAGAATGCACGCGTGCCGACAGAGAATGCACGCGTGCCGACGGAGATTGTGTGCGTGCCGACAGAGAATGCACGCGTGCCGACGGAGATTGTGTGCGTGCCAACGGAGAATGCACGCGTGCCGACGGAGATTGTGTGCGTGCTGATGAAGATTGTGCGCGTGCTGACGCTGGCCCCCACCCCAACCCTCCCGGTCTATAGAGACCGGGAGGGTTGAATGAGTCAACTCTATATGGGAAATCTATAAGCTTAACCGGACCAATTGTCTCAATGACGGCTCGCCCTACAAACACGCAAAATTTCTTCCAACACACCCTCAATCCGCGTTGCGACATCCTGATTGGTGAAACGAACCACCCGATAGCCCTGCGACACAAACCAAGCGGTGCGAGCAGCGTCGTGCACTTGTTGGTTTGGCTCGGCGTGAGTATCGCCATCGACTTCGATGATCAGCTTGGCGTGCGCGCAATAAAAGTCTGCGATGTATTGCCCGATGGCATGTTGGCGACGAATATAGAGACCGGCCAATTGTCGGTCACGCAGCCGGAGCCAAAGTTTCTTCTCGGTGGGTGTCATGACCCGCCGAAGCTGGCGGGCACGTTGGGCGATGATGGGGCTGGATCGCCAACGCGGCTTTATGGGGCGAGGCATGGCGGCGATTGTAGGAATCGCTGGCAGGTGTAGCTTCGAGCGTTAGGTGGGTTTTGGGTGGGGCGAAAGGTGGAGATTTTAGAGCGAATTCCTAATTGATATACGACGAAAGCACCCTGAGCGAAGCGCATTCTTATGCGCGAAGTCGAAGGGGCGGCTTTAGGGCACCAATCAGGAATTTGCTCTAAGTTTGGCTATTTGACTCGCCAGATGAGGCCCCCACCCCAACCCTTGTATGCTTGGGAAGGGGATGTGGCAGGCCGAAAACCCTCTGGTTCGAACAAGTCCGTGGGGGAGCGTGGGTCGCCACATCTTGGAATAATCATAGCTCGAACAGTTGCCCGGTGGCGCAA
>JANMVQ010000283.1:0-10932 GCA_031392845.1 Chloroflexota bacterium
AATCGCCGCATAACGGTGCTCGCGCAACTTGGCCAGCACATCCGTGCGCAAGCCATCCTCATCGGCCAACGGCGACTTTGGATCGTAAATGCCCTCATACACGCAGCGACCCATCTGCTCCACAAAGCCACTAAATAGCAACGGCGAGATTTCGGCAACGGTTCGGTTTTCGTCTAGGAATATTTTGGCTGTATTTGACATGATTAAGAGTTGAAAGTTTTCAAGTTGAAAGTGAAAAGTTATGCGCGAAATGTCAAACGTCAAACGTCAAACGTCAAACGTCAAAAACACTAGCCGGATTTTTAACTTGTGACGCATGACGTTTGACGAATCTCACACATCCCCCATCTCCAATACCGTAAACGACAGCGGCGGGAGTGATAGGGTGAGTGCGCCATCGATGGGATTGGCGACGGCGATGCGCTGTGGGACGACGGTGTGAGGTTGCTCAAAGGTATTGGCGGCTTGTGGGTCGTGACCAGCCAGTTGCCAGGCTTCGATAACTTGGCTCGGCGCTGGGCTTTGCCAGTTCAGGGTCGTGGTGATGGCCTCAGTTTGGCTACGATTAACCACGAATACCGCACTCTGCCCGCTGGCTTCATCGTGGCTGGCGCTGACATCGAGCACGGGCACATCGCCGAAACGTTTCGTGACGATCTGCGGTGCGCGCACATGCACATCCAATGCTTGGCCTTTGGCGGCCCGGCTCATCAGCATGAACGGATAGAAAATCGTCTGTTTCAGCAGCGCATCGGTTGTCGTCAAGATCGGGCCCAGGATATTGACTACTTGCGCCACACAAGCGACCTTGAGCACATCGCAGCGACGCAAAAAGACATTCAGCCACTGTGCGACGACCAGCGCATCTTCCAGGTTATAAATCGGCTCAGCAATTGGCGGGGCCTCCTGCCACTGCCCCAGCGAGTTGGGTAGGTTTGAGTGCATCATTTTGCGCTCGGACCAGACGTTCCACTCATCCCATGACAGATACACATCATGTTTGCTGCGTCTTTTGGCTTTCACGTAACGCAGCGTGGCCGCCAGCGTATCAATATAGGCCTCAAACTCATTCGACAGCGCCAAGTAACTCGGCGTGTCATGCTCGTTATTGTTCACATACATATGCAGCGAGTGATAATCCACTTGCTCCCAGCAGGCCTCCAACGTGACTCGGTCCCACTCCGGGAACGTCGGCATGCCCGCAGCCGATGAGCCGCACAAAGTCAGCTGAATCGCGGGATCGTGCCAGCGCATCATTTTCGCTGCTTCCAGCGCCTTGCTGGCGTACTCATGCATGGTGTGATGGGCGATCTGCCATGGGCCATCCATCTCATTGCCCAGGCACCAATACTGCACAGCGTGCGGCCGGGCATAACCATGCGCGGCGCGCAGATCGGCGTAATAGGTGCCAGACGGCGCATTGCAATATTCCACCATTGCCCCAGCTTGCTCAATTGTCCCGGTTCCTAGATTAACCGCCATCATCGGCGCGATCTGCGCGGCACGGCACCAATCTATAAACTCATTCGTGCCAAACTGGTTGCTCTCGATGGACTGCCAAGCCAACTCGCGCTTACGCGGGCGCTGTGCGCGCGGCCCCACCCCATCCAGCCAGTTGTAGCCACTGACGAAGTTGCCGCCCGGATAACGCATGACGGTATAGCCCTGCTCACGCACCGCCGCCAACACATCGCGCCGGAAGCCACGCTCATCCGCATGAGGCGACTTTGGCTCATATAGGCCGCCATAAATGCAACGCCCCATGTGCTCGGCAAAGCCACCGAACAGCAACGGCGAGATTTCGCCGATGGTGCGGTTTGAATCTAGGAATAGGTGGGCAGTTTGGGTGGGTATTTGGGTCATGCGTTAGCAGTCATAAGTCCGGTGCTGCTGTTAATTGCGAGCAAGTTGCAACAGCGCCGGACTTATGACTCAAGACTTTCATCAATCAATTAACAGGAAGCACCGGCACTTTTTCCTGCTTCATCCTGCTTCATCCTGCTTCATCAGCCATCCAACCGACTCCTGCACCGCCTGCAAAGATGAGTAACGTGGCTGATAGCCCAGCAGCGATTGGGCCTTGGCAATACTGCAATTGGGACTGTGAGCGATGTGATCCCAGGTGGCGTTGGCTTCGGCTTCACTGACAGTCTTGCGCCATTCGTCCCATGCCAGATAGCGTAGCTTAGGGGTTTGGCCAAACCAGGCATACATCGCTTCGGCATAGCCGCGCAGGGTCAGCGCTTGGCCTGAGACGACATGAAAGCCTTCGCCGATCGCATTGCTGCGGCGAGCGATGGCACACATGAACGATTGGGCGACATCATCAGCATGTACATGATGGACCGTTTCCAAGCCGAAATTAGGGAGCGCCAATTCCTCACCGTGCCCAATCTGGGTGAACACGTTGGGGTTAAAGTGACCCGCCGGGTTGAGAGGGTTCCAACCCGGCCCAACGATGTGACCTGGATGCAGGGCCGTAGCCGGGAAGCCATTGCGGCGTGCTTCATCAAGCAAATACGCTTCGATGGCCGCCTTCTGAATGCCATACTCACCAAATGGGCGACGCGGCTCTTCTTCGGTGGTGGGCACATGCACACTGGGGCCGTGTATCCAAATCGTGCCGCAATGCAAGAAATGCTGGACCTTTCCCCGCAGCGCCTCGACCAAGTGCTTGGCACTGTCCAGGGTGAAGCAGATCATATCGATCACGATATTGCCACCCAAGTCAGCAATCTGTCGACCAAAGCTGCCTTCCTTTTCGGCAACGTCGCGATCAATCAATACTGTTTGCACTGATTGCCAAGCCGCATGCGGTTGATATGGCTGCATCTGGCCGCGCGAGATGCACACGACAGCATGCCCCGCCTCCACCAAACGCGGAACAAGATAGGTGCCGACATGGCCTTTGCCGCCAATCACAATAACTTTCATTGTTGCTCTAAGCATCTCCCATTAACAAGCCCTCAATCGTATGGGCCTGCACAATCGGTTCCAACTGATCGACCACCCGACCCGCAAAATGTTGACGTAGCGTTTCGGGAAGCGTCTGGTAATACGCCTCGGTAAATTGCAGATCGTGGCGCTCGGCGTTGCAACCATCTGGCGCATCGACACCCAACACCAGCATCGGTCGTGCTTTGTCCGATAGGTTGGGCGTGCCGCGATGAATCGTCAGCGCCGAACGGGCTGAGATGTCGCCCATCCTCGGATATTTTCGCTGTGCGCGCGCCTCATATCTCGGGTAGATCGATTTGGGTGGAAACTGGCCCTGTTCAAACTCATCTGGGGCATCCCACTGTGTGCCAGGGGCAATCTCAAAGGGACCCATTGCATCGATCACATCAACTGCCGTGACGTTAAATGCCAGCGAGTTCAGGCGTCGCCCAATCAAGGTCGCAGCAGGGGAGGGGAAATCGCGGTGCCAGGGCTGGGTTTCCGCACCCGGGTTTGGCACATCAAAGCCAATCTCGACGATCTTGTAGTCTGCGCCCAGCACCGCCTCACATACTGCGACCACCCACGGGTGCGTGACTAAATCAAGAAAACCGCGAATGTCCTCGGGGTGAATCTCGACATAGTGACGCTTGGGGCCACGTCCGACCGCACCATTGGGGCGCGCAAGCGCTTCCAGATACAGCCGATCCAGATCCACATGCAATCGCTCCACCCATTCATGGTCAAACGCGCTTTTGAGGCCGATGATGCCATCGCCATACAAGCCACCCAAAATGGTCGCGGGGTCATATTCCTGCTGATTTGTCATGGGTCATCGGGCTGTCAATTGTCGAAACACCTGTAGTTCATCGCGCTGATAGGGGGTGCCATCCGCACGAAAAAGATCGTGGAACCAAACATCCGGCTCGCCGGGGCCACCGACTTTGCCCCACGGATAGATGGTATTGCTCTTACCTGCGACCAAGCCCCAGTTGATGCAGCCGATATTCTCCTGCTTGAACACCGGCAAGCATGTTTCGACAAGGCTGTTCGTCGTGTGGCGCTGCGTGCCATCATCAGCAAACCCCGGGCAGCGGCGCAACCATTCGGTGCAGATCAACGGACGCTCATATCGCCGCAACTCAGCAATATGCTGGCGCAACTCACTGGGGCTGTCATAGTCATGAAAGGTGTTGACGTCCGAGTGGGTCAGTTGATAGTCGCTGATGGTGCGATTGCTGTACCACTGGCCCGAGGTAAGTGGCTGCGACGGCCGCACATGCTGTGCCCACCCAAACACCGCCTTTAATAGCGGCAGCGAGGTCTCGTTATAGCCATTGTTACCCGGCTCGTTGTATAAGTCCCACAGCAGAATCCGCTCGTCCCCGGCGAATGTGCCAATTACATCGCGCACATAGCGCTCCAGGTAATCCCAATGAGCTGGATCAGCGTGCGCCGGCTGCCCTGGCGAACGCACCCAACCGGAGTTGTGCACACCCGGTTTAGGGGCCGGCTGCACCCCGAGTTGTGGGTCGGGATTCCAGCAATCATCAAAGATACACAGCACTGGACGAATACTATGTTTTTTGGCAATATTCAAGAACTGATCAATGCGGCGCTTGAAGCCATCCGGTTCAACCAGCCAAACCAGATCGTGCAGATAAACCCGGGCGGTGTTCATGCCGATGCCAGCTGCCCACCCCAATTCACGGTCAATTGCTACTAGGTCAAACGTGTTGGCCTGCCACATCTCTAGTTGATTAATCGCGTTGCTAGGGAGGAAGTTGCAACCGACCAGCCAGGGCTGTTTGGCGTACCAAGCGTTGGCTTGGGCAAGAGTCCATTGAGACATAGTGAAAGAAATGAAAAATTAAAAAGGCAAAAGACAAAAACCAGAGAAATGCGTGTCATGTAGATCTTTTTTAATTTTGCCTTTTGCCTTTTTAATTTCTAGTTAGCGTCCGCTCAAACCGGTTGTAGAAATACCGGACAGAATTTGGCGCTGGAAGATGGCATACACAACTAATGGAGGGAAAGCGCCGATAAAGCCACCCGCAAACGCCAAACCGCGTTGCACATAGCTACCTTGCGCGATGATGAGCAAACCTACCGGCAAAGTCAGGTTTGCGCGCTCACTTAGCACAATGAGGGGCCAGAACAGATCGTTCCAAGTGCCAAGAAAAGCCAAGATGCCCCAGCCCACCAATGCACTGCGCACCAATGGCAGACACACCTGCCAGTACACTCGGAAACGGTTTGCGCCATCCACATAGGCCGCATCTTCAAGCTCTTTGGGAATCGAATAAAACTGCTGGCGCAGGAAGAAGATAGCCCCCACCCCAGCAGCCCCAGGAAACCAAATAGCGTTATAAGTGTCCAGCCACGATAGATCACGCAACAGCAAGAATGTTGGGATCAGCGTGACCGCACCGGGAATCATCAAACTAATCAACAGGATAAAAAAGATCTGATCACGACCCGGGAATTCCAATCGCGCAAACGCGTAAGCGCTAAGCGAGGAGAGAAACAAAATCAGACCCGTCGTTACAGTAGCAACCAATACACTGTTAACAAACCAGCGTGCAATTGGCAGTGTTTTGTCGGCAAAAATATGCTCAAAGTTGTCTATTGTGGGGCGCAGAGGAAAGTAGCGTGGGGGATACAGCAATTGATCTTGTTCTGGGGAGAAGGCCATCGCGATCATGTGAATAATCGGCCCAACCAAAATTACCGTTAACAAGCTAAGCACAATCCAGAGGAAGACAGTCTGCCCATTGAACCGAATGCGCGAACGGTTCATAGCAGGGGTTCGAGGCGAAAGAGTAGATACGGCCATTTGAATATCTCCCAAAACTCATGCGTCGGTGCGGTTGCGCAGAATGAAGAATTGAATAAACGTCACCACAATCATAATGACCGCAAGCGCCACTGCAATGGACGAAGCGTAACCTAGCCTAAAGAACTTCCAAGCAGTCTCGTACAAATAAATTACTACAGAGCGAGACTCATTGCCTGGCCCACCAGCTGTAAGCACATAGGCCTGGGCAAACATTTGCATATGCGCAATGAATTGCGTGACCAGCACAAACAACATCGTTGGCGTAATCAATGGCAGGGTGATCTTGGTAAAGGTTTGTCGGCCACCCGCGCCATCAATCTTGGCGGCCTCATAAATCGAATCTGGGATGTTTTGCAAACCGGTCAAAAATGCCAGCATCGGAAAGCCAAACGACCACCAAATTGTCGTTACCGATAAAGCAGGCAACACTGTCAGTGGATTTCCCAACCATTGCACGCGCGGCAAGTTAAATACATCGACCAGAAAGTAATTCAATAAACCACGCAGGGGGTCCCACACGCGCCCCATCACAATGTTTAGCACCGAAACCGACAAGATAGACGTGGCAAAGAACAGAATCCGAAAGAGATTCCGACCTCTGAAATTCTGTTTCAGCGCTACGGCCACACCCAAAGACAATGCAACGTTGCCAATCATTGTCATGATGGCAAAGCGCACCGTGTTACCCAGCACCGTCCACCACAATGGGTTGGTCAACAACTCGTTGTAGTTTTTTAACCCTACAAACGCCTGCTTATCTGGCGGCAACATGATCTTCCAGTCATACAAACTGATCTGAATCCCACGAAAGATAGGCCAGGCCAGAAAGATTACAAACAGCACCAGATGCGGCAAAATGAACAGATAGTTTGGCAGTTGCTTACGCCAACGACGCATGGTGTCGTTGCTAGCAATTGCTCGGCGCGGGAGAACTTGTGATGCAGCCATAGACAGAAAGGGCTATACGTTATTAGTAATGAGTCAGGGGAAGCTTGTGAATCCCAAATCACCCCTGACTCATTACGACTTATCACTTAGAGTTCATCCGTAAATCATCTCCGGTCGCGTCCCCGAAGGGACTGCGCTCAGGATGCTCACGCTGTTGTTTACGGATAAGCTCTACACTCTATTAACTAACCACGATCCAGAACAGACTGAATCACTTTGGAGGCTGCGCCGAGTGCATCTTTCACCGGAGCGGTGTTGGCGAGCGCTGCGCTGACGCCTGTTTCCCAAGCCGTCTGCAACTCGATGAACGCCTTGTGAGGGGTCTCGGTGTGGCCCTGCTTGGCAAATGCTTCAGAGGCAGCCTTTACCGACCAGATGGCCTGCACGGCTGGGTCTTTCTGCACCGACAAGCGCGCCGGAATCTGGCCCGAGGTGGCCCAGGTCTTGCCGTTATCGGACAACCACTTGATCAGTTTGACCGCACGATCCACCTGCTCTGGCTTGGCACCGGTTGGGATACTCATGATGTGCGAGTCAATCTTCTGGCCGCCGCCGCCATCTGGCGAGAGCGAGTTCATCGTCACGGCCTTGGTGATCTTCTCAATCTCTGGATTATCCTTGAAGAAGCCCAAGCTCCAAGTGCCATCCCACATGATGCCTAAGGAGTTGGTCTTGAACAAGTCGTACGACGAAGGTTGACCAGGCAGCGCGGGCGGAACCACATGATGCTTATACATCAGGTCATGCCAATATTGCACTGCAGCTACACTCTTCTCACTGTCGAGCACAGACTTTTTGGTGTCGTTGTCATACTGGCCGCCTTTGCCGCCGTTGTATTGGAACCAAGTGCTGGGCATGGTGAAGCGCGGCCAGGAGAAGTGCAACGCCCACACCTTAACTTTGTCGGGGTTAAAGCCAGCCTCATCGGGGTGCTTGCCGGCATCGTCCACCGTCACTTTCAGCGCATACTTCAAGAATTCATCAGCATTCTTGGGCATGCTCTCAGCGCTGAAGCCCGTACCTTCCATTAACTTGGTGTTGACATAGCAGTTCCAACCGTGGTTATCAAACGGCACGGCCATCACTTTGCCTTCGTGAGTCAACACGCTCATCACGGCTGGGCTGAAGTCAGCCTTGTCGATTTTGGTAGCGGCATAGAACGTATCGTCCAGCGGCATGGTGATGCCCTGGCTGGCCATTTGTGGCACTTCAGCTGCGTGGAAGATGGACAAATCTGGGGGCGTGCCAGCGGCTACGGCAGTGGGATATTTCTGAAAGAACACATCCCAGCCATACTGCTCGGAACGAACAGCGGTGCTGTTTGTCTCAGCATAGCTGGCTAACATCTTGGCAAACACAGCGCCGTCGGCACCACCTAGCCCGTGCCAAATCACGGTTGGGTTGGCACCGGAACCATACTCGCCTACGGCGACAGTTGGCTGGGGAGCAGGTGCAGCGGCCTTGGGGGCCTCGGTGGCCTTGGGAGCCTCGGCGGCAGGCTTAGCTGCATCAGCAGGCTTGGCGGCAGGAGCAGCGGCAGGGGCGCAGGCGGCCAAGGTGGCGCCGGCAATCAAGCCGCCGGTTGTAAACAGAAACTGACGGCGGCTAATGGTCTTCTTCTCGCGATTGGTTGACATATTGAAATTTACCTCCGGGTAAATACTCTTACAGATCGATCTGAAATTTATCTAATATTTAACTTAATAAGTCGCAAAGCGACGGACAAATGGAACTAAATGAATTTATGTCTACGAGGCGACACCTCCTGTTTATCTTTCTTATTGCCTAACTTAATCACATTTCACACGAGCGCACAACTCGTGACTTATAGCGACCAGAAGAGCTGTCAGCAGTTCGCTTTCGGATTTCTTCTCATCACCATAAGTCACGAGTCATACACCAATACCTTTTGAATAAGCATTATTTTCCATCAAAATAAGCATCCTGAGCGAAGTCGAAGGGTGCGAATTATGCCGAAGTATCCGCTTCGGCCACAAGCATGCTTCGACTTTGCTCACGCAGAGCCGTGCTTTTCGCCCTTGAAAGTGTCTTATTCGTAAGGTATTGAGTCATACACAATCCATCAAGCTGAATCACGTATCACCAGCTCACAAGACACTTCGAAATTGCGGCCTGGGCCGACATACTTTCCCTCCATTCGTTCGAATAACGCCTGAGCCAACTGTTCGCCCATTTCGGCAGAACGTTGGGCCAGGGTGGTTAGTTTGGGGCTGATGCGAGATGCTTCTGGGATATCGTCAAACCCCACCACCGCCACATCACCTGGCACCTGTAACCCATAAGATTCCAGCGCCATCAGACAGCCCAGCGCCATCAAATCATTGCAGGCCAGCACGGCAGTCGGTCGCTCAGGCAAATTTAACAGCGCCCGCATCGCCTGCTCACCCTTCTCAATCGTGAAATCGGCTGTTTGCAAATATTCTGATGGCACTGACAGTTGGGCCTCTTGCATTGCTCGTAAGTAGGCCTGTTGGCGGCGTTGGCCCGGATGGGTATGCGGGACGCCAATATAAGCAATGCGTTTATGACCGCGCTCGCGAATCAGCCAATTTACCGCGTCAAATGTCGCTTTGTAATCATCAGCAAATACGCGATCGAAATCACTGCAATCGAAGTGATGCCCCAGGATCACCACCTCGGCATTACTGCGCTGCATGAATTGGTCGATCTCCTCTTTGGTCAAGTGGTAGGGTGTCATAATTACCCCATCGGCCGGGCGGCGAATGATGCCCTGTAGAAAATGGTGCTCTTCCTCAGCATTGTGGTCTGAGTTAAATATAAGAACATCGTAGCCATGCTGGCGTGCGACATCTTGAATCTTGCGCACCATGACGTGGTAATACGGGTTGGAAATATCGGCGATCATCACCGCAATGAGCTGGGTTTTCTGCCCACGCAGGCTGCGGGCGGCCAGATTGGGGTGATAGCCCAGTTCGCGCACAGCATTTTGCACGCGTCGGATGGTGTCATCGCTAATCGGCACCGCCGTGGGAGTGGCATCTGCGCTGAGTACTCGCGAAACCGTGCTCTGAGAAACTTGGGCGACCCGAGCAACATCGTGCATGGTCACAGAGCGTGCCATACTGCGGCTGGTCTTCCCATTCCCTTTTGTCATAATCATTGCGGATATGTTCAAGCCGTGCATACGTATGCACGCAAACGTATTTAAGCACATATGCCTTCAAAGTCAAGCGAACCTTCATTCATTTTTAGCGCTCGGCTGGGCAATATTCATCAAAATGACGCTGCGGATTAAATATGAGCGCTGCGGGATAAAAATTGAGTGTTGCGGATTAATAAATTCGCGCTGCGGATTAATCAATCAGCGCCCCAGGTTAATATATTTGCACTGCAGCATAATAAATTGGTGCTACGGGTTAATAGATGAGCGCGACGGCATAATAAACTAGTGCTACGGGTTAATAGATGAGTGCGGCGGGTTAATAGATGAGTGCGGCAGGTTAACAAATTGGTGCCGCGGAATCATAAATTGAGGCGGTGGATCAATAAATTTACCAATCTAGTTTGGGTTATGCTGTGTGTTTGAGGAGTTGTAACTATGCGTGACAATCCAGTGCTTACCGCGAATCC
Source organism: Chloroflexota bacterium (assembly GCA_031392845.1). Taxonomy (GTDB): domain Bacteria; phylum Chloroflexota; class Anaerolineae; order J036; family Brachytrichaceae; genus JANMVQ01. Next base: position 10,337 of record JANMVQ010000283.1, read on the forward strand.
AATTCCGCCACCAAAAACAATTCAATCCAACCGGCTTTGGCGCGGCAAGGACGTGCTCATTATCGGTCTTGGTGGCATTATGTTGATGCTGATCTTGATGCTGGTGCCACTGGCAATTTATTTTGGGCTGAATCGGGGTTTGTTAAGAGCCGCTCTTAAGCCCCAAGACCTGTTGGTCATCAGTATGGTGTCGTTTGCGGCAGAAGCCGTTGGCCTGGTGATCGCAGTGGCTTGGTTGGGCTTATCCCGTCGTCATATCTCTTGGGCTCAAATTGGCCTGCGTCCAATATCAGGCAGTTGGCTGCTTGGCTCATTTGCGCTCACTGTGTTTGCCGCAGTCATCGGCGGCGCAGCTGCGGTGCTGGTTCAATTTTTGTTAACAGGTAATGCAGCGGCTGAAAATCCGCAAACCCAAGCTATCGCCCCGGCCGGTTTTAGCTGGTCGGCGGCCATCGCAATGACCTTTCTCGGTGGGGTCGCGGTGCCGATTGGCGAAGAGCTTTTCTTTCGGGGCGTGTTGCACCGCTGGGCCAGCGACAAATGGGGTGCGGGAATCGGCAGCCTACTTAGCTCGGCCATCTTTGGGGTCAGTCATG
>JANMVQ010000312.1:0-10514 GCA_031392845.1 Chloroflexota bacterium
ATTTAGGCAGCAAAGCCCAAGTCGGCATTCTCAAGTCCATGCCCGCGCGCGCCGCATTCTTACAAGACCCAAGCCATCGGATTCGCTTTGTCTACACCCCCAAGCATTCTTCCTGGATGAATCAAATCGAAATCTGGCTGAGCATTTTGGTCCGCCGTCTGCTCAAGCGCGCTAGCTTTACTTCCAAGGCCGATCTGTGCAAGCACATTTTGGATTTTATTGCCTACTTCAATCAGACCATGGCCAAACCCTTCAAGTGGACCTTTACTGGTCGCCAACTCGCCGTCTAAAAACCTTGTCGTTTATTTTCACCCGCGTGTACTAGGGTCAGACTAGACGCCATTGGGTATTGGAAGTGATAATGCGCAATGATCGGCCGTGCCACGCCTACCCGATCTGCTAACAGCGCCACAGTTTGCTCCAACGTGCTGGCTGAGAGCTTCTGGGTGTCGTAGTTCACCCAATCGATGATCTTGGCGGTGGGCGTGCCCGCCAGCAAATAGGCCACGATCCAGCCGTCTTTGCGCACATAAGCGTGCACGTCCATCGTCTCGCCCAGCTCGCGCAGGCGCTCGTAGCCGGGGGCGAGAGTGTGCCAATCAGGTAGTCATCGGTCTCGCGCTCGATCACCCGGAACAAGGGCCGCAGGGTGGCGAGGCCCAGGGTACGGCTGATCTGGGCATAGGCGGATATCCCGGCCTCTTTGAGCAAAAAGCCTGATTCATCCAGGGCCAACGCCCCGGCATGCGCCACGCCCATAAATGCAGGCGGTGCAAGCGCCATTGGCTGACCCGGTTGGGATCGATGTGTCGGTATCGGCTGTTGAGATGGGTGTGTGGATGAGGCTGACCCAAGCGCACACCCTATCAGAACCAACCCAACGAGTACGGCTCGTAGTGGAAACGGTAGGATTTTCATTTGGCGTTGTCCCTTTATGTAACAAAACATAATGCTGCGATGATCGTCGATGAAGCAGATCAAGGACTCAACATAAGCTCCCCACCTATTAAATTCTTCAAGTTACTTCAGCTTATTGACATCCAAGCGATATCTTTACATTATTATCTTAGATTTTCTATAGTAAATAACATAAAAACGCCTCCGTTTACCAGATGGGTCTGTGTTGGGTGATCGTCGTTTCCACGTAAACCGAGGCGGTCTCAAAGACCGCCTCGGTTTAGATGGGTTTGTTGTAAATCAGGGCGGAAAGTAACCTGATTGACAAATAGGATGAGTCCAAAGCAGAGGAAACACTTATGAACGCAACTGATCCAAATCAAGATGGCCGCTCAGATTTCGACTTTTATGTGGGCCAATGGCGAATATCCAATCGGCGCTTACGCGAACGGTTGGTCGGCTCGAACGATTGGGAGAAATTTACCGGCCTCTCAACTGCCCAAAAAATATTGGGCGGGTTGGGCAACTTTGATGAGACGTCGTTTACCCGTGAATTGGGCAGGCTAGACGGGATGACGCTGCGGCTATTCAACCCAGCGTCCAAAGAGTGGAGTCTGTATTGGTCGGACAGCGCTAGCGGTGTGCTGTTCCCGCCCATGGTCGGCAAGTTTACGAACGGCCGCGGGTTGTTCTACGCACAGGAGCAACATCGGGGCGCTACGGTGTATAGCCGCTTTATTTGGTCGGGCATTACCGCGACAACCTGCCACTGGGAACAGGCACTTTCAGAGGATGGCGGGCAAACTTGGGAGACAAATTGGACGATGGATTTCGAGCGGGTGTGAAGAGGAGATTGAAGATTGAAGATTGAAGATTGAAGATTGGAGATTGGAGATTGAGAAAAGACTAATGCGTGATGCGTACGGTCAATAGTGACTTACGCATCACGCCTAACGCCCTTCGACTTATCGTCCGCCGATCACCGCCACGTAGGCTGAGGACCACTCGTAATATGGCACGCACTCTTTGCGGCCATCGCCGCAGTCTGAAGTCGGCGTGCGCCAGAACTTGATCTTATCGAAATTGTCAAAACCGTTGGTCTTGCAACCTTCATCGGTGAGCAACGCATTGCCCTTGCAGGCATCCGGCGCAGACGGGACTGAGCCGAACCAGGCAGCCAAATCGCCCTGCAATTTTGGGTTCAGCGAGTGCTCCAGCCACTTATAGGCGCAGTTCGGATGCTTGGCATCGATGTGTAGCATAGTCGTGTCAGCCCAACCAGTCGCACCTTCCTCAGGCACTACACTGGCGATAGGCGATTTACCCGCCGCCAGCAAGTTGACCTGAAACGGCCACGAACCGGAAGCCACCACACCTTCGGTCTTGAAGTCCTCGGTTTGCACCATGGCATCGTGCCAATAGCGTGCGACCAGTTTGCGTTGGCCACGTAATAGCTCGATGGCTGCGTTAAACTGATCACGATTCAGTGCATACGGGTCTTTGATGCCTAATTCGGGCTTCTTGTTCATTAAATATAATGCGGCATCAGCGATATAAATCGGGCCATCATAGGCCTGAATCCGGCCTTTGTTGCTCTTGCCATCGGGCAAATTCTGCTCCTCAAAGACGACGCTCCAGCTCTTGGGTGCATCCTTGAAGACGCTGGTGTTATACATCAATACGTTGGGGCCCCACTGATAGGGCACGCCGTAGTGCTTGCCATCCACCGTGTGCCACGGCGCGTCCTGCAAGCGTTTGTCGACCTTACTCCAGCTTGGGATCAACTTGGTGTTAATCTCCTGAAGTTTGCCGCCGCTAATTAAACGATTCGAAGCATCACCCGATGCAGTCACCAGATCGAAGCCGCCCTCGTTCATCAAGGCGACCATCTCGTCTGACGTCGCAGCGGTTTTGACGTTGACCTTGCAGCCGCTATCTTTCTCAAAACTGGTCACCCAGTCGTAGGCTTTATCCGTTTCGCCACGCTCGATATAGCCTGGCCAAGCCACAATATCGACCTGCCCTTCTCCAGCGCCAACGGCGGCTAGTGGCGCACCTTTGGCCGGTGCAGCAGCTGGGGCAGCAGCGCGTGGCTGGGCCACACACGCCGATAACAATACCGCACCTGTCACACATATGCCGAACCAGCGCTGATTGGGATATTTCTTTGCAAACATCTGTCCTCCTAAGCCGGACAAGCCGGAACAAAATCTCTCACAAAGGCACAAAAACACAAAGAATTCAAAAAGACTTAGAACCTAAACCTGCTAGGTCGCAGAGACCTGACAGGTTTTTACTGGGTTTCGAGATAAGCTCGGCGTGCCTTTGTATCTTTGTGAGAGAAAGGTCTTTGCACAAAACGTAAAGAATACGAAGTTTAGTCAGAGCAGCGATTCAGGTCAAATTGGATCCGATAAAAGAAGCAAGCCTGTGAGCCCAAGAGCTTAAGGTGTTGGAATAACCAACGTGCGACCGACGCGCAGCGGGCAAGTGTCTGGGTTCAGGTTATTTGCAGCAGCAAGTTTCGTCACGCTGATGCCAAAGCGCTTAGCGATAGCGCCGCACACATCCCCCTGTTGCACGGTGTAATCGCGGGTAGTGCTAATCGCAGTGGGTTTCGAGGCAAGGGTCGCAACCGGAATAACCGCATCCGTCTTGGGGATAATCAGCTTCTGCCCCACCTTTAAGAAGCAACTCGTGCGCCCCAGATTGTTGGCTGCCACCAGCTGGGCTGCTGTAATCTTAAAGCGATACGCAATTCCTCCGCAGGTATCGCCCGAAGCAACCGTATATTCCGCCTGCGTGGCGAATGCTGGTGTAGCAGCTGAAGTCCCAGCGACGCTGGCAGTCGCCGTGGCGGGGACACGCGGAATACGCACCACATTCCCCACTTTCAGCACACAATTGCCGGTATCCAATAGGTTAGTGGCCGCGAAGCTAGCGACACTTACGTTATTGGTCTTGGCAATCTCACTGCAGGTATCGCCTGCCTGCACCGTGTAATCGATAAACGCGCTGGAAGCAACAACCGTAGGTGCGACCGTCGTCGCCGCTGCAGTCGGGCTGGGCACGGTTGTCAATGTAGCGGTGGCAGTTGCAGGCACAGGCGTAGCAGTCGGCGCGGGTGTCTCGGTAGACACAACAGTTTCGGTCGCAGTGGCTTCCGCAGTCGGTTGGGGCACCGGTGTGTCTGTGGCAACCATTGCCTCCAACGCTGATACCGTCGGCGAAATGCTATCACCCGCCGACATCACGAGGGTGGCTACCGGGGTCACCTCCAAAGTAGGGGCGGTCAGTGTTGGCGTAGTGACTTGGCCAGAAAAGACCACTTTAACTTGCACAGTCGGCGTGGCTGGCTTGGCCGAACTGGAGAGCAAACCCATCCCAAAGCGGACCAATGCGATTCCTAGCCCGACCACAACCACTAGCCCTATCAGCCCAAACACCCAGCGCATCGGCAGGCGTTCGGCGGGTTTGCGCGCGCCACCAGGGGGTGGTTTCAGACGAGGCGTAGGCTTGGCTGCTGCGGCTACACGTGGTGTAGTCGAACTTGAAGTTGGCTGTTTGCTAGGGCTCAATTGCGTCGAAGAAGCTCGGCGAATAGGCACTGCCGTCTCTGGCCGCACGATTGGTTTTGGTTCATCGACGGTGACCAATGGGCGAATCGGTTTGGTGCGCGGACCAACAGGATCGGATTCTGCAGGTGTGGACGAGAGCGTCTTGGAAGCAGGAGTGCCACTGTTGAGCTGCGCCACCGATTTGGGGGCAGCAGCACTCGACAGCGCCGACTTGTCGTTCGCAGGAAGCTGGAAAGGCTTAAATCCCCCGGTTTGGGAGGTCTTTGTTTTCGAAGGAATCTCTTTGGGTTTTTCTGGACGGGTCGCAGACAGACTCTTGCCAATTGCAGGGCGCACGATTAGTAGCGCTCCACAAATGGGGCATTCGATGTCCTCATTCGTTACATGAGCTTTGCAGGTAGGACAACGGGGTGAGCCATTCTGCGACGAGATGCGTTCAATTTTCATCCGCGCATTTCCTTTCTGGATCGCCTGACTACGGCGGAATCTTGCGCCACAACGGCGTAGAGTGAGTCAGGATATCTCCTTTTCTCTGTTCTTGAAGATTCGACTATAACCGATTCTTAGAGAACTTTTTAGAAAAAGACTCAAATGTAATTGTGCTGCCCGGGTTAAATCGTTTCGACATATTTTTGGAATATCACTTTTACATTGTTCTGCTAGTGCATTAGGTTGAGCACACTAGTCAGAAATCTGTAGCCATGCCACAACTTACTCCGCCTTTGGTTGGATGTCTCAGCATGCCAAAAGCCTTATTTTTTAAATGATCAGGAACTAAATACATCGTTTTACGTAGAAATATTGAATGTCGAAGTCACACTATCACTCACCACGATTTTCATCAACACCCACGCAGTTCACGACCCGGCGACGCTGGTCCTGGGCCAGTTTTGTTGGCGGACTCGTACTAAGCAGCCTGCTCGCAGTCGGTGTCAGCAGTTTGCTCAACAATAGCGCATCGACAGCTGCTGCGACCACAGATACGATCCCTAAGATACAGCCGACACTGCCGATACAACCTACCGACCTACCCAGCCCAACACCCAAACCGGTAACGTTAGCTGCTCCTATCACTGCCGCCCCAACCCAACCGCCACGCGTCATGGTTCCGGATTTACGACAATTAGAAAATATAGATCCGGCCAGCGGGATTAGCTTGGACCAAGATACCCAATTGTTACTGCAAGACGTAAACGATACCTCGGCTGAATTAGGCGAACAGCGCCCCGATGCAGGCTTGGCCGATGCACCTGACAACATAAAACAGGCCGCCGCCGCGGACAAAGACAAGCCCGTGCGTTGCGAAACCCCAGGGGTGTGGTACTTGCCCGTGCGCACTGGCAATATGCGTATCACTGCTATTTTTGGCAATTACGACAAAGAGTCGCCTTACTTCAAATCGCTGCAACAAGTGGGCGGATTGACCGAAAACGCACAAGGCGTGTTTCACCCTGGCATCGATTTAGGCACCGGCATGAATGCCCCAGCCTATGCAGTAGCAGATGCAACAGTCGAAAAGACAGACTATAGCGATCAGTATGGCAAGCATGTGATCCTAAACGTGGGCAACCGACAAGTGCTATACGGACATTTGAGCGATGTGTTTGTCGTGTCTGGGCAAGCCCTGAAATGCGGTCAAGTGATCGGTATCACTGGCGATACAGGCAAATCCACAACCGGGCCACATTTGCATTTCGAGGTACGCGTCAAGGGCGCGCCGATTAACCCAGCCAAGCTGTTGCAAATTTCTCGCAATGCCATCTTGCCAAGTTGGGAGCGCAGCACGGCTGCGAAATAGAGCCGTATCCGTGAGTTATTCTGCGATCATCGAGTGCGACACAGAATTTTCCATGGAGACACACAGACGCTTCGCGCACCGAGGATATGTCTTTTTATTTGCCTTATCCGTGTGTCTCCGTGGATGCAGGAAATTTTTTGTGTAGATTATCGATAATTGCTCGGGCTGAGCCCGTAATAGAGTTTGAACTGGCGCGAGAAATAAAACGCGGATTGAAAGCCCACTTCTGCTGCAACTTGCTGCACACTCAGCGATGAGAACTGCAACAGACGCGCCGCCCGCCGCAAACGTAATGACAGCACTGTTTCGATAATTGAGGTGCCAGTCTGGTGTTTGAACAGATGCGACAGACGCGAGGGTGAAAGTTGCACCAATTGCGCCAGCCGATCCACCCGCAGCGGTTCATGCAGGTGTTCCGTGATGTGTTGCAACACTCGATGCACGCGTAAATCTAGCGGCTCGATACTGGCATTGGCCCGTTGTTGGGCCGTCAGTAGCAGCACCTCTTCAAGCGCATTCTCGGCCAATTCCTTCTGCCAAATATTGGTTAGCACCGAAGCAGCTGCATTGTCACGCACCAATCTCACAAAAGCAGTTTCGATACGCTGGCGCGTCATTTCATCTGCGATTGACTGTACCGACATGCCAGGAATACGCTCATCCAGCCGCAGCCAGGCCAACCAAGTCGGACGCGGCAAGAAATGCACCCAATAGAACCGCCAAGGGATATCATTTTGGACTGTTCGGTAATCGTGCGGGCTACCCGGTGGCAAGATAACGATGTCGCCGGGTCGACAGTCGTAGTGTTGCCCTGCCAAAACATAACGGCCCATGCCCTCAAGCGTATAGGTGAGAAGCCAATCGCGGGTGCCGTGTAAGCGATATGTGGCATAGCCATACGCCTGCACAAAATGGTCAGCCACCAATACTCCAGGCAACGGCGCGGGCGTCTCGACCGGCGTCTCGACCGAAGCGTTAGCGGGTGACATAGCAGGATTATGCATGCGCTTAGCCAAAAGCAGTATTCTCCAATACCGCATTCTCGATTAAATTAGAGGCATGCAAATGCAAACAGCAACCCGTACGCCTGAGCAGATTGACCAGACGCAACAAGCCGCCTACAAGGCCACATTCGCCAAACAAGGCTATGTGATTGTAAAAGGGCTGTTCAGCCCAGAAGAGGCCGCCTTTTATCGTGAGCATTACATGAAGATGCGTGAGCAGGGCAATGTGCCGGGCGATACCCATATTGCCAACCCAGGCGTGAGTGACCCGCTGTTGAAATACCCGCGCATGTTGCAAATGCATCGGTGGGATGAAGTTAGCCTGAAATGGCTGTTGGATCCGCGCTTGAACGCCACGCTCAGCAACTTGCTCAGCCGCGAGCCATATGCCGTGCAGACCATGATTTACTTCAAGCCGCCGCAGGCGCGTGGGCAAGCACTGCACCAGGATAATTATTATCTGCGGGTGCAGCCCGGCACGTGTGTTGCAGCATGGATGGCGCTGGACCGCTGTGACGAAGCCAATGGCTGCTTGCAAGTGATTCCTGGAAGCCACGATTGGCCAATCCTATGCACGACCCAAGCCGATACTGTCCAAAGTTTCACCAACGTGACGGTGCCTGTGCCGGAAGGCACCCCAGCGAGCCCGGTGATTCTGGATCCGGGCGATGTGCTGTTTTTTAACGGTCAATTGGTACATGGCTCGTTGCCAAACATCAGCGAAGACCGCTTCCGCCGAGCGCTGATTGCCCACTATATTGAGGGCGATTCGCAGCAGGTGTCACGCTGGTACAGACCTACTCTGCGGATGGATGGCAGCGAGGTCGAGTTGGCAATGAGCGAAAACGGCACTCGGTGTGGCATTTGGGTGGATGTGGATGGCAAACCCATGGTCGAAGTGAGCGGCTATGAGCGGGTAGAGAAGGCAACGGAGTAGGGAGTGGTCAGCTTTCTGTCTACTGAAAGCTGTGGGCTGATTAATCTTCTGCCATCTGTCTCCTGTCCTTAGTCACAGCACAATTTTGCTGATCGGCCGCGGGCCAGCGTCAACGACACGGGTGAATAGTAAATTGCCCGTGTCGTCTTTCGTTTGCAACCAGCGCACAAAACTCAGTGCGCCATTTTCGATCTCGATGGCCGTGATGCAGTCTGGGTAGATGCAACAGCCCGTATTGAAATAGGGCAGTTCACTCTCGTCGGCGAAGCTTTCGCGATGGGTGTGGCCCATGATGATGGGCTGCTGATTGACTTTGACCCAGCCGAGAATATCTGAGACCACATCAGTTTGTTTCTTGAGGTTTTTCGAGGTGCGAGTGGGATCTTTAATACCCAGCCGCTGCAAAGGTCGCCACAAATAGCGCACCAAGAAACGCCCTTCGCGCCACAGTCGGTCGTTCAGCCAATCGCCCTGATGACCGTGGGTGAGAAAGAGATCACCACTCTTTTTGCCTGTTTGTTGGTAACGCAAGCGCAAGCCTTCATAAACCGTTAGTCCAGCAAACATGGGGCGGGTCTCTAGTACAGCCAAATCAAACAATGGCCCTAGCGTACGGCGCACAATGTCGATGCTCTCACGTTCAATGTCGTGATTGCCATACAACATGTAGAAACGTTGGTCGACGTGAAATTTACGCAATCGAGCAAACACATCAGGATGCGCCTCAGCCACCGATTTGAAGTTGCTGTTTTCCCATAGCTCATCACCGTCACCCAGCTCGATATAAGTGAAGTGCTCACAGTCGTAGTGCGCCAGTGCATGTAGATAGACCGCCTTGTTGTGGGCAAAATCATCTGCGGCGCCGCCATCCCCGCGATGGCAGTCCGAAAACAGCACGATGCGCGACTGATCATCGATTGGGATGACCGTAGCAGTCTGCAAGACTTGTGACAAACGAGACGCGATCGACATCCTAACGTAATCTAGCGGGGTCTTTGAGCGACTTGCTGAGCGTGGCAATCGGCACAAGACACTGCTGTGGGCCGGCCGCATACGGCGTCACCTGATAGGGGTCAAAGTTGATCAGCAACCCGCGTGGAGTGATGTTCCATGCATCATAGTTCTCAAGCCTGGGTTCAGCACCTTCTAGGAAATCGAGCCGACCCCGTCGCTTGAGGTTGGCCGTGCAGAATATCGATAGAATCTCCAAATACTTTGTCTCAGGCTTGAATAAATCCACAAGATCAATCCCCTTGCCAGCATCCACATCGTAGTTGATCACCACACTATAGCTATTAGGATGGGCTGCACCTGCTGTGTAGAAGCCCACTAAACTGCGCAGGCTCAACAGACCCTTGCGGTTATGCATAACTTGATAGTCCATCTGCACGGTGCTGGTCAGCGCAGGCGCATCGGCTGATGGCACAGGGGTCTCCGACTTGAAGTTGGCAACAATATCGGTGGCCTGCTTCTGCGCCGCAGCATTAAAGCCGGTGAGCTTGGCCGTGGGTGAAATGACCTGTGGGTAGTTGACGTTGATCTCAAGATGGTTGCTGGCGACAACTTCCTTGATCGTCGTGCGCACCAGCTTGACTGGCACAGTTTGAGCCGCAGCAACAGGCGTGGGCGTGCTGGAAAGCAACAAGCTCAGCGCAATTGCAGCGCTGGCGAGTGATTTTGAAAGATGGGATGTAATTGAAAAGGGATTCATGCTGAATATTTCTCTTTGTTTGGAATAATACAAATAAAGCCCAAGGGTTGATCCGGCAATGCGCGCAACTGGTGGATCTCATTGGGATCGATGCGGATGGCGTCGCCGACGTTGATCGAATGCCATTCGCCACCGAGCAACACCTGTCCGCCACCGTGCGTCACGACCACGCTGTGTGGATGTGCGTGGCTCTCGTGCGCGCTGTGACCCCCCGCTGGAATAGTGAAATAACGCACCACATGATCAGTCTCGCCTTCAGCGCGCCCAATCAATACCCGCCGCACTGCTCCTGGCGCCGCCCCACCCTCATACTTGTGTGGCTCGACATCCTGATAGTCCCAAGTGTTGTCTTGCGCGTCTTTGGTCTTATGAATCTTGCCCATAGGGGGATTATAGGAGGGTGAGGGAGTGAAGATGTGTTTTTCAAAAATGGGCAGCCATGTAACAAGCTAGTACAGCCGAGCGGAAATGAACGACAAGGATGAGGTAAGGTGGAGGGATGGAAAAGGGGCAGACACTCAAAGCGATAACAGTGAGCGGGGGACAAAGAGCGATATTGGAACGAATTAGGCGGGCGCGGGCGAGCGAT
>JANMVQ010000316.1:0-15835 GCA_031392845.1 Chloroflexota bacterium
ATTTAGGCAGCAAAGCCCAAGTCGGCATTCTCAAGTCCATGCCCGCGCGCGCCGCATTCTTACAAGACCCAAGCCATCGGATTCGCTTTGTCTACACCCCCAAGCATTCTTCCTGGATGAATCAAATCGAAATCTGGCTGAACATTTTGGTCCGCCGTCTGCTCAAGCGCGCTAGCTTTACTTCCAAGGCCGATCTGTGCAAGCACATTTTGGATTTTATGGCCTACTTCAATCAGACCATGGCCAAACCGTTCAAGTGGACCTTTACTGGTCGCCAACTCGCCGTCTAAAAACCTTGTCGTTTATTTTCACCCGCGTGTACTAGGTGTATCGTGCAAATCGCTGGCTTGCTGCAACCCGATATCGACCCCTTGCAGCTCGCGGCCATGCCGCATGCGCGACTGCGTTGCGATGCGCGAAAACACATCGGAATCGCCCGTGTCGGCTTTACGAGTGTCTATGCGGAAAGGTGTGGCCACCTCTCGCAAACGTGCAAAGCAGGCGAAATCCGAGCATCCTCTGCCCCTGTGCGCAAGACAAACAGCGCGCACGTGTTATCTAACCAAGCCCTGCGCATGTTTTCACTGCGGCATTACCCTTTTGTCTAAAATTGATTTACAATACAATTCCGTGTTTATGTTAATCCTAATCAGTGTCAATGGATTCTTTTACACGGCGCATATAACAAACTCGTGTGAGTAGGGCGCCTATCTTAGCCGCCCTACTTTTTTGTTTGTTGTTTCATCATTACCGTTTGCATCGTTGCCCCCAAACTCGAATCTTTGATCGAGCACTTCTGTTTTCCACAGAGGCTCTTTTAATCTGTGTTTTTATCAATCGTTTGGATTTGTCTTTTAAGGAGGTCGTGTGCCAAAGTATATTTTCTGCACAGGCGGTGTCGTGAGCTCAGTAGGTAAAGGTGTTACAGCGGCAGCCATCGGGCGGGTGTTGAAAGCGCGCGGGTTACGCATATCGATCCAAAAATTAGATCCATATCTCAATGTAGACCCCGGCACCATGTCGCCCTATCAGCACGGCGAGGTGTATGTCACCGAAGACGGGGCTGAAACCGATTTAGATGTGGGCCATTATGAGCGCTTCGTCGATGAAAATCTGGGCCGGGCCAGCAACACCACCAGCGGTCAGGTTTACAACGAGGTGATTTCTAAGGAGCGGCGCGGGGATTACCTAGGCAAGACGATTCAGGTCATTCCTCACGTCACGAACGAGATCAAGCGCCGCATCGCCCAAATCTCGAAGAATAACAATATCGATGTAGTCATCGTCGAAGTCGGTGGCACGGTTGGCGACATCGAAGCCATGCCCTTCATGGAAGCCATCCGTCAGATGCGCCACGATGTGGGTCGCAACAACACGTTTTATGTGCATGTGACCTTTCTGCCGATGGTCGGTGCAACCGGCGAACTGAAGACCAAGCCTACCCAGCATAGCGTGCGTGACCTGCGCGGGATCGGCATTCTGCCCGACGCGATCATTGCCCGCAGCGATCACCCCATCGACGAGGAGACCCGCAACAAAATTGCCATGTTCTGCGATGTGGAGCCGCGCGCAGTGCTTCCGATGGTCACAACCAAGTATCTGTATGAAGTGCCACTCATGCTCGAAGATGCCAATTTTGGCGAGTATCTGTGCGAACGCTTGCAACTGAACTGCCCGCAAACAGTCGACCTGCGTAGTTGGCGCGACATGTGCGCCGAAATGCGCCGCCCCAAACAGGTGATTCCAATTGCAATCGTGGGCAAATACACCGAATTACATGATGCCTACATCAGTGTGCGTGAGGCGCTTTATCACGGAGCGTTGGCCAGCGGCAGCGACATCAAAATTCATTGGGTGAACAGCGAAGATCTGGAACAAGGCAAAGGCAGAGACGTGCTGGAAAGCGTGGCGGGCATCATCGTGCCAGGTGGATTTGGTTATCGCGGCGTAGAAGGCAAAGTGATTGCAGCACAATTTGCCCGCGAGAATAACGTGCCGTATCTGGGTTTGTGTCTGGGCATGCAGGTGATGTGCATCGAACTGGCCCGCCATGTGCTGGGCAGCAAAGAGCCCAACAGCACCGAGAATAATCAAAACACAGCATTTCCGATTATTGCGTTGATGAACGACCAGCGCGATGTCGTAGACATGGGCGGGACTATGCGCCTGGGTGTGTATGAGTGTCATCTGATCCCAGGCACGCATGCTTATGATGCCTACATTTCGTGCGAGGCTTGTAAAGACAGCCGTACCCATGCCATCGATCCATTAAACGCTGTTGTTAGCGAGCGCCATCGCCACCGGTGGGAATTCAACAACGAGTTCCGCAAGATTTTGGGTGATGCCGGGCTGATTTTCAGCGGTCTATCGCCCGATGGTTTGCTGGTCGAGATCAGTGAGTTGCGCAATCATCCGTTTATGGTGGGCAGTCAATTTCACCCTGAGTTTAAGAGCCGCCCCAATCGCCCGCACCCTTTGTTTAAAGCGTTTATAGACGCCAGCATCAAGTGCAACGAAGGCGCACCGCTATTCCGCACCGGCAACACATTGGAAGACAATGGGATTAAAACGGTTGTGACGAGTCAATCTTAAGCATGCACTACAAACGAATGCCGATTGAAATCGAGTCGCCCGAAGAAATGGGGTATGGCTCGATCCGCTGTAATCTGGCTGAGAGCAGCTTGCGCGACCGTTCGCTGGGCGAACTCAATCTTGAGTGCGAAATTAACCTGAACGATCTGGTGCTGCAATACGGCGACCATCGCGGGCATCCACAATTGCGGGCGATTTTGGCGGAGCAAGGCCAATGCGACCCGAACGGCGTGTTGCTCACGGTCGGTGCGGCGGGGGCACTGTTCATCATCAGCACGACTCTGCTAAATCCAGGCGATCACCTGATCGTGCTGCGGCCCAACTACGCGACGAATATCGGAACGCCCCGCGCCATCGGCTGCGAGATCAGCTATCTTGATCTGAGCTTTGAGCGCGGCTGGCGCTATACCGCCGCAGACATCAAGGCGTTGCTACGACCCAACACTCGCCTCATCAGCCTGACCACACCGCACAACCCCACCGGCGTAGTGTTGCCGCTGGATGAATTGGGCGCAATCGCCGCGCTGGCCGAAGCACAGGGGTGTTATCTGCTGGTTGACGAGACGTACAAGGACTTGACAATTGTCGCCGCAGGCGCAGCGCCATCCCCCACCCCATATGCCAGCGCGATCAGTGATCGCATCATCAGCGTATCGTCGCTGTCCAAAGCATATGGGTTACCGGGGTTGCGCATGGGCTGGCTGCTGACACGCGACACCGATCTCGCGCTGCGTTTTCTGGCGGCCAAAGAGCAAATTCATATCGGCGGGGCCATCATCGAAGAAGAGATTGCCTGGCAGGTGTTGCGCCAACGGGCTGCGTGGCTACCGCGCATCCAGGCCGAAGTGCGGCGCGGCTTGGACATCATGCAGGCCTGGATGGCGCAACAGGTGCACTTGGAATGGGTGCAGCCGCAAGGCGGTGTGGTGTGCTTCCCGCGCATTAAGCCGGATGCGCCCATCGATGTCGAGCGCTTCTATCGCACCCTCAACGCAAGCGGCACATTTGTCGGGCCGGGGCATTGGTTCGAGCAAGATCGGCGCTATATGCGCATCGGCTTTGGCTGGCCCACCCCGAACGAGCTGGAAGAAGGTCTGGAAAACGTGACCGCGGCGCTGGCGGATAGTGTCAACTTAAGTTGATTCAATTCATTGACTCTCCCCATCCCCCTCACTCCGCCACAGCCGCCGCATTTCCTCCGACACCTGTAGCAAATCATCGAGCTTGCCCTGCGCCTCAATCCGTCCCTCGTGCAACACAATAATATGATCGGCCCGCCGCAACGCTGCCTTACGGTGCGAGACGACCAAACACGTGACCTGAGAATTGAGAATTCTGAATTCACGCGAAGCGTGAAGAAAAGAAGATGACGCAAGCGGTTGATCCGTTTTTCTTAATTCTGAATTCTGAATTCTGAATTCATCATTCGTAATTCTCAATTCATCCAAGCGGTCCCACAAAATCCGCTCCGTATCCACGTCCAATGCGCTGGAGAGACTGTCGAACACCAGCAGATCGGCGTCACGGATAAACATACGGGCGGCAGCGGTGCGTTGAATCTGGCCGCCGCTCAGCTTGACCCCACGCGGGCCGACCATGGTGTCGAAACGTCGATCGAGGCCTTCCAGATCACGCTCCAGCACGGCGGCGCGCACGGCGTCGCCCATCGCATCGGGTTCCACTTGCAGCCCAAGTTGAATGTTGTCGCGCAGGGTGTCGCTGAACAACCGTGGCACTTGCGAGGTATACGCCGCGCGCGGCGGCACGAAGAAGCGATCCGGCTCGCGCACGGGCATGCCATTCCACAAAACCTCGCCGCTGTCTTTGGGCAACAGCCCGAGCAACACCCGCAGCAGCGTAGTCTTGCCCGCGCCGATGCGACCGGTAATCACCACAAACTGTCCACGCCTCAAGCTCAAGTTGATGTGTTCGATACCGCGGCTGCTGCCGGGATAGTGATAGCTTAAATCGCGCACTTCCAGCTGCTGCAAGCGATCGTTCTCATTACGCTGCGGCACCTGCAAGGGCGGCATAGGCCCACGCAGATACACCGGCCCATGGGTCAGCAGTTGGGTGGATGGGGCCGGCGGCTGGGCTTCGGGCTGCATCAAGCGAAACAGGCGATCAAACGACACGTCAATCTGCTTATAGCGGGCAAAGGTGCGCCCCAAGTTAAACGTGAAATCGGTCACCCGTGACAGATACGCCACAAACAGCGCGAAGTCACCTAGCGTAAATTGGCCACTGCGAAATGATTGGGCAATCAAAAAGAGAATGATGCCGGCGTTTAGATTCGTCACGCTGTCGCTGAGCGAGTTCAACACCAACTCGCCAAACAAACGCTCTTTCAGCACCGCTTTGCGGCGCACTTCGCCCAGCTTGTTGAATTGGCCCAGCACCGGCTTTTCTGCACCCGCCACCTGCACCGCTTGGACCGCGCTAAATGTCTCGGCAATAAAGGCGTATAGGTGACCGGTGGCACGGCGCGTATCTCGACGATAGCCCTGGATGCGCAACGTACCAAAACTGGTGATGACCGTGACAATGACCAGCGGCAGCGCTACCCACAGCGCGACCGTTCGATCAATCCCCGCCATGATGACAAAGGCCACCGCCGCATAGCAGGCCATCCCAAACAGTTGCAGAATTTCGCCGATAAAGGTGGTGATCTCGGTCACATCACCGCCCAATCGCGTGATGGTCTCGCCGGGTGAGTACGGCAAAGCGCGCGCACCGGGCAATTGCAAAATGCGCTGAAACAAATTCTTGCGCAGCAGCGCGCCGCTGTAGTTCTGCACAATTTGGTCGAGCCAAGCCGACACATAGATGACCGAAACGCGCAGCACGCCCGAAGCCACCAGCAACACCAGGAACCACCACAGCGTCGGCGTGATGCGGGCATTGTCAGTCAGCAGGTTAAAGCACTGTCGAATGATCCAGCCCGGAATCAGGAAAGCCAACTGGCGTGGGATCTGCGTCAGCAAATCGATGCCAAATAAGGCCGGCTTAAAGCGCGCCACTCGCCAGAGCGCCTGCCAGCCGTTGAGGGTGCGATAGGTCGGTGGGGGTGTCGGAGGTGTAGATGTTGTTTTCGGCGCGGTCATACCAACACCTCCTCTAAACCCGTACGCAACAGTTGCGAAAAGCGCGAGTCGGGCTGCTCAATTAAGATCGCACGCGGGCCGTACTCAATCATGCGACCGTCTTCCAAAATCAAAATTTCGTCTGCGCGTTGCACCGTGCCAAGGTGATGGGCGATGATTAAGGCAGTGCGCCCTTTTAACAAGCGATCCACGGCATGCTCGATTTTTTGCTCGGTGACCGGGTCCAGCCGGGATGAAGCCTCATCCATCACAACTAGGCCTGGGTCAGCCAGAAACACGCGCGCAAACGCCAGCAGTTGCGCCTCACCTGCCGAAAGCCCGCCGTTGCCCGATTCCAACTGGGTGTTCAAGCCCGCCGGCAAACGGGCCAGCCATTCTTGCAAGCCGAGTTCATGGAGTGTGCTCAAAATGCGCTCATCGGAAATACCGGCATCAAAGAACGTCAAGTTGTCGCGCACGCTGGCCTGAAAGAGCTGCACCTCCTGGGTGACCAGCCCTACCCGCTTGCGCAGCTCTTGCAATTTTAGATTGCGCACGTCAATGCCATCGAGGGCAACACAGCCGTTGACCGGATCGTAGAAGCGAAACAGCAACCGGGTGAGGGTGGTCTTGCCGCTACCGGTGCGACCGAGCAAGCCCATGGTCTTGCCGGGGCTTAGGTTAAAGCTGATGTCTTGAAGCACAGGAGCATTGTCCTCGGCAGACTCATTATCGTTGTAAGCAAATGACACCCCGTCAAAGCGCAAAGATAACGCGCTTGAGGCAGGCAACGTTGCGCCTGCGCCGTCTTTG
Source organism: Chloroflexota bacterium (assembly GCA_031392845.1). Lineage (GTDB taxonomy): Bacteria > Chloroflexota > Anaerolineae > J036 > Brachytrichaceae > JANMVQ01. Next base: position 6,489 of record JANMVQ010000316.1, read on the forward strand.
ATGTTGCTTTGAATCTGCAACAACTCGCGAACCCGCTCGATACCGGCGCTAGCGCGTTGCAGATCATCGAGTTGCTCAGTGATCACGCGTAAGTTTGACGATAAGGTTCCGGTGTAGTCGAAGATCAAATAGACTGTGCCGAGTGTCAATGCGCCCAGGCCAAGCAGGTAACCACCCGTGGCGATGGCGGTGGCGTTGCCAATCGAAAACAAAATAATCGCCGATGAGAACAAGATTCGGCCAAACAACGCCGCCCGAATGCTCTTCTGAAATAGAATACGCATCAAACCAAATTGCTGGCGCATGGCATATGCCTCGGCCCCACTGGAACGAATGTCTTCCAGACCAGAGAGACGTTCTTCCCAAAACGCCGAGAGATCGGCCGACGCTTGGCGCTGCGCTTTGAAGTGCGGGACGGCGATGCTTTTGGTTTGGCGCAGCACGATTAACACGAGAATAGCATAGGCGGTCATGGCCAGCCCAATCCGCCAATCTTCGGCATACATGACGATCAGCACGCCGAGCATCAACACAAACGTGCCCAACACCTTGACCACAAATTGCGAGAAGAAGTTAGAAAGGGCGGTGACATCGCCGTCGATGCGCTCGATCATCTCGCCGGCGGTATGCACCTTATGAAAGGTCATGTCGAGGCCCAACGTATGCTCAGCCAGATCGGAGCGCAGCTGATTGGTGGCCGCCCACGCCACATTTTCGCCCATATACGTCGCCAGACCTGAGGCGATGTTGCCCGCAATTGCGGTCACCACGAAGAAAACCGCCGTGGCAACCAGGTCGTTCAACGGCTGGGTGGAACGCGCCGAGTCGATAAACCGCCGCAGGATTTGCGGGTTAAGCAACTGCAAGGCAATGTTGACTAGCAATAGGATCGAAAGAATCACGACTTTACGCCAATGGGGACGAATATATTTTGCGAGAAGCGTAATTGAGGAGCCAAGCGGGAGGTTCATGCTGCATGCATTGTAGTGAGTCTGGGCGACCGAGACTGTAGGACCGGCGCTGGTTGTTGTTTCGAAGATGGGGAATAGCGCAAGGGGGCAAAACGTTGCAATATGTATACTGTTCTACATGAAGCACGAACGCATCGAGATCAATCCTGAAATTATGCTTGGTAAACCAGTGATTAAAGGAACAAGGATTACCGTGGAATTGGTTTTGCGCAGAATTTCGTCGGGCCAATCTATTGATCAAATCATGAAAAGCTATCCTAATTTGACCCCCGATGACATTTATGCCGCAGTTGCATTCGCAGCCGATTACATTGCGGATGAAGATAGTATTCTGGTCTAGTTTCTACTCAAATGCGCATATTGGCTGATGAGTGTTGCGATGCCCAATTGGTGGCGGCATTGCGACAAGATGGGCACGATGTTCGTTATATTTCTGAAAGCGATAAGGGCAGCAAGGATAGGCAGGTGCGTGAGCTGGCCTATGCCGATCAGCGACTGTTGCTTACTATTGACAAAGACTTTGGCGAACTCATCGTTCGATTGAAGGAACTGTCACATGGCGTTTTGCTGATTCGCATCGATGATACTGATGTTGATCTCCAAATTCGTCGATTACGGCAAACCATTCAAACTTTTGGTGATACTCTGATAATGCATTTCACGGTTGTAGGCCCACAGAAAACACGGCATCGTTCGCTATCACTCAAAGGATCAGGATAGATCAGGATAATCAGACAGCTTTTGGCAACAATGTCGTAATTGATAATCTCATTAGTTTTAGCATGTCATGCAACAAAGCTGCGCTTTATTGACAAATACATCAAAAGTTTGTTGTAGAATCAATATAAGTAATTAGTATAGGCACAACGTCAATCCAAAGTTGTAGTCTGTTCACCGCCCCCAAGTGAAGGTATCTATGACCCCAAAAGATGCTCTGCCTGCGCTATTGCTGCGCCCACGGAATCGTCTGTATTGCTGGCTAATCAGCCCATCAACGCCACTAGACGTGCTGGAGGAGCTATGTTTCTTTCTGGAAATTGAATGGGAGGCCTTGCCTTTGTATGGTGGCAAATCCGCTAAAGCACGTGCCTTTATTTTGGTCTGCGAACGTTGCGGACATACTGACTGCCTATACGAATTGGTTATCCACCGATATCCGGAAAGCCTTCCGAGCTAGAAAGTGATAGAAACGAATCTATCAAATCTCTAATAAATTGCTTACACAATGCATACACCGCTGGCTATAATCCCTGAGATTGAAAGTTCATATGTTCATACCACAGCCGACATTACCTACAAGATAATCCGAGATTTGTCACTGGGTTGGGGAATCACCGACTGACTGAGATAAAGCAACCATGATGAGATTTGACCGTTTTACCGAGCGCGCGCAGGACGTCGCCGCACGCGCTTACGAAATTTTGCAGCGCTATGGCCACAATCAGGTCGACACCGAGCATCTTTTGCTTGCGTTGTTGGAACAGCCTGAAGGCGTGGTCACAACCATCGTCGAGCGACTAAGCGTCGATGTAAGCCAAATGACCTCAAAGATTGACGATGTCCTGCGGGCATCGCCACGCGTCAGTATTTACGGCGGCGGCGGGGCCACTGGGCAAATATTTATCACCCCGCGCACCAAGCGCATTCTGGATGTGGCCAACGAAGAGGCCAACCGTCTAAAAGACGAATACATCAGCACCGAGCATATCTTTCTCGCGATCAGCATTGAGCGCAACACGCCTAGCGCCCGCATATTGGCCGATGTCGGCATCACCCGCGAGAAGATCGTCGATATCATCAAAGATATCCGGGGTGGCCAACGAGTGACCGACCCGCAGGCCGAGACCAAATATCGCACCTTGGAGAAATTCAGCCGCGATCTGACCGTCGCAGCCAAAGAAGGCAAGCTCGATCCGGTCGTGGGCCGCGATGAAGAAATTCTGCGCGTGATCCAAGTGCTGAGCCGCCGCACCAAGAACAATCCGGTGTTGATCGGCGAGGCTGGTGTAGGCAAAACCGCCATCGTCGAAGGGCTGGCCCAAAAGATCGCCAGCGGCGATGTGCCGGAGTTGCTAATCGGCAAGCGTGTGATTTCGCTTGACATGGGCGCACTCGTGGCCGGCACCCGCTTCCGGGGTGACTTCGAGGAGCGCTTGAAGGGCGCCATCGACGAAGTGATTCGCAGCGAAGGCGAGATTATTCTGTTTATCGATGAGTTGCACAACGTGGTCGGCGCAGGCGCAGGCGCGGGTGCGATGGACGCCAGCAATATGCTCAAGCCCGCCCTGGCCCGTGGCGAATTACAAACCGTCGGCGCAACCACGCTCGACGAGTATCGCAAATACATCGAGAAGGACGCCGCTTTGGAGCGCCGTTTCGCACCGGTGTTTGTAGATGAGCCTTCGGTCGACGAAACCATTGAAATGTTGCGCATTCTGCGTGATCGTTACGAGGCTCACCACAAAGTGCATATCTCGGACGCGGCGATTGTGGCAGCCGCCAAACTGAGCGACCGCTATGTGACCGATCGGCGTCTGCCAGACAAGGCCATCGACCTGATCGACGAATCCGCCGCCAAATTGCGGGTGGCGCTCTACACGTTGCCGCCTGAGATCAAGGCCAAGCAGCAAGAGTTGGATAAGATGCGCGCCGAGGAAGAAGGCGCAGCTGCATCACAAGATTATCAACGGGCCGCCGAACTCAAGACCCATCGTCTGCGCATCCAGCAAGAGTTTGAGACCCAAAAAGAGCAATGGCAGCGCGAGAAGAACCTGGATGAAGTGGTGGACGAGGACGATGTAGCCTCTGTCATCGCGCAGTGGACCGGCATCCCGCCCACCCAAATGTTGGAAGCCGAAAGCGAGAAGCTCTTGCACATGGAAGAACGTTTGCATCAGCGGGTCATCGGGCAAGAGGCCGCCATCGTTGCCATCAGTGATGCGATTCGGCGTGGCCGCAGCGGGTTAAAGGACCCGCATCGACCGATTGGCTCATTCATCTTCCTGGGCTCGTCAGGCGTGGGCAAGACTGAACTGGCTAAAGCGTTGGCGTGGTTTCTGTTCGAAGATGAGAACGCCCTAGTCCGAGTGGACATGAGCGAGTTTCGCGAGGGCCACAGCGTGAGCCGTCTGTTTGGTGCACCGCCGGGTTACGTTGGTTACGAGGAGGGCGGGCAACTGACCGAGAAAGTTCGCCGCCGTCCGTATCAAGTGGTGCTGTTCGATGAGATCGAGAAGGCTCATCCAGATGTGTGGAACGCTTTGCTGCAAATTCTGGATGATGGCCGCCTCACCGATGGTCAGGGCCGAGTGGTGAATTTTGCCAACACCGTCATCATCATGACCAGTAACGTCGGCACAGAATATGTGCGCAAGGGCAGCACGCTGGGCTACACCAAGGCCACGACCGAGGAAGAGTTCAAGATGGTGGCCGACAATCGCAAGATCGAGGACACCCTCAAGCGCACATTCCGGCCCGAGTTTTTGAACCGGGTGGATGAGATCATCACCTTTGCACCGTTGACCATTGAGGATATGGATCGTATCGTGGAGATCCAGATGCGCGACATTCGCTATCGCCTGCAAGAGCAAGGCCTGACCTGCGAACTGAAGGAGAGCGCCCGTGCGTGGCTGGCGCGCCAGGGCTACGACCCCAACTTCGGTGCGCGCCCGTTGCGCCGCGCGCTGCAGAAGTACATCGAAGGGCCACTCAGCATGGAGTTGCTGAAAGGCACCTTCAAGGCTGGCGATAATGTCATCATTGATCTAAACCCTGATGATAAAGGGTTGATCTTCTCCAAGAGCGTGGATGTGGAGACTGAAGACAAACCAGCAGAAGAGGTGGTGGTGGTGGACGAGAAGAAAGAGAACGTGGAAATTTAGGCAACGAACAAAGCAACGAATAAACGAATTATTGGCAACGGATGTCGCACGGCGGGCATCCGTTGTTTTGTTTTTCGGGCCAGCTTATAGAATTAATGGGCACGAAAGGAGACGTCCTGCTCAAACTCAGTCGTTCGTCCATCTGCTTTTATTGCTTGCTCAGCATCGGGCTAGTACTGGTCGCCTGCAAAGAGACCAAACCGCTGGAGTCGCCTTTAATCAGCGTTAAGCTCTACCCCACTTCGACTGCATTGCCCATGCCAACACCGGTTCCAACTGTGGCTGTGGTACAAGCGCCAGAAGCGACACCAATGCCTGAAGTGACGGTGGCCATCAGCCCAACGCCGAATTCTGAAGCAGTGGGCAGACTAGAGCCAACACCGACATCCCTGCCAGAATGGGAAAAAATTGCCAGTACGGTAACTCAAACACTCAAGTCTGGTGTTAGCTTGGTCATTCAAAATGTGCAGCATTTTGAAAGAAACTTGCTGATGTCACGTATTCGGGTAATTCGTGGCAATCGGGCAACATGGCTGACTCCAGGGAGAGCGTTAAAGCAAAGATATAACTATCCCCAATATGGATTTGCCAGCTCATACTGTGTACCAACCATAATTAATTTGGATCGGGATAATGAACCAGAACTGATCTTTCATTGTGTTCAAGGGGAACCGGGCGAGGTTCGGTCGCTTCATATTTACAGATGGGATCGCGGTGCATATCGATTGATTCTGGAAAAGATAAAGAGTGGCCTTCAGTTCGATGTATCGAACGACTTCAACCAGGATGGCTATCCCGAAATTGTCATCCAATATAAGTTTGGAATGACCGGGCACTATGGGTTTCATTGGCTCGAAGTCTTCAACATCCGCAAGAACAAATTGGTCGATGCAAATGTATTCGCACCCAACCTGTTTGCGGGGTTACTCACCGAGCTTCACAACTATGAAGCCAAAAATATGAAAGACCTTAATGATCATGAGCTTCAAGCTGATGCAATCGTACGGTTGGCCGAACTCCATACCAAGATCGCCGAAGCCGAAGCGATTGTGGTGAAAGCTAACAAGGTCAACGAATAAAGGCTCTCTCAGCTTTGGCAGGAAATATGTCATTCCGACCCCGTAGGGGGAGTCGAAGATCATAACGCCGCATTTTCGTATGCTGCCAACGCTAGAACCTTCGGCTCCTCGCTGCTCGTCAGACATGACCTATTCCCGTTTTACTCGGTAGAGCCCAAATAAACAAATCCACGTGGGGTGGATCCGTTGATTCGTTGACCATCCGTTGATACTGTTACACCACCAACTCACTCGTCCGAATCCGGCTGATCCCTCCCCCATTCTCGATGCTGCGGCCACCGCCAAAACTGCGGAAGTAGGGCTCGTTCTTCAGCTCGGCTCGATACGCGGCGAACAGCATGGTCGGGATGCTGGCGACGAGTGGGGCAAACAGCTCGTCACAAGCGGCATACGGCAAGGTGGCAAAAGCACCGCCGACGTCGAATGAATCCGGCGACACCGCGATCACGCGTCTGCCGACTGTTTTCATCGCCACCCCGATCTCAGCGGCCCGGCTGGCATCGCGATCCTGTGCCGAGATCAAAAACGTGGGCGTGGCCACTTCTCTGGCGAAGTATTGCAGATGGGCCCACTCCTCCATGTCTTGGCCCAACGCAGCGTCGCCACTGGCCTCCAATGTTTTGGCGGCGCTAAATAGCGCGGTGGCAAAGTTGGGGCCAGCTCCACAGTAAACAAATTCGGTCGCGTCCAGGGTGCGTTCGGCGACCTCGCGGGCGAGCACATCGCATTGCTTGGCGGTGCTGCGGATGGCCTCCGCCGTAGCCACCAGTTGCATGCGCCAATCTTCGGACTGCGGCGCGGTCAGTGTGCCACGCGCTTCGCCGATGCGAATGGCCGACAGATACAGCATGACCAACGAGGCAAAATACGAGCGCGACCCTGGCACCTGCACCCCTTGGGCGTTGGGCACATCCGGCACGCGTGTGGTCAACACCCGCTGCACGGCTTTCGCAATTGGCGTCTGCCCGCTGCTGGTCACCGCAATCGTGTGCATCCCGCGTTGGCCTGCCCGCATCACCCCTTCGATTGTGCGGGTCACCCCGCCAGAGACAGATACGCCGATAAGGGCCTCACTTTCCGTGGCGCGTGGGGCGTGGGGCGTAGAGCGCGAGGAGGGAGAAGTCGCTCCACGCCCTACGCTCTTCGCTTCACGACTCATGGCATAGCGCGCAAACTGCATCGAGGTCGATGGTTCAGTCGGCACGCCCGCGAGTTGCTCGAAGGCCAGTTCGGTGGCGAGACAGGCATGGTGGCTGTCGCCGCAGCCAATCGTGTAGAGGCGCGTCAACTGCTGGCAAAAGGCATCATCGAAGACGCGCTCGGCCTCGGCTTTGAAAATCGGAAAGACTTCCTCGATGAGCGAGGGCAACGACATGATGTGTTCGCGGAAAAGATTCATGGAGGGGATTATGAGGGAAGAAGTATGAATTATGAAGGATGAAGTTCAACTTTCATCTTTCATACCTCATCCCTCATCCCTCATCCCTTCCCAAAATCGTTTCCAACTCACTCAAAATCATCGCGGTCGCACCCCAAATTTCGGCATCGCCGACGCGGTAGCACGGCGTCGGCATACGTTTGCTATTCTGGCTGAGCAATACCCGTTCAGTCTGGCCTTTGGCGGCGGGATCAAACAACTGTGCCAGCGTGGGCTCCAGCACTTCGGCCACCTCATCCGGATTGGGAATATAGCGCGGCCGCTCCGCCAAATAACCCAGTAGCGGGTGGATCATGTAGTTGCTGGGCGGCACATATAACTCAGTCAGCGAGCCAAGAATCTCGATGGCGGCCGTGGCGATGCCAAGCTCCTCACGGGTCTCACGCAGGGCAGTAGCGATAAAGTCCACATCGTCAGAATCGCGCCGACCACCGGGGAACGAAATTTGCCCGCTGTGATTGCCCAGACGCTCGGTGCGGCGAGTCAACACCACATGCAAGTGTTGATGACTATCACCGTAATCTTGTGGATACAGCAGCACCAACACCGCCGCATCGCGCGGCACTGGCCCATCCACCGGGCGCTGAATCGGGCGGCCCGGCGGGGCCATCCGCAATTGGGCAACCAAGCCCGGCAAGGGCTGCTGAAATGCGCGTCGAACGTCTTGAATGATGTCTTGAATATTGAGGTTAGGAATCGGCCACGCTGCCATCTTCGTGTGTGGCGTGATAATAACGCATGGCCATGCCACCGGCCTTCGCTAGGCTAAAGTCGGGCGGGCGTTTGGCGCATTCGACTTCGTCGACTTCTACGCCGATGCCGGGTTTGGTCGGTGGCAGGATGTGCCCATTCACCACCGGCAGCGGATCTTTCACCAGCGCTTGCGCTTCCACAGCCCACTCCGGATCGACCATCTCCTGAATCACGAAGTTGGGCGAAGCCAAATCAATCTGAACAGAGACAGCGGTCGCCACTGGGCCATACGGATTGTGCGGCGCAAGCCCAGCGTAGTAAGTCATCGCCAGCGCGCCGATGCGCATGGTCTCACTGATGCCACCGGCATGGCAAGGATCGGGTTGCAACAAACTCGCCCCACCCGTCTCCAACATCTCGCGGAAGCCCCAGCGCAAGAATAAGCGCTCGCCAGTCGCGACTGGGATGGTTGTGGCTTTGGCCACGCGCGCCATCACCTTGGGGTTTTCGGCCTGACACGGTTCCTCGATAAAGAGTGGCGTATACGGCTCAAACCGACGCGCGTATTGAATCGCCATCTGCGGGGTAAGGCGACCATGCATATCCAACAGAATGTCGACGTCATCGCCGACCGCTTCGCGCACAGCCCGTAAGCCAGCCTCGGCCTGCTTCAACTTTTTGGGGCCGTCGATGACATTGGTAATCGGCACCGGCACGGTCTTGATCGCCGTCCAGCCGCGCTCGACTTTGCTCATGGCACTCGCGGCTAGCGCATCGGGAGTGTCGCCGCCAAAGTGGGTGTACATGCGCACGCTGTCGCGTACCCGCCCGCCCAGCAGCTCGTAGACCGGCACGCCCAAGTCTTTGCCCTTGATGTCCCATAAGGCTTGATCGATGCCGCTAATCGCAGATAGCCCGATCACACCCATGCGCCAGAAACCGGAACGATACAGAATTTGCCAGCAGTGCTCAATCCGGCGTGGGTCTTGGCCTAGGATCATCGGGGCCATGTCCTCGATGCAGCCAACAATGGCGCGCGGTTTGCCCTCCAGTGTGGCTTCGCCCCAGCCAAACAGGCCAGGTTGATCGGTCTCGACTTTGATAAAGACAATGATGCGATGACCGCCGTCGGCCATGATTGGGGTAATTCGGGTGATTTTCATTTTATCCTCTCGACTTTGTCGTCTTGATGGATTTTGCGTCAGGAGAGGACTTTTGCGCAAGTTAAGGCGTGCTGCGCGCATGTGACCACACTGGAATGAACCACGCAGTTGCGGGAGGTGTC
>JANMVQ010000380.1:0-3397 GCA_031392845.1 Chloroflexota bacterium
TGACCGTCGCTTTTGCGTCGGCCCCGAGCCCACCCTTGCTTGGGCTTTCGGCTGGCTTTGGGGCAGCCGGTGCCACGGATGCGCAGGCTGCTAATGCGGCACTGGCGCTAGTCAAACCGGCCAAGCGTAAAAAATCACGTCGTCTAATTCGTGTTTGATTCTTCATCTGTAACTTGCCTCCTGGAAACACAAACGATTCACTTGTTCACAATTATGTGATGTGTTGAAGAGTTTAGAGGAGATGCGACTGAGTGGCAAATTGTGCTTTTGCCCCATGTGCATTCCTGCTAACGAATCATCGACTCGCGATCGGCAAGTATACCTTTCTGTTAAGGGCCGTATCGTTGTCTGCAATCGTCACGACCGCGATGATCCTGGGAATCTCGGACGCGTCCAACACGGCTGGGCTGCCAGGCGGCAACGAGATAGTAACGGCGAAGATCTCGCTCTGCTCCACAGTCGAATCATTGATGATCGGGATTACGATCGTGGCGCTGAGCAGTCCGGCTGGAACGACCACTGCCTGGTTGGTCGCGCTGATGTAATCGCTGCCGGGGGTGGCTTCGGTCGGGCCAGGGAAAAGCGAGGGTTCTGCGCTGTAATTGACTGTAATCGGCACAGTCGTCGACACCGACAACTGCACCGTCAATAGGGCGTTGCCGTCGCCTTCGCCAACAATGGGGAAGGCCGGCGTCAGGCTCACGGTTGGGGGTGGCGGTGATGTCCGGATGACCGAGGCGCAGGCGGAATACTCAGAAGTGTCGAAGGTTGTCAGATTCGTGGCCGTAGCCGCGATCTTGTAACCTCCAGGAACGGTCGCGGTTAGGGTGCTGCTGATGGCGGCGTTGCCGTTGGCATCGCTGTTGATTAGGCTAAAGCCCAGGAACGTGGCCCCTTCACAAGTGCCATCGAGGTCGGTGGCGCTGTTTGCGTAGAACTCGACCAAGTATTGGGTGTTCGAAATACTATTGAGTGTGCCGGTGACGGCCAAAAATCCTCCCGACGCGACTGCGCCGGTCAACACCGGATAGTTCTGCAAGTGGTTGGCGTCGCCATCACTGTCGCCAACGTCGTTGGCTGCGATGCCGGCGTCAGCCAGATCGATACCCAGCCCGGTATTGTTGTGAATCAGATTCTCGGCAATAAAGTTTCCGGTCGAGGTTGTCCCGCTGATCCAAACGCCTTTGCCCAAGTTATAGGCGATGCGGTTGCCCACATCTTTGCCACCCATATTGTTATCAGACGAATTTACGACAAGAACGCCAGTGCCGCCATTTGCCAGCGCAGCCGTGCCGCTAATAGTTGTCCCAATATAGTTGCCCAGGATTGAATTGGCATTCGAGGCCACCATGTAGATGCCTTCGAACCCATTTCCAGAGATCAGATTGCGCGATTGCTCGGTGCCTCCGCCAATCGTATTGGTCATGGAGTTGTTGCTCAAAAAGATTCCGGAGAAACCATTCGCCAGCCCGGACGTGCCCGTGACATCGGTCCCGATGTAGTTGCCCAGGATTGAATTGGCGCTCGCTGAAAGCAACTCAACACCAGAATCTGTGTTGCCCGAAATCAGATTGCGAACCAGCTGATTTCGTGTTGCTGTGCTGCTAATGCTGTCAATACGAATCCCGGAGCCATTTGCGGCTGCGATGCCGGCCAGATCGGTTCCGACGATGTTGCATTCGATCAACCCATCGCTGGCAGCCCGGATATAGAGTCCTATGTCAGAAAAGCGACGAATCGCGAGCCCACGCACTGTGACGTTGTTGCTGGCGATGATCAGTCCAGAAGCACTAGAGCCAGTCTGACTGCCACTCAGGGCAACCTTGATCGTCGGCGGCCAGGCGCTGCAGCTTGCGCCTGGCTGGGTCAGGCCGTCGATGGTGACCGGATCAGTGATTGTGGGCAACTCGGCTGTCGGTCGGATGACGTCCCCCGCGGGCAGATTAAAGTGAATCCGGTCGCGTAGTTGGCCGTTTGGGGAAGCATTAGCCTGCTCAATGGCCGTCTTGAGGGTGCAGTCGTTCCCGGCGCAGGCAGTCACACTATTATTCGTGGAGGCCACGATAAAGGTGCGTTGGGACAGCTGGGCAATGGCATCGGGCGATAGCGCTTTGTCAAAGATCAGCACTTCGTCGATCTTGCCACTGGGCTCCAATCCACTGGGATTCCAAGGTGCGCCACCGATGATGACATTACAACCGCCCATGCCGATTTCACACTTATTCCCGATTGGCTGTGTGCTGGCCGCAGTCGCGGTCACTTGGATGCCATTGATGTAGGCGATGAATTGACCGCTCGACTTCCAGGTCATGGCCACATGGGTCCAGGTGTTGGTGGGAATGACCCCACCGGCGATCAACACTCGTTGCTCGGTGTTGTCATATACCTCGGTCTGCACTTGGCCATTCTTGACGCCCAATATATAGCCACTGCCATTTGGAGAGTTTAGCCAAGCCTTCCCGACGATTTTCTGATCATTGCTTGGATTCGTCAGACTAATCCAAGTGGCCAGCGTTAGTTCGTTACTCATGCTATACACGGCATTGTCATTGACCTGCAGGTAACTATTGGCCGCCCCAAATTTCGCGGTGGAGGCGTTGGTGTTGCTGATCTCGACCGCGTTCCACCCTACATTGTTGTCTGGGGGCAGGTTCTCTAAAACAACGCCTCCGTTGCCGGCATTCATTGCGTCAAATTGGCCGGTCGCGCTGTTGAGCGTCAACCCTTCAATGAAATAGCCCATCCGCCAGTAGCCCACTGGCGCAGGCACCGTGGCACGAGCGGTGCTGCAGTTGGCCGTGCCGCTGTCGGTGAAGGTCTGCCCAGCCACCGGCACAAATTGCCAGTCATAGCTGCTGGCATGCAGGGTCAGCTTCAGCACCCCAAAGGTGTTGCTGTTGGTGATTTCGCTGTTGGCCCGCAGTATTGGGAACCCGCGCAAGTCTCGTCCGCCTGTGCCGACTACAAACTCACGAATTCCGCGGTTGGGGTCGGCCTGCCCTGCGGCATTCTGGGGGGCAAAGCGCTCGTAGTTGTGGTCGTGACCGTTCAGTACCACATCCGCCCCATAGTGATAGAGCGCATCCCAAAAGGGTTTAAAGCTTGGGTCATTGCCGTGATCGCCTGAGCTGTAGTACGGCTTGTGCCAATAGGCCAGCGTACAGGTGTTGGTGTGCGCGGCCAAGTCGTCGCGCAGCCACATCAACTGGGTAGAAGTAACGCTGTGGTTGATTTCGCTGTTGAGCGCAATGATGTGCCAGGCACCCAGATCATATGAATAGTAGCCCTTGCAGTTGTTGGTGCAATTGCTTTCTAGCGGCGAGCCGGCCGCGCCAAAGTAAGTGTAGTAGCCGGTTGCACCTGACGTGCCGTATTCATGGTTGCCCGGCACAGGCTT
>JANMVQ010000383.1:0-15768 GCA_031392845.1 Chloroflexota bacterium
CGTCGTTCCTGACGTATACCGAGGACGGATCGAAGGATGAACATGTCTTTAGATTACCGCAGGCTTCTCGTTTTGGCATCTCGTCGTTGGATGGAGATGTCTTGTCCAGTCGGATTTGGCACAGCAGGTTAGCCAGCAAGACAAAGTCTAGGGTTGGTCAATACATATTTAGGGTTAACTCACCCAAGCTGGTGATAAATTATGACAAATTGTCGTTGACAGTACTCCCAAATAGCATAGAATAGACCCATACAACCTAACGAGTAATCCACTTACCCAGTCATAACTAGCACGGGAGGCATAGCCTCACGTGCCTTATTGTCGTTCTGTGGCTTTTTGTTCTGTCAAGTTTCCTAGTAAGGAGTGTTAATGGAGCTTCGAGATTTTAAGGCGCTTCGCATCAGTTTGGCATCCCCCGATCAGATTCGCTCCTGGTCTTATGGTGAAGTCACCAAGCCGGAGACGATCAACTATCGTCGACTTCGTGCCGAGAAAGATGGTCTATTCGATGAAGCCATCTTCGGGCCGACTCGTGATTATCAATGCTATTGCGGTAAATATAAGAATATTCGCTACAAAGGTATTATTTGTGATAAATGCGGCGTCGAAGTAACCAAGGCCAGTGTGCGGCGTGAGCGCATGGGCCATATCAACCTAGCTGCCCCAGTTGCGCACGTTTGGTATACCCGTCGAGTTCCCTCTTTCTTAGGTACTTTGCTCGACATTACCCGCCGCAACTTAGATCGTGTGCTGTATTTTGCCCAGTACGTCGTTACTTATGTTGACGAGGATGCCCGCACCAAGTCTCTGAAGCGGTTACAGGACGATCATGAGAAACGCACGGGCGAGCTGGAAGGCAAGGTGCGTGCGCAAGAAGACAGCACCGGCGGCAAGATGCTGAAGCAGTTGCTTAAACTGCAACAGGTCCTGGATGCCACCAACCAGAAATTTGACGAAAAGCTGGAGAACGACTCCGAAGCGCTGATGAAGATCGCCCAGCGGCTGCAACGTGAGATTGACGCCAAGCAAGGCAAGACGATCCGGGCAGCCATTGTGTTCGAGCCAACCAACACCCAGATTGCAGCAGAGGGCGACATTGTTGGGCGCGTCCACATCACCATGCTCAATCGTTTGGTGAAGGAACAGCTGAATGTGCTCGAGTCCACCGTCAGCCAGGAGCGCGAGGAAGCCACCGACAAAATGCGTGGCGAGATCGAGCTCTTGCAGAGCAAGGTTGACGACGAGAGCCGGGTGCTCAGCTCACGCTTGGGCGAAGAGATTCAGCGCATGACCGGCCAGTTTGCGGCGGACAAAGAGGATCTTGAGAATCTGACCGTTTGTCAGTTCATGACCGAAAGCCGCACCCGCGAACTGAAATTGAAGTTCGGCCAGGTGTTCAAGGCCGACATGGGCGCGGAAGCCTTCTATGAGATTTTGCGCCGCATCGATTTAGACTTGCTAAGCAAAGAGTTGTGGCGCGAAGTGCGGCACTCGCTCAGCAAAGTCAAGAAGAAGAAGGCGATTAAGCGCTTGCGGATTGTCGAGGCGCTGCGCAAGAGCGCCAACCGGCCGGAGTGGATGATTCTGACCGTGTTGCCGGTCATCCCGCCTGAACTGCGCCCGATGGTGCAGCTCGATGGTGGCCGTTTTGCGACCTCTGACTTAAATGACTTGTATCGCCGCGTCATTAACCGAAATAACCGTCTCAAGCGTTTGCTCGAACTGGGCGCGCCAGACGTAATTGTGCGCAACGAGAAGCGCATGTTGCAAGAGGCGGTCGACTCTTTGATCGACAACTCGCAGCGCGGTAAGGCACTCAGCCGCCGTGGTCGCCGCGAACTCAAATCGCTTAGTGACATGCTGAAAGGCAAGAAGGGCCGCTTCCGGCGCAACTTGCTGGGTAAGCGCGTAGACTATTCTGGCCGCTCGGTGATCGTGGTTGGCCCGACACTCAAGCTGCACCAGTGCGGTTTGCCCAAGACGATGGCTTTGGAATTGTTTAAGCCATTTGTGATCCAGAAGTTGGTCGAGTTGAACTATGCGACCAACGTCAAGGGTGCCAAGCGCGTGATCGAGCGCGAGAAGCCCGAAGTGTGGGAAGTGCTTGAGGACGTGATCAAGACCCGCCCGGTGTTGCTGAACCGCGCACCGACGCTGCACCGCCTGGGCATTCAGGCCTTCGAGCCGGTGCTGGTGGAAGGCAAGGCTATTCAGTTGCACCCGCTGTCGTGCCAGGCGTTCAACGCCGACTTCGACGGCGACCAGATGGCCGTGCACGTGCCGCTCAGTCGCAAAGCGGTGGAGGAAGCGCGCAAGCTGATGATCTCTTCGGGCAACTTGCTGAAGCCGAGCGACGGCGAGCCGGTGGTGAACCCGACCAAAGACATGGTTTTGGGCGTGTATTACCTGACGCTGCATGACCCGGCGCCGAAGAAGGGTGATGGCCGTGCGTTCAGCAACATCGACGAAGTCGAGATGGTGTATGAACTGCGCCAGGTGGACATTCACGCCAAGATCAAAATCCAGGCCGACACCTATTTTGACGAAAACAATAACCGCTACGAGGATGGCCAACCACGCCGCCGTGTCGTAGACACGACCGTGGGCCGCGCACTGTTCAACCGG
This sequence comes from Chloroflexota bacterium, assembly GCA_031392845.1. Taxonomy (GTDB): domain Bacteria; phylum Chloroflexota; class Anaerolineae; order J036; family Brachytrichaceae; genus JANMVQ01. The sequence continues at coordinate 2,626 of JANMVQ010000383.1, forward strand.
ATCGTTCCAACAGAGGTGCAATTTGTGAATCGTCAGCTTGACAAGGCCGACATTCAGAAATTCATTGGCTACGCCTTTACGATTCTGGGCAATGATCGATCACAAGAAGTGGTCGACTTCGTGGACGCGATCAAGTCGATTGGTTTTAAGTATGCCACTCGCTCCGGGGTGTCGATTTCGATCAGCGACATTGAAGTGCCGGATTCCAAGGACGAGATTCTGGCCGCTGCCGACGCTAAAGTGCAGGAAGTGGAACGCCAGTATCGCCGTGGTTTGTTGACGGATGACGAGAAGGAAGAGCGCACAATCACGATTTGGACTGAGGCTAAGGATATTTTGGCAACTGCGGTGAAGAAGACAATGAACCCGGTTGGCAACCTGAGCGTGATGGCGATTTCTGGTGCAACCAAAGGTGGTTTTGGTATCGTCTCGCAGTTGGCCGGTATGCGCGGCATGATGGCCGACCCGAGTGGACGCACGATTGCGTTGCCGATTCGGTCTAACTTTCGCGAAGGCTTGGAAGCGCTGGAGTTCTTTATCTCCACGCACGGTCAGCGCAAAGGTTTGGCGGACACGGCCATGCGCACGGCAGACGCAGGTTATCTGACCCGTCGTTTGGTGGATGTGTCGCAAGATGTGATCGTGAACAGCGAAGATTGTGGCACGAACAACGGTATTTGGATTCGTGCTTCGGACAACATCGGTGGCCAGAAGATTCGAGACCGCATTTTCGGGCGCTTTGCCGCGGCAGATGTGCTACATCCGCAGACTGGCGAGGTGATCGTGGCGCGCAATGCCAGCATTGCTGAAGAAATGTTGACATTGATCGATGCGGCCAAAGTTCAGGAAGTGTTTATCCGCTCGCCACTGACCTGCGAGATGGAGCAAGGCATCTGCATCAAGTGCTATGGTCGCGATCTGGGTCGTGGTAAGCAAGTGGTGATCGGTGCAGCAGTGGGCATCATCGCCGCGCAGTCGATCGGTGAACCAGGCACACAGCTGACATTGCGCACGTTCCATACCGGAGGTGTGGCGAGCGGTGGCGACATCACCAGCGGTCTGCCACGGGTGGAAGAGCTGTTAGAAGCACGCAAGAAGCCTAAGGCCGAGGCCCTGATGTCTGATATTTCGGGCAAGATCCACATTGAGCGTTTGGATGGTGGCATTCGCCGCATCGAGATCGTGGATACGCAATTGCAGCGCGACGAATATAATATTCCGGGCAATTACTCACTCAAAGTTGAGGAAGGGCAGGAAGTCAAAGAGAATGATGTGATCGCGGTACGCGGCAGTCAGGAATTGCGTGTGGGCCATGGTGGCCGCGTGGTTAAGGACGGCTTGACTATCACGATTGTGTATGAGAAGCGTGAGCAGGTGGAGTATGAATTGCCACCAGCGGCACGCATTCTCATTGCTGAGGGCGCGCGCGTAAACGCAGGTGACCCGATCACTGAAGGCACGAAGAACCCGCACATGATGTTGAAGGTGCTGGGGCGCGATGCGGCGCAAATGTATTTGCTGTCTGAAGTGCAGCAGGTGTATCGGTCGCAAGGTGTGTACATCAACGACAAGCACTTCGAGATCATTGTGCGCAAGATGACCAACCGTGTGCAGATCACCACCGCAGGCGACAGCAATTACCTGCCAGGTGATTTGGTGCAGCGGTTGGAACTGGCGCGCACGAATGAAGCATTGGTGAGTGAAGGCAAGCGTCCGGCGGTAGGTTCGCCGGTGTTGCTGGGCATTTCCAAGGCGGCGTTGGCGACCGATTCGTTCTTGTCGGCATCGAGCTTCCAGCAGACGATCAAAGTGCTGGCCGGGGCGGCTATTGAGGGTCGGCGCGACGATCTACTCGGGTTGAAGGAGAACGTGATCCTGGGTAAACTGATCCCAGCTGGCACGGGCTTCCGCAGCGACACGATGTTGCTGACCGATTATGAAGGCGTGACGATGGCGAATGCTGAGCAGATCGACAAGCCCTCGCTCACACAGCGCGCAGAAATGGCGTTGTTGGGCATTGGCGTGGATGGTGAGGCGCTGCCGCCAGACCAACTGCCCAAGCTGGATGAACTGGTTGGGCTGGATCTGAACGGCGAGATCAAGTAGATTTTGATTGGAAACCTGACAGGTCTTCTTAGACCTGCCAGGTTTGAGCGTATAATTTTGAGGCGGAGTGAGAGTAAAATCTTTCCTCCGCTTTTTTGTTGGGTTGTCAGGGTGTGTTATTGATTGCGTTGCTAATTTTGTTGCGATATGCTGATTACCTGTGGCGGCCTGCGCACCGATTACATTATTACCCATCAAGGCGAGATTCGGCTGATGCAGATGGGTGGGAATGCGCTTTACTCGGCGTTTGGGGCGCGCCTGTGGCTGCATCAACCCGATGAAATTGCGCTGTTAACCCGCATCGGTGACAACTATCCGCAGGGCTGGTTGGATGATTTGCGCCAGGCTGGTTTCTTTGTAGACGGCGTGCGCAACGTAGGGGGCAAGCAGGATTTGCGAACGTTTTATGCGTATCTGGATCAGGATACGCGTGTCGATACTCATCCGGCATCCCATTTCGAGCGGCTCGGGTTGCCAGTGCCGCCGGATCTGCACGACTATGTGAACTCCACGCCGGGGCAGGATGATGTGCATCGATATTCGCCTTTGGCGGTGACCCCAGAAGATTTGCAACACTTGTTTGATCGCTATGGTCATGCGCATGCGTCGCAGCGTGAACTCACGACTGAGCACACCCTGTTTCGGCAAAATCTGGCCATGCACATTGCGCCCATTAGTATTCGCACTCAGCAAGATTTGCCCGCTGCAGCGCGCAAGCTGGGTGTGCCGGTAATCAGCGTCGATCCGGGTGAGCGCACGATGGTGCCGACGCTGCGGGTGCACATGGAGCAGGTGCTGGGGCAGATTGATATTTTTATGCCCAGCGATCAAGAAGTGAATAGCTTCTTCCCGGACGAAGACATGGACGTGAACGATTGTGCGCGCTGGTTTGCCGAGCGTGGGCCGAGCATCGTGGTGATTAAGCTTGGCTCCGATGGCGCCTATATTTATGAGCGACGTAGCGAGCGGGCCTGGCATGTGCCCGCTTTGCCGGTGCGGGTAATCGATGTAACCGGAGCAGGGGATTCATTTTGCGGCGGGTTTATGGCGGATTTCATTACGCACGCGGATCCGGTGCGTGCAGCGGTGACAGGCACGGTATCGGCTTCATTTGCGGTGCAGGATTATGGGGCGCTGCACATGCTGTCTGCGCCAGAGACGGAGATCGATCATCGGGCGGCGTATTTGCGGGGGTTGGTGCGCGAGGTTTGAGGCGCGTGGAGCGAGAGGCGAAGGGCGTGGGGCGTGAAACATCAAGCCTCCAAACTTTGCAAACTCACTATCTCCTCATCCCCTCGTCTCTTCACGTTATAGCAGCAACGCTTGCAATTTCGCCTTCAATGCGGGCCACTCGTCATCGATGACGCTGTAAAAGATCGAAGAACGGTGATAGCCATCGGGCATGATCATGTTCTTACGTGCGACGCCTTCGCGCACTAGCCCCAGCCGTTCGATAGCGCGTTGTGAGCGCTCGTTACGCAGGTCGGTGCGGATTTGCAGCCGAATCACACCCAGTGTTTCGAAGGCGTGAGTAAACATCAAATATTTTGCTTCGGTGTTGGCAGCGGTGCGGCGATGTGCGTTGCCTAGCCAAGTGCCGCCGATCTCCAGGCCCCGGTTGGCACGATCAAGGGTCATAAAGCGGGTCATGCCGATGGCTATGTTTGTGGTCTGATGAATGGTCACAAACGGCAGATCGGTGCCGCGCATCTCGCGACTGAGCAATTCTTCGATCAACCACTGCACGCGCGCGGGTGAATCGATCGGCCCATAGGGCATGTACTTCCAGAGATCAGGTTCATCCGCAGCCTGCCAGAGCTCGTCTAGACGAGAACGGGCATTTATTAGTGGTTCCAGCCGTATATGTTGGCCAGTTAAGGTCACAGGTTGGATGTTCATGCTGCTTTGCGATGTTACTCGGTTTGTTAACCAATCGAATGAATCTGTCTCCGAACCTGCGATAATCCGAGCAGAGAAAAATTACATGCTTTCACGTCGACGAACATTGGTCAGCATTTTGATTGGGATCGTTTTGCTGACTGTACCGTGTTATATCCTGGGATTGAGCCTGTTGTGGATTCGGGGCGAGCTGCCAGGAGTAGGTGGTTTGACCCCAGAGCGCACTCCGACCCGTCCACCTGTGGCGACGCAGGCCACACTACAAGTGACCTTAGTGGTGGCGACCCCCAAATTGGGTGCGGTGTTGCCGACTCTAGATAGCCCAGCCACTGCCGAACCTGTGGCGACTCGCACGCGCCGACCTACGGCGACCCGGACGGAGCCGACGTCCACATTGCCGCCGTCACCTACCCCAACACAAACCGCTGCGCCCTCGATTACACCCTTGCCATTGATCACCGAGACGCCCACACCCAGCGCTACGCTGACGTTGCCCGCTACGCCCACCGACACACCTGCGCCCATTACCGATACGCCGCTGCCACCCACCGAGACACCCACAGCGACGGCGGTGCCGTAGAACACAAACAAGCCAAACTGGCTTAACTTCGCGCTTATTAACGCAAAGACGCAAGGGCGCAAAGAAATAAGCATTTATTATGCATCTTTGCGTCTCTACGCCCTTGCGTCTTTGCGTTGAAAAGATTGTGAGCGCAAGCCCTATGCTTGGTTTCCCATCTTGCGTCAATGTTTTGCGATGAGTGGCAGGTATATTTTTGTTGCGCCAATGCCGGTCAACAGGGTGGGGCCATAATCGATCAGATCGCCATCCAGCTCAACTTCCTGCAGCCAGTAGGCGTAGGCTTGGCCCGGCTTGGCCGTTGTATCAACGAACTCGTAGGATGCCCCGGCGTTCCGACCAAGCGCTGCAATCAGTGTCGGTGTAACCCGCACCGCGCTGCTGCGTTGGTCATCGCTGCTTCGGTAGAGATGGAAACCGAAGGTGTCGATTTCCAGATCAGTCGTCCACTGCACCAACACACCATCCGACACACGTTTGGCCGTAAACTGCAGCAAGTGGATGGCGGTTGGGTCAAACGGGTGCACGATGTGATTGCTGGTTGTCACGGGTGTTTGATCGCTCACCCCGGAGCCAATGTTGTCAATGGCGGTAACACTGCTAGCATTCGCGTCCGTCTCCGTCACCAACACGGTGAATCGCACACTGCGTGATTCACCCGCATTCAGTGTGCCCAGATTCCACCGCAATGGACTGGGGCCACCGGCAATCACAGGCACGCCCGATCCTGGCACATACTGGGTCTTGGTCGGAATCGCATCGGAAAGACGCACATTGGTTGCGGTGGCGTTACCCAGGTTGGTAATCGTCAATGTATAAGTGATCAAATCGTTAAACCGTACCCGCTGACCATTGGTCGGTAGCGCCACTTTGCGCACCACCAACAACGGGGCTTCGACCACGGTAATCACTGGTGGGCTGTTGACAATCGGCGCATTGTCGGGTGTGCTGCCCGCCAGCACCGCGGTGTTGGACAATACTGTGCCGCCAGCCAACGTCGCAACGGTTTGAGCCACAATCGTAAAGCTGGCATTGCCTGGCTCAAATAGGGCCCGCGCACAGCGCACCACACCACTGGCGCCCACCGCCGGTGTGCTGCAATTCCAACCCGCTGGGGTTACCAGCGATTGGAATAACAGGCCGCTGGGCAAAACATCGGACATGACCGCATTGATCAACACGCCCGGGCCATCGTTGAACACCTGGATCGTATAGGTCAGGCGACCGCCAACCGTCACCGCATTGTTCGAGGCGGTTTTGATCACGCGGATGCTGGCATGTACATCCACAGGTGTGACTTCAATCGCGGGCGGTCGGGGTGGCTGACCCACCTCAGCAACCCGCACCGTATTCGTGATGCTGCTGACACCCGCCGGCATGGGGTTGGCCAGACGCACAGCAAACGACCGCCCGGCAGTGGCGCCACCGCCGGCAAGTGCGCCGATATCCAACGCGCACACTGTGCCAGCGCCAGCCCCATCGACACAGCTCCATCCCACACTTGAGCTGCCCGCGACGAAAGTGGTGTTGGCCGGAACGGTTTCGGTCATCACCACACTGGCCGCCCCGATATTGCCGTTGTTGCGCGCGGTCAGCGTATAGATGACAACACCACCCGGCAGCGCGGTTACGTTGCCATCGCTCTTCGTGATCCCGATGTTGGTTGCGGCATCCACCGGTGTGGTGTCGCTGCCGGCAGTGCCCGGCCCCTCATTCGAGCCGATAAAGGCTCCATTGAGTATTTGCGTCACGCCAGCGGGCAAAAGCGCATCGAGCCGTACGGCGAATTTCAAGATGCCACTCGCGCCCCCACCCGCCAATGTGCCCAGATTAAAGGCGCAGATCGTCCCGGCGGCAGCCCCATCGGCGCAACCCCAACCCACGCTGCTGGCGCTGGCCACAAAGACAGAGTGGCCAGGGACAGTCTCGGTCACAATCACACCGGTCGCGGCGATATCGCCGACGTTGACATAGGTCAGCGTATAGACTACGGTGTTGCCCGGTGTTACATGCACATCACCGTCGGTCTTGGACACGCGCACATCGCTAAACGTCTGGAGCGGTGTGTTGTCATTGGCACCCACATTCGGGCTGCCATTTGCCCCAATCAACACCGCGTTATTGACCTGCGTGACACTGGCGGGCAGCGGTGTGTCGATATGGATTGCAAAACGAACCGTACCGCCCGCACCCCCACCCGCCAGCGTACCCGCGTTGAAGCGGCAGACTGAACCAGTGGGTGCATTGTTGGCGCAGCTCCAGCCCGCGCTGCTGCCTGCGCTGCTGAAAGTGCTATTGGGCGGCACCGTTTCGGTGACGGTGACATTGGCGGCGGCGATGTTGCCGGCATTGCTGTAGGTCAGCGTATACACGACCGTGTCCCCCGGACGCGCGGTGATGCCGGCATCGGTTTTGTTGATGGCCAGGTTGATACTCGTGATCAATGGCGTAACGTCACCAGCGCTACCACCCGCACTTTCGTTGGAAGTCGCAATAACAGTGTTGTTCACCTCGGTCACACCCGCAGATAGCGGGTTGTTTACCCTCACCACAAACAAGACGCTGCCACTGGCCTGAGCGGCAAGTGCCCCAATCGCTTGGGTGCAGGCTGTGCCCGCCACCGAATTGATCGGACACGACCAACTGCCCGGACCGGCGAATGTCGTATTTAATGGAACCACCTCGGCCAGCGCCACACCCGTGAGACCGGTGTTGCCGGTGTTGGTATAGCGCACGGTATAGGTGATGAGCGCGCTTGGCACGGCGCTGATACCCGCATCATCTTTGCTCAGGGCGATGCCAGTCAACACCACCAAGGGTGTGCTGGTCGTGGCGTTGATCGAACCGTTGAGAACAGCGGTGTTGTTGATACTCTGCGTGTTTGCTGGCACGGTGCTATTGACTTGCACCACAAATGTCACTTGCCCGTTGCCACCACCGCCTGCAATCGACGCGATAGTACGGGTGCAGCTGCTGCCGGCAGTGTTGTCGGGCGCGCAGGTCCAACCATTGCCAACATACACGGTGTTATCCGGCACGATTTCGCTCAAGGGCACATTCACCACTTCGATGTTGCCGGTGTTGGTATAGCGCAGGGTGTAGTTGATAAAGCCGCCCGGCACAGTCGAGGCTACATCGGCGCTCTTGCTGAGCTGCAAATTAATAAAAGTATTGAGTGGTGTGGTGTCCGTGGCAGTGGCGCTCACATCTTCCTGCGAGGTGATGCTGGCGAAGTTTTGCAGCTGATTCACCCCCACCGGCAACGGGTTGTCCACCCGCACGGCAAACTGCAACGTGCCGGCGCTACCCGCCGCGCCTGCGCCGGCTACGATCCCAAGGTTGATTGTGCAGAGTGTGCCGGCCCCGGCACCGGAGGCGCAGCCCTGCCATGTCGCTGGGCCGACAAAGGTGCTATGGTCGGGCACGGTCTCCTGGATGATGACAGCGCTCAGGGCGATGTTGCCGGTATTGGTGTAACGCAGGGTGTAAGTGACGATGCCACCTGGCGCCGCGCTCACCCCGCCGTCATCTTTGCTCAGGGTCAGACCCTGCACGTAGACCAAATCGGTGTGAACGGTATAGGGCAGCGTGGTCGTGAGGTTGGGTCCGCCCGCCAGCACCACGTTGTCGAACTGGCTGGCACCCGCCGGCAATGGATTGACAACCGTCACCTGGAACGGCAATGTGGCGCTGCTGCCGCCTGCCAATACCGCGATCGTCTGGGTGCAAACGCTGCCGGAATTGGCATTCGGCGCACACGCCCAACCGCTGCCGGTGAACGTCGTAAATGCGGGCACGGTCTCGCTGACCAACACATTCAGGGCGTTGGATGCGCCGGTATTGGTCACATGAATCGAATAGTTGATGACCGTGCCCGGGGTGGCTGTGGCTGGACCTTCCTTGCTGATATTGATATTGGTTTCGACCTGTATCGACGTCACCACCTGATCGTAATTGTTCGACGCATTGGGATCGGCTGTGCCTGACGCGATACCGGTGCTGTTGGTCAAGCTGCCGGTAGCTCCGGGGTTGACGCTCACGACAATCTGAATTGCTGCAACCGCGCCGCTGGCCAGGGTGGCCCGTGTGCAATTGATTGGGTTGTTTGGCACGCAGTTCCAGCCGGCCCCGCCAACCGTGACGAGCGAAACACCGGCTGGCAATACATCCGTCACCACCACACCGGAGGCATCCGATGGGCCATGATTGGTGATCGTCAAGGTATAGGTCAGCGCAGTTCCGGCGACCACTGGATTTGGCTCAGCGCGCTTGGTGATTTCCAAATCAGCCTGCGGCGTCACCGGAGTGATTGTGGTCGCGGACACCGGGTTCGCGCTGAACAGCGCCGTCGCCGTCACGATATTGGTGATGCTGCTGACGGCATAATCCGCGGGCACGGCAAAGGTCGACACAATGGTGCGCGTGCCGCCCACCGGGAGAGAGGCAAAGGTGCAGGGATAGGCCACCACACAATCGCCGCTGTTTGAGACGAGGGTCAGGCCGACTGGAGTCGGATCATCGACCACGACATTCTGCGCATCCGATGGCCCGCTGTTGGTGACCATGATGGTATAGATCACGGTTGTCCCTGGGATGGCGCTGGCTGGGCCGGATTTGGTGAGTATGAGGGTCGATAACGCCTGCACATCCGTAGTGGCGCTGGCGCTGTTGGGCGTCGGGTCGGTCGGCGATGTGGCGGTCACGATGTTGGTGACCGGGCCGGGCGCGGGGAAGCTGGACGGCACCAGGAAACGCACTTGGATGCTGCGCGTTGCGCCGGCAGCCAATGTGCCTAGGTTGCATGGGAAGGCGGTGACGCAATCGCCGCTGGTTTGTTGCCAAATAAGATAACTTTGCCCGGGGTCGGCCACCACCACGCCTTGCGCGTCGGACGGGCCGTTGTTCGTGACCAGAATCGTATAGGTTAACGCATTGCCCGCCAGCACCGTGACCGGGCCGAATTTGCTGATGCTGAGATCGGCCAGGGGGGTGTTGGGTAGTGTGCTGGTCGCGACGTTGTTGCTGCCGATCGCATCGGGGGTCGCGGCCGTCACGGTGGCGACATTCGTCAGGTCAAGCCCGGAATAATCCGGCGGCACGGTGTAAGTGACTATGAACTGTTTGGATTGGCCCGCCACGAGGGTGCCGAGGTTGCACGGCAGGGCAGCCCCGGCGCAGGGCGGATCGGTGGTTAGTGGCGATGTGAGCCCGGCCGGCGTGGGGTCTTGCACCACGACATTCTGTGCATCCGACGGGCCATTGTTGACCACGGTCACGGTAAAGTGCACCTGCGTGCCGGGGATGGCGGCTGTCAACGGGCTGCCTTTGCTGATGGCGAGATCGGCATTTGGGGTGACCGATGTGGTCGCCGAGGCGGTCTCGGGCGTCAGATGATTGCTGCTGGTCAGGCTGGCCGTGTTGACAAACGGATTGGGTGTCAGATAGCCTGAAGGCACGGCAAAGGTCACCGTCAACGTGCGGGTTTGTCCCGCCAACAGCGGGCCGGTATTGCAGGGCAATGCCGCGCAGCCTGCGCCGGTGACATCAATCAATGTCAAACCAGCCGGAGCCGGATCGCTCACGGTGGCATTCGGCGCGTCGGAGGGGCCGGCATTGGTCAGCGTGATGACATAGGTCGCGGTTTGACCGGGTATCACTACAGCCGGGCCTGATTTGGCGATGCTGAGATTGGCCTGCGTGATGATACTGACCGTATCTGTGGCGATGTTATTAGCAAGGATGGGATCGCGGACGGTATTGGGCGCAGTGACACTGGCCACATTTTGCAGTTGGCCGCTTGCGCCCGCCGCCAATGTGCCGACCACGGTATAGATCAGTTGCCCGCCGACCAAAATATTCACGCTATCGTTGAGGGTGCCGGAAAGCACCGGGCCGGCGTTACACGCAGATCCCGCTGAAGCCAGACAGGTCCAACTCACGCCGCTGATGGAGGCCGGGACGGTGTCGTTCACGATGGCGGCGCTGACAGCACTTGGCCCCAGGTTGCCGACGGTAAGGGTGTAGGTGATCTTCGTCCCAGCGATGACCGGTGCGCTATGAGTCTTGGCGATGCTCAAGTCAGCGATACGAATGACCGGCGTGGTGACGCTGGCCTGGTTATTGGCGTTGCTCGACTCTACACTGGTCGTGGTGACTGTCGCGGTATTGATTAGTTGTGTTCCGGAGAGGACATTCGCGCCAACCAGCGCAACGATCTGAATCGACGTACTGGCATTGGGGGCGAGCGTGCCCGCGCTGCACGTGATCAGCACGGTGCCGCTGCATAGGGTCGAGGGTGGCGCGCTTGAATAAGATTGGAATGTGAGCCCGGCTGGCAAGGTATCGCTGATCGTGACATTGTTGGCCGGCGCGGCACCGATATTCGTGACCGCGAGGGTGTAAGTGATCAGACTGCCAGCGGTGGCTGGGTTGGGTGTGGCGGCCTTGCTGATCGTCACATCCGGCTGGCGTAGCGCGGTGGTGTCGATCGCGGTGTTATTGCCGGGATTGGCATCGAGCAGCAAGGGTGTGCCTGTGACAACAACGGTATTGGTCAATATGCCGGAGGCGCTGTTGCTGACCGTGCCGTTGAGGGTGAAGGTCACCGTGCTGATGGGCGAATCGTCACTGTCATGGCCGACGTGCTGCACGCATTGGGCGACACAGCCGTGCAGGCCCAGGTCACGCTGGTCAGCGCGGCGGGCAGCGTGTCATTCACGCTGGCATTCGTCGCGGTCACCGGGCCAACATTGCTGATCACAATCGTGTAGCTGTTCGGGCTGCCCGCATCAATCTGAGTTTTGTTGTCGGTCTTGCTCACGCTCACGTCCGGACAATTGCTCAACGTCGGAATAATGACTGGGACGATATAGTCTTGCAGCGAGGCCGAAATAGAGTCTGACGATCGAGTACGAGTGGTCACCGAAATAAAACTTCTGCACGCTGATGGGTTCGATGGGAAGAACCCGGCGCCGGTCAGATTGATTGCAGCCTCACCAAACGTATTGCTGGCCGACATTTGGGCAAGGGCCACACTAGCACTCAAGGCTGTGGGGCCAATCCATTGGGTGCCGTTCCAAGTGTAATACTTGAAATCAATGCTGCCATTGGTCGCCAAGTTGAAGACAACGATGCGATCATCCACCGTGCGAACACCGGAGGCTTGATTCAATTCATAGTCGACGGTTACTGCACCAGATGTGCCAAATCGATCAAACGCAATGTAAAGGTAGACCGTTGCACCCACTGTCTCACTGCGAACATAGGTCGCACACAGATCACTCTTGCCCGGCGGCTGACCGGTGGTCAAAGCAGGTAGAGGGACATCGTCCTCTTTGGCGCTGTTGGTGTGGATGTTGTCGCTAAGCGAATTGCATAGATCCGTGGATGTCGGGGTGCCGCCCCAATCGGTGCCTGTGCTGACGGTGGTGTTGCCATCGATCTCGAAGGTGCTGCCCGGCAGAGATGCAGCATTCGCGGTTTGGAGCGGGAATAATGCGATGGATGCGGGCAAGCCACGCACTGGCAGTGAGGATGCGACCAAGGCGATAACAAATAGCAGTCGCAAAAATCGGGCACGCGTAACACGCGTAATATGGGTGATATGGATATCAACGAGCGAAAGTTTACGAAAGAAAAACGAGCTACGACGGACAAAATGAGTGAGCATGGACCCTCCTGAGCTGACCTGATTATGTAATTGTAAGAATAGTATAACCGTTATAGCAAATTGTCGGCTCAATGGGAGTATCTAGATTCCAGTTCGATATCACTTAGGCCACCCATAACTCAGCATTTGCGAGACCGTCGGGCTACTGGCATCACCGAACGAAAACGATGGGTGTGCCATTGAAGGCGTCGGTCACGGCCAGGCAGTTATCCACCAAAATGTTGACCAATATCTGATATCTGCGAGTCCCTAGTGGCCCTTAATGCGAAGAAATGTTCTTTTTGACACAATCTCACTATTTTCTTAGTGACATTCTTGTATCTATCGGTTATATTGACAGCTTATATATACAGGCACAGTCAAAACTGTCGTCGCAAGAGACCCAAACTACATAATTTATTGCTTATTGATTCGTTGCACGGAGGCGCGTTATGAGAAGAAAATCTACGTCGACGTCAGCCACTCCAGCCAGGAGCAGGCGCTGGAATGCCTTTGTCATCTTTGTGATATTGATCGGTCTTGTCCAAGGTATGTTGCCCACCCAAGTCGCGATGGCTGCGGGCGGAGCATACACGATTAAGTTTTATGCTGCGGACCCGTCCATAAGTCACGCCCCCTATTTGCCAACCTATGCCAAGAAGATGCCAGCACAGCAAACTTGCTCGACACCCAGTGGCGGCACCGGGCGCGCGGCTGATCCTTTGACCGATGCAGTGGCATATAAGCCTGGGGCAGCAGTGCAAAACAGCAATCTCGATGCGGTCACCTCACTTGCACCCAAAGACATGGCGCTGGGTCAAATTGTGCCTTTCGAGGTCGAAATCGCTGTCAAAGGCAGTACCGCACCCGAAAATGGCACGATTTCGTTCACCCTCGGCTGGGATACCCG
>JANMVQ010000435.1:0-8577 GCA_031392845.1 Chloroflexota bacterium
GAGTAAAACGGGAATATGTCATTCCGAACAAAGTGAGCCGAAGGTCCCAGCAGCGTTAATCGTAGTTGTTTTACCACTGGGACCTTCGGTTCGCTTCACTCAGCATGACAACGCTATTTCCCGCTAAACGCGGGAGAGCCTTTATATAGTTCATGGAGGATCGAGGATGAGGACAACAACGCAACACAACTCAGGTCGTGCCAAGCGACCGCATTTGGCTGTTATTTTGTGCATGGGCCTACTGGTTGGGCTATTGCAAGGCTTTGGGATTTTGGCCCAGGGGCAAACCCAAACCCGCCGGGCCGAAGCCATTGTGCTGGTCAATCAATCCAGCGGCACGTATAGTGATTTCACGCGCTATATCCAGCCCTATTTGGATCATTTTGGCATGGCCTATAGCGTAGTGAATGTGGGTGCGCAACCCGTGCCGAATAATCTGGGGGACTATGCGCTCATTATCATTGGGCATAGCTCAATTGACCCAAGCGGCAGCGCACTGGATGCCACCGAGCAAAGTCTGATCAGCACCGCCGTTAACAATGGCACTGGTCTGGTGAACTTTGACAGCGATCTGGCCAACGGAACGACTCCGCGCTATCAGTTTGTTCAAGACCTATTTGGTTTTGGCTATGTTTCGTCAGGCCAGACCACTAATGTGCAAGTGAACTCCAACCCTTCTATAGGTGCCTATATCGTGGGCTTGCAAGATACCAACGCCAGCTATACACTGCCCAACGACCCAACCACCCCGCGTGGTGTCACTCTGGGGCCAAACTCGGCAGCCGTAGCCACGATGGGCGGGCTGCCTTTTGTGGTAGCGGCCAATTATGGTTCTGGTCGGGCCGTGCAGTGGACCAATACCGGGTGGATCAATACCAATGTGTGGGGGCCGGTGCATGGCTTCGATGACATGGTGTGGCGCAGCTTTGTGTGGGCGGCGCGCAAACCGTTTGTGCTGCAAGGCCTGCCCAATTTCGTTACCTTTCGGGTGGATGACAGCGTCGGCCCATATGACTGGGCCAATACCGCCGCCAATACCTACGGCATGAAGATCTGGAACGGGTTCTTCATGGATGATCAGGATGCCAACGATGTGAACCAGATGCGCACGCTGATCAATGCGGGCAAAATGACGGCTTCTGTCCATGCCCGTCGGTCGAGCGATTGGTTCTTCTTTGATCATAACAGTGGCACAGCTTGGTCCAACAGTGTGATGGCCGCAAATTGGGCAGCTGCAGAAGCTTTTCATGCCAACAACAATCTCCCCAAATCTAAGTTTGTGATTCCGCACTACTACGAGTTTGGTACGAATGCATTTACCGGTCTGCAAAACTATGGGGCTGAGTTCGTCGGCATCGCAGGTGCTGTGGGCCAGCAGTACATAGGTGATGTCACACTCGTGGGCGGGCCGTACTGCAAGTATCAGGTGCCGTGCGTGCCGGGCCGCTCCCCTATTTACTACGCCGATTTCATCAGTGTACCGGGGCATCCGGAGTTTGATGGCAAGTTCTTTAATGTGCTTACCGAGATTCGCGACAATGCCACCTATGAGTGGTTCCCATCCAACGATGTGCCCACCACCCTGAGCCGAGGTGTAACCCAACTAAAACGTGCGTTGAATGGCATGAATCTGGCCACTTTGTTCACGCATGAATATCTGATCACGCCAATTACGGCCAGCAACTGGAACTCGATTCTGTCCGGCGTGACGAGTGGCATCGCCGCGTATAGCCCAATCTATGTGACCATGGACTACGCCGCACAATATGTGCGCGCTATGGTGACCTCGAACATCTCCTCCAGCGTGTATGACCCGGTCAGCGGCAATCTGCAAACGGTATTTAGCGGCAAGACCGATTTGGTCACCAAGTTTATGGTGTTCACAGAACAGGGCAACAATATCAGTCAATTTAATGTGGACGTGCCGGTATTTAATAGCAGCACTACGGTGACCTTCAATGTGGGCGCGCCGCCACCTACGAGCACGCCTGGCCCTACCAACACCCCGGTGCCAACCACGCCGCCGACGAATACACCAACCGTCGGGCCCTCGCCTACCGCCAGCAATACACCACTTCCTCCTATCAACACACCCAATCCCGATGGCTCGGTGCGCATCAATGCGTATGACGATGCTAATCAGAGCCCGGTGTTGGCAACCACTACGAACACAGGCGATCTGAATACCACTGATAACCAGTGGACAGAATTCTTGTATACCCAGCGCGGCTACCCAGGAGTGTTTGCCGGGACGGAGGAAACCCCGCCCACACTGCGTATCTTTGGCGCCGTCCCAACTGGCTCATATACCCTGATTGCCAATCTGTATCGTAGCAACGATATTCGTTACTTCTGGGGTCTGAGCGCAGCCAACCCGCAGCAATTTAGCTATGATATGACCACCGGTACGATTGGGCAATTTACTGAGCAAGTATTGGGTTCGGTTAGTGTCTCCAATGGCGTGTTTGAGATGTATATCAATAATGGGGATGCGCTAAACGGCACAAATCCGCTCTATGGCTGGGCCTGGATTCGGCTGGTGCCAGAGCTTGCTCCTACGAACACTCCGTTACCTGCTACCGCTACTAATACGTCGGTGCCACCGACCAATACTGCAATTCCGCCGACAGCCATGTCCACACCTGTACCGCCGACGGGAACACCATTTCCAACCCCAACTGGCACTCCTATTCCTGCCACTGCTACACCAACAAGCACCCCAACCGTAACACCTAGCCGAACACCAACGCCTGCGCCTATCACTATCATCAATGCCAGTTTCACTAGTGGTACAGATGGCTTTAGCTACGCTGACAATCTGTTCCGTGGGACGAATCAAGGCTTTTACGCATCCGGCGTGCGCATTGCAACGGGCGGCTTTACGGGCGGGGCGCTACAAGTCACATTGGGTGGGCTAGATGGCGTTGCGATCAATGGCATGTCGGGCGGTTGGCAGACGACGTTTAATCTGCCCACAGCTGCTAATGTGAAAGTGACATTGCGTTACAACCTGACGCAAACGCCCAATTACGAGTCGGATGAGTTTAGCCAATCGCTCTTGTCGATTGATGGCAGCCTCAAAGGTGTGCTTGGCCCGGACTATCTGGCCCAAATTGCTGGCAATGGCAACGGCGGGGCCAATATCAGCACTGGCTGGCAACAGGTGACGATAAACTTGGGCACGCTGGGTGCAGGCAACCATACCCTGCGCATCGGTGGCTACAACAACAAGAAGACCGCCAGCGATGAGTCAACTACGATTTTGATAGACGATGTCGTGGTGACGCGCTAAGACAAATTAAGAATTGAGAATTCAGAATGCAGAAAGGAGTACCGCGATTGGTACTCCTTTCTGCATTTTCAATTTTCAATTCTCAATTCAAGTAACTGCGTCAGTCCCTTCTCCAACATATATGGCTCGGTCAGACACGAAATCATCAGCCGAGCGTGATCGGGTTCTGGTGGCGTGTTGAAGAAGTAACCGGGATGCACCAGCACCCCACGCTCAAGAAGGTGTAGCACTAGCGCTTCCTCGTCCGTTTCGCCTAATACATCGATGAGCAGGTTGTAGCCGCCGTCGGGCGCTTGGGCGCGCATACGTGGGTGTCGCGCCAACATGCGCAGTGCTAAATCGAAGTTGCCCCGCACGCGTGCGCGCATCCCTTCCACAAAGCCCCAACCCTGCTGGAACAACGCCGGCAGCATGAACTGGGTGAGCGAATTCGCTCCCAAAAAGGTGTCGTTCAAGAGCGCCAGCCGTTCGCCGTACCTGGTGCTGGCACTTCCACTCAGTGCCATCCAGCCCAGCTTGAGATCAGGGAGGGCGAATAGTTTGGAGATGCCATTCAGGTGGAACACCGGTAGCGCCGGGTGTAATGCCCCCAGCGGGGGGACATGCGGCACTCCATAGGTGAACTCGGCAAACACCTCGTCGCAAATAATCGGCAGCCCCAATTGATTCAAGGCCAACACCGGTCGCTGAATGACCGCTCCCGTGGGGTTGTGCGGCGAGATGATCAGCACCGCTCGGGTGCGCTCGTCCGCCCTGGCCAACAGGCTAGCCTCGTCAATCTGCCAACGATTGTCTGAGTTGAGCGTATAGGGCCGCAGCTCGACGTGGTGCAAGGCGGCCAGATATTCGAAGAGCGGGTAAGTCACATCGGGGGCTAATACATTGTCGCCTGGCTCGGTCAGCAGGGCAAACAGCAGGCTGTAGGCCTCGCTGGTGCTGGCGGTCACAAAAATGTCTGTATCTACTGATAGTGATAGAGCGGGGGTGCGGTGCTGGTAATAGGCGGCGATAGCCTGGCGCGCCTCCATCCGCCCGCGTGGGTCGGGTAGATAGCGGCGGGTGGCCCAAAATGGCTCGGCAGCCAGCCGAAGCACATCTGGCGGGAATAACAAGCCTTGCTCAGTCGGGTTGCTGCTGGTGAGATCGATGTAGTCCGCCGTGCGTTGGCGGGCCAATTCGATCGCGTTGGCCGTCAGGTCCGCTTCGGCCATGAAACCGGTAGACACGTCCGCATGATAACCGTAAGTGGGTGTTCACTGAAATCCGCGTCCCATTTCATCTGCGCCTTGAGTCAGGCGTAGGCTGATTTGTGCCAAGTTTATTACATTTACACTGCAACTTCTGCGATAACAAATCGTCTACAACTTTAGGGCATTGACCTAATTTAGGACTGCATGGTATCATTTCGTGACATAATTTAGCAGTCTATAGGGTAGAGTGCTAAAAAAAAGACATAATGGAAAGCTTAACACTACGGCAACAGAGTATCCTGAGCCTAGTTATTCAACAATATATCGGTTCGGCCACGCCAGTCAGTTCTAAGTCCATCTTAGAGGCTGGCGGTTTGATCGTGTCGTCAGCGACCATCCGCAACGAGATGGCGGTGCTGGAGGATCTGGGCTACCTCACGCATCCGCATACCTCGGCCGGTCGTATGCCGACGGACAAAGGCTACCGTTATTTTGTGGAGCGTCTGATCGGCGATGTAGAGCTTCCTCTGAATGACCGCAACACGATTCGGCACCAGTTTCATCAAGCCAAGCTGGAAATGGCGCAATGGATGCAGTTGGCAGCGGCGGTTTTAGCCCGCTCGTTGCGCAGCGCGGCGTTGGTGACCTCGCCGCGGGTGGAGCAGCCCAAGCTGCGCCATATTGAGTTAATTTCAACCCAGTCGCAACTGGTACTGATGATTGTGGTGTTTCAGGGTGGCACTGTGCGTCAGCAAATGTTGACGTTGCGTGAGCCAATGGATCAGGCCGCGTTGAGCCAAGTTGCCAACCGGCTGAATGCTTTGTTTGCAGCCCAAGACGTGAGCGGGGTGCGTGCCCGCGCCAACGAGCGGTTGGTCAATTTGAGCGACTTCGAGCTGGATGTGATTCGACTCTTGCAAGACACTATGGGTGGCGATGAGCGTACGCCCACTAGCGAGATCTTTCGCGATGGGTTGACCGAAGTGCTGCAAGAGCGCGAGTTTGAGAATCAGGTGGAGGCCAACGCACTGGTGCGAGCTTTGGAGCAACCCGACTTTTTGAATGATGTGATGCACTCCCGAGTTGGCACAGTGCAAGTCGTCATTGGCGGCGAAGGCCGCTGGCAGGAGCTAAGCTCGTGCAGCATGGTGCTGGCACGCTATGGCCACGAAGGCTTTGCGACCGGTACAGTGGGTGTACTGGGGCCGACGCGCATGCAGTATGGTCGTGCTATCAGCACGGTGCGCTATGTGGCCGATTTGATGAGTGATTTGGTGACAGATTTGTATGGAGACTAGAGAACTGAGAATTACGAATTACGAATTATGAATTATGAATTATGAATTATGAATGAAGTAACGCGATAGTAAATTTCATAATTCTTAATTCTTAATTCATAATTTTTCTGACTTCTTTCTAATACAGCCACACTTAAATGAATCGCTGGCTAAATTAAGGCGATAAATTAAGACGATGAGCAGGTGATCGTTCATGGAAGATACAACAACAGAAACAAACACAATCGGTGAGGCCGCTGAATCAGTGGCGCAGGCAGGCGAGGCGGTTGTAGAGCTTTCGCCAATGGAGCTGCTGCAAGCAGAAGTGAATAAAGCAAACGAAGAATTGACCGCGGCGCAAACCGAAGCTGCCAAAAACAAAGACGGCTGGTTGCGTTCTCAGGCAGAGTTCTCAAATTTTCGTAAGCGTCAAGAAACCGAAATGGCCATCTTGCGCCAGTTTGCCACATCTGGGCTGATCGGCAAAGTGCTGCCAGTATTGGATGACTTTGATCGGGCGATGAAAAATTTGCCCGAAGCGTTACGCGGCCAGACATGGACCGATGGCGTGGGGCTGATTCACCGCAAGCTGCAACTGGTGCTGGAAGGCGAACAGGTCAAGCTCATTGAGGCGAAACTGAACGATGTGTTCGACCCCAATCTGCACGAAGCGGTCAGTCACGAAGATGCCCCAGAAGGGATTGTCGTTGACAGCGGGCATGTTCTAGAAGAGCTGCAAAAAGGTTACAAAATGGGTGATCGGGTTTTGCGCCCGGCGCTTGTTCGGGTTGCAAAATAAATCACTAAATAAATTGAGGTTATGGCATGGGCAAAATCATTGGAATTGACTTAGGTACGACAAACAGTGTGGTGGCGGTGATGGAAGGTGGTGAGCCGACCGTAATCCCATCTTCGGAAGGTTCGCGCTTGATCCCCTCGGTGGTGGCAGTAAACCCCAAGAATGGCGAGCGTTTAGTGGGCCAAGTGGCCAAGCGTCAGGCCGTGACGAATCCTGAGAACACGATCTTCTCGGTGAAGCGTTTTATGGGCCGCAAATTTACCGATGTGGAAGTGCAGCGCGCGCTAAAGGTGATGCCCTATCGGGTCGTGCCTGCTCCCAACGGCGATTGCCGCATTGTGATGGGCGGCAAGGAATTCTCGCCGCAGGAAGTCAGCGCCATGATTTTGCAAAAGATCAAGGCCGACGCCGAAGCGTATTTGGGTGAGCCGGTGACACAGGCCGTCATCACGGTGCCAGCCTACTTCAATGATGCCCAGCGCCAGGCCACCAAAGACGCCGGCAAGATCGCAGGCTTGGAAGTGATGCGCATCATCAACGAGCCCACTGCGTCGTCACTGGCGTATGGTTTGGATCGCAAGAAGGACGAGACTATCGCGGTGTATGACCTGGGTGGTGGCACCTTCGACGTGTCTGTACTGGAAGTGGGCGATGGCGTGTTCGAAGTGAAGGCGACCAACGGCGACACATTCTTGGGCGGCGACGACTTCGATGGCAAGATCATCGAATATTTGATCGATCTGTTCAAGAAAGAGAATGGTATTGATGTGCGCAGCGACCGCCAAGCCTTGCAACGCTTGAAGGAAGCCGCCGAAAAAGCCAAGATCGAACTGTCTTCGACGATGGAGACTGAAATCAACCTGCCTTATCTTACTGCTGACGCGACCGGTCCCAAGCACTTGGTGACTCGCTTGACCCGCAGTCGCCTAGAGCAGATGACCGAAGATTTGGTCAGCCGCAGCATGACTCCTTGCAAACAAGCTATGGCCGATGCTGGCGTTGACCTTAGCAAGATTAACGAAGTGGTGTTAGTGGGTGGTATGACCCGCATGCCGTCAGTGCAGGAAGCCGTGAAGAAGAGCTTTGGCCGCGAGCCAAATCGCACAGTCAACCCAGATGAAGTAGTGGCGATTGGTGCTGCCATTCAGGCCGGTGTGTTGGGCGGTGAAGTGCGCGATGTGCTGCTGCTCGACGTGACCCCGTTGACCTTGAGCATTGAGACACTGGGTGGTGTCGCGACGCCGTTAATCGAGCGCAACACGACCATCCCCACCAAGAAGAGTCAGATCTTCAGCACCGCCAGTGATAACCAGACCAGTGTTGAGATCAACGTAGTGCAAGGTGAGCGACCGATGGCGGCGGACAATAAGAGCTTGGGCAAGTTCATCCTGGATGGCATTCCACCTGCTCCACGCGGTGTGCCGCAGGTCGAAGTGACTTTTGATATTGACGCGAACGGCATTTTGAATGTGAGTGCACAGGATAAAGCGACTGGCAAGACCGCCCATATCACGATTCAACCGTCGTCTGGTTTGCAGAAAGACGAGATCGATCGTATGGTGCGCGAGGCACAGTCCAATATGGCTACGGACAAGACCAAGCGTGAGAAAATCGAAGCGCACAACGAAGGTGACAACGCTGCCTATCAGGCCGAGAAGTTCCTACGTGAGAATGGTGACAAAATTGCTGGTGACAAGAAGAGCGAGCTAGAGGCCAAGGCGGCTGAAGTGCGCCAGGTCATCATGGCAGATGACATCCCAGCCATGCGCAACGCAACTGAGGCATTGAAGAACCTCATGTCGCAAATTGGCGCATCAATGTATCAGCAGGGTGCACCGGGTGCTGACGCAAGTTCAAATGGCACTGCGGAAGACAAACAGGCCCCACCTGAGGGCGATGTGGTGGACGGCGAGTTCCGTGAGACGAAGTAAGACAGTAAACAAATTGGGGAAAGTTTGCTGCGTCATGCGTCAAACGTCATGCGTCACGAGAACAATTCTTGTGACGCATGACGTTTGA
>JANMVQ010000436.1:0-6544 GCA_031392845.1 Chloroflexota bacterium
GAGTAAAACGGGAATATGTCATTCCGAACAAAGTGAGCCGAAGGTCCCAGCAGCGTTAATCGTAGTTGTTTTACCACTGGGACCTTCGGTTCGCTTCACTCAGCATGACAACGCTATTTCCCGCTAAACGCGGGAGAGCCTCTATAGCTACACCCCGCCACTCTCCACCATCACCGCTTCGGTTGCCGCACGACCTTCCGTAATCACCAAGGCGATGGCGCCCTCTTGTAGCGGGCGGTCATCGTCACGTAGATCGAACAGCATTTTGCCGTTGATCGAACCGATGATGCGTTTGCCGGAGACTTCTAATATGAGGTCGTAGGCTTTGCCCAGTTGCCACTTGTAATTGACCTCGGCCAGCACAGTCTCGCCGTCGAGCGCTTTGACCAAGCGGGCTTTGCCATCGGCGCACAGCAGTAACGCATAGTAGCGGACCATGCCCTGCACCCGAGCGGCGACGCCAAAGCGCTGGCACAGATGTGGGGTGATCGACGACGACACCCGATAATTCTTCCAATCGCGCGTGCCTTGAATTAACAGGCCAGTGCCGCTATTTTGTACCACGCGAAAGGCTTCGTTCCACCAACGGTCGTATTGATCGATGCCGTCGACAAAAGCCCGCCGCCACAGACTGCTCTCCTGGCTGGGGCGTTTGAAGATCGTGGTTGGCTCGCCGCTCCAAGTGAGTTCATCGAGATACACGCGCCCGTCAGCCGGGATGTTGCTGCTCACCTCAATGCCGATCTCGGCAATGGGTTCGCCGTCAGTGTCCGGAATCTCCCACTCGAGTTTGGCGAGCTTGCTGGGCTTGAGGGTTTGATTGGGGCCATAGATGCGCTTGAGCACGTCCCCTTCGCCGTAAGTGCGAATATACAAACTCACTGTGACGGATGTGTCGTTCTTTTTGTCCGCTTCGACCCGGGCGTGCACCATTTGGCCGCTATAAAGGGTGGGGCAGGCCAGCAGTTGGTAATGGGCAATCGGGATGGCTTCAGGCGGGATGAACGTAGCAGTGGCCACGTGGGCGGACTGCGTTTGGGTGACATGCTGGTATGTCAGACACAAGCTGCGCGAGCCATGTTTGCTGTGACCCGCCACATTGCTGAGTTGAGCCGCTGCGCTATCGGTGCCTTCTTCAACCATAAAACCCTGCACCGAGCCGGGCAAGTCAAAGTGATAGCGCGCGCCATTCTTGGGGGCGAGCGGTTTTTTGCCCGCCAAAGCACGACCCACATTCACGACACTTAGCGCGGTTTGCACCGCGTCGGTGATGGCGCTGCCACCATCGGCCGTAGGCAGATACAACCGGTCGGCTACTGGGCCGCGCCAGTCTGGGCCGCGGTCGATCGCTTCTAGACCAAAGCGAATGCCGTTCAGACAGCCGACATTGGCGCTGTTGCAATCGGTGTCCCAGCCGGCGGTGTTGGCGATCATTAGCGATTTCTGGAAAGCCAGGCCCGGATCTTTGTCGTCGCCGTAGAGCAGGGCCAGAATAATCACGGCGTGGTTGGGCACCATGTGGCAGTTGCCACCATATTTGTCGTAGCCGTATTTCTTTTCGATGCGCTTAAAGGTCTTGCGCCAGTCGCCGTCGTTGGCGTGCCACTCACGCACGTCTCGTATCAGGGTAGCGATCACGCTATCTTGTGGGATAACGCTCAGGCCGCAGTCGAGCAGTTTGTTGATGTCGCTCTCGACGAAAGCCAACGATTCCATCGCGGCGATAACTTGCGCGCCATAGATGGCCTCGCCGTCATGGCTGACGCTGCTAGCACGTTTGGCCAAATCCGCCGCTAATGCCGGGTCACCCGGTGCGACCATGGCCCAGCCGTCGATGAAGATCTGCGAGCCAATTTGCTCGGCCACAACCTTGCCGTTTGTGGCGATGGAGCCGCTGTCGGGCGCGGGGATGCCGTTCTTGAGGCGCAGATAGGCGGTGTGTTCGGTGCTGTTGCCTAGGCCGCCCCACCACAAGATCGTGCGCTTTTCAATGATGTAGTTCAGCCAGCTTTGGCCGATCTGCTGCGCGGTGAGTTTGAGAGTGTTGCCGTAATCGGGGAGCGCGCGCAAGAAGGTAAACGTGCCGGAGATGTCGTCGTCGGTTACGACCAACAGCGGTTTGTGCGGGTGCGCCACGGCGGGTTTATCGTTGATGTAGTACCACACCTCGCCCAGCTCACGCTCGATCTTGTCGTTCCACCAGCC
The DNA here is from genome assembly GCA_031392845.1 of Chloroflexota bacterium. GTDB lineage: Bacteria > Chloroflexota > Anaerolineae > J036 > Brachytrichaceae > JANMVQ01. Next base: position 2,206 of record JANMVQ010000436.1, read on the forward strand.
CTCAAACGGGCGCCCAAGATATACGCCGATAATTTTCCCGAGCACGCCGGCGTAGACGCGAGCTAGATAATCTTTTTGTATAGACATATGTTATTTCTTATCCGCGCAGCCCTCCCTGCGTCAGCCCTTCGATAAAGCGGCGTTGCAGGAGGACGAAGAAAACGATGACGGGAAGAATCATGATTACGGCACCGGCGCTGGTCAGGCCCCAGTCGCGGTTGAATCGACCGGCAAAAGACGAAAAGCTAGTGACCACGGTTTTGAGCTCATCCGTTTGGATAAATGTCAGCGCCAGCACATACTCGTTCCATGCACCGAGAGCCGACGTCAATGCCACCGTGATAAAGCCCGGCCAAACGATTGGCAGCATGACATGGCGCAGGATTTGCCACTCATTGGCGCCATCGACCCGGGCAGCATCTTCAAAGTCAGCCGGGATGGCGACCAGATACGACCGCAATAAAAACGTGGCGATGGGCGAAGATGTGGCCCAGTAGATGACGATTAAACCGAGCAGCGTGTCGGTTAGGCCCAGCTTGGTCCATAGGAAGAAAAGCGGCACCAGAAAGAGCGTGATTGGCAAACTCGTGCCCACCAGCAGATACAACGAAAAAATCCCAAACCCGGGCGCATTCAAACGTGCTAGCGCATAGGCGGCCATGCCGGAGATGAGGCATACCCCCGCCACTGTTCCTGCAACCACGATGATGCTGTTACGGATGGTCGTGCTGTAGTTGCCCTTCTCCCAAGCTTCAGAATAATTTTGCACCCGCCATTCCTTGGGTAGGCTCAGTGAGTTCTCGCCGATTTCGCGAGTGGATTTGAGCGCATTGAACCCCAGGATGACCAGCGGGCCTAACACGAAGATAGTGAGTAGACCCAGCACGATATAGTTAGGAATAAGCGACGGGGTTCGTTGGGCTTTTACACGCATTAGATCTCCCAACCTCTTCGGCGCAGCACCACAAAAGCGCCGCCAAAAATGAGGCAGATAAAGCTGGTGGTCAAGCCAATGGCGGCGGCATAGCCTGCTTCAAAGCGCCGGAAAGCTGCTTTATAGGTCATGGTGCTGAGCATCTCGCTGGCGTTGGCCGGGCCCCCTTGGGTCAGCTGATATACATAGTCAAACGCGAGAAACGAGAAGATGACGGTGATCAGCAAGGTGAAAATGAGGGTTGGGCGAATGCCGGGCAAAGTGACATTGACAAATTCCTGCCAACGATTGGCCCCTTCGATACGGGCGGCTTCATATAAATTTAAGTCCACATTTTGCATGGCGGCCAGATACAGCACAGTCAGGAACCCCCACCAATGCCAGTTGTCGACAAATGCCACAGAATACAAAACTACATTGGCATCGCCAAAGAACTTGATATCGGCCCACTTCAGGGCTGGGCTCAGCTTTGCGATTTGCACACCCAGGCCATAGCTCGGATGCAAGATGTTGCGCCAAACTTGGGTGACGACCACGCTAGCCAAGATATACGGAATGAAGTAAATGGTGCGAAAGAAAGTGCGGCCACGACGAACTTGCGATAGCAAACTGGCACCCGCAAGGGCCATCAGAATTGGCACGGTCAGAAAGAGCGCACACCAGATGAGATTGTTTCTGATGGCTTGCCAGAACACCTCGTCTAGAAACAGCCGCCGAAAGTTATCGAGCCCGATCCATTTGGCATCACCCAGCCCAGACCAATCGGTGAAGGCATAGTAGACCGCGCTCAGGGATGGGCCAAGGATAACCACCACATTGACAATAAGCAGCGGCAGCACAAACAGCCACGGCTTGATGACGCGTTGGAAGAACTGTCGTTGAACTATGGACATGCGATTGAGCGACAACTCTGATTTCATGTTATGCAGTAAGCATCCCCCAAAGGGGGCCCTTGAGGCCTGAGCGTAGTCGAAGGGTGCGTTCTTTGTCGTAGCACTACCTGCGGCATCGAGCGCGTCCTTCGACTTCGCTCAGGATGCTTTCTTTTCTATAGAAGCTAACTAAGATACAGACCCATTCACGATCAGCATCCCCCAAAGGGGGCCCTTGAGGCCTGAGCGAAGGATGCTTGCTTTGAGTGTTTCGTGGTAAAAATCCTACCGCGCCGGCACCGGCGGCAGTTTGTTATCCTTCGCTTCGGCAGCGTAAACCTCTTGCAGTTTCTTGGAGAAATCTTGCGGGGTGGTTTTGCCATCGAAGACAGCATCCATTTGTTCAATGATGTATTGGTCACTCTTCTTGGGCCAGAAGGTCCAGGTGGTGTAGCCATAGTCGCCGGATTGTGATGATGCCGCTATTGTTTCAAGGGCGCGGACAAAGCGGGCGTCGGTGTCGGCAGGGAAATCCGCTTTCTTTAGTTGAATCGGCACGATCCATTCGCCGGGGAAATCATGAATGATCTTGGCGGCGCGTTTGGCATCGCTGTAAATCCAAGCCAGCACTTCGGCGGCGGCATCCGGATTCTTGGTCTTGGCATTAATTGACACGGTCGAGCCGATGCCAATCGGGAAAGAGGGCTTTACGCCATCGCGCAGCGACGGCACTTCAGTCCACTCCCAGTCGCTTGGGTTGTCTTTAAATTCAGTCGGTCGACCGCCAAACGCCCAAGTGCCGGCGAAGTCGAACACCCCTTTGCCCGTGGCTAGATCTGCGCCGATTTCGGGGAAGTCGGTGGCAAAGTAATTGGCCTTGCTGCCGCGGAAGTAGCCTTTATTCATGTAATCCGATAGTAGCTTGATGGAATCGACCAGCAGTGGATCGTCCCACTTAATATCTTGCTTGAGCGCCTTATAGACGGTTTCTGCGCCAGCGTAGTTGCCGTACCATGAGGATACGAGCCATTCGTTGACGCCTTTCCAACCCGTGTTGCCGTTGACAAAGGGATGGATGCCCTTGGCTTTGGCCTCGTCGGCGATCTTCTCCAATTCGATGCGGTTCTTAGGCACGCTCCAATTGTTGTCGGCTAGGGTCTTTTTGTTGTACCACATGACCATCGTCTCGTAGGTCAGCGGCACGCTATAGAGCTTGCCATCCAGCTTGCCTACATCAAGAGCCCATTTGAAGATGAGATTGTCCCAATTGAACTTTTTGCTGTAATCGCTTAGATCGAAGATATGCCCGGCCGAGATATATTCGGCTACAAAGGCTGGGCCGGGGGTTTGGATAATATCTGGGCCGGATCCGGCTTGCACGGCAGTTCGCAGCACGGTGTCGAGCTGATCAGTGAACTTGATCTCAAGTTCGATGTTTGGATGGGCTGCGTTGAACGTTTTGACGAAGTTCTCGGTCAGCCCTTTTTGGTAGACATCCTCGGCGTTCTCAGTCCACCAGGTGACTTTGATTTTCTCGCCGGAGGCTGCCGGTGCTGCGGCTGCTTTGTTTTCGGCGGCGGGTTTCTGAGCCGCAGGTGGCGCCGTGCAGGCACCGGCTAATACACTCGCGAGCACAAGCGAAGCGATTAAGGGGCGATTCGAATGAATTTTCATTTGATTTGATATTCTCCAGTCTTTTTCACTAAATCAAACCAACTCAGTCTTAAGGCTTTTACATACCGAAAAGCAGTGTTTCAGCAACCTTTGCGCTGAATGAATGCCGTTTTGACTTGTTGGTTTTATTTAGGGATAGTGTGGGCCAGTCGCATGGAAGATTGCTTTAGCCCATTGACAGGGTTGTAATGGGAGATGAAAATCTTGTCAAACGGCACACCCCAAATGCCGCACCCCCCAAACCTCGAACCAAAATCCTAAATCCCTAAATCCCTGATTTGTGATCTTTGCGCCACTCATCTAGAATAACAAGCAATTCGAAATTTCGGAGAATAAACATGAGCAAAAATTTATTGGTTGGTGAATCCCTCATCGGCGAGGGAAACGAAATCGCACACATTGACTTGATCATTGGCCCGAAAGATGGCCCAGTTGGCAGCGCATTTGCCAACTCATTTGTAGGTCAGAAAGAAGGTCATACTGCGCTATTGGCAGTCGTGACGCCTAATCTGCCCTGCAAGCCAGACACCGTGATCGTTAACAAGGTGACGATGAAGGGGGCCAAGCAGGCCGTGCAGATGTTTGGTCCGGCCCAAGCCGCTGTGGCTCGCGCAGTCATGGATTCAGTTAAGGAAGGGGTGATCCCCCAGAGCCAGGCCGATGACTTGTGCGTGATTGTGGGTATTTTTATCCACTGGCAAGCTGCTGACGACAAGAAAATCTTTGACTACAACTATGCCGCAACCAAAGAGGCGATTGCCCGCGCTATGGCCGGAACGCCGACTGTGGCCGAGGTGTTGAAGGCTTACTCTGCTGCCCGTCACCCATTTGCTTCAGGCGCAGAAGGGTAAATCGGCCT
>JANMVQ010000416.1:0-15568 GCA_031392845.1 Chloroflexota bacterium
CCTGATTACATAGTTCCACTCTCCATGGAACTTGTCTGGAATTAGCCGAATTTTCTATCTGTCATTGCTACAGTTACCCACATGGCGCTGCTTTACGCAGATCGATTTCAATCAGGTTATATTTGCGCGCTGCCTAAGTACTTAATTGCGATTGTGTTTACTTTTTAGCCTTTCTACCCTGTTGTTCGCGCTCACGAATCTGGCGACGAACTTCCTCTTCTATATCGATCAGGGTTGCGTCGGGGTTATCGTCCCACCATGCGCGGGTGGATTCAATAGTCGCATCTTCGTCTTTCTTGTTCAAATTTAGAACCAGGTTGGTCAACATCACCTTCTCCTTTATCTGGCCACGCCAAACTGTTTGTTCAGGGCGCCACATTGCTACTCTTCCCCGTTGGAATCCAACGACGACAGGTGGTACTAAACGTGGGACAAACCATCTTGTCACAGCTACTCTGGCGAATCCGCCGATAGCCAAACGGCAAATACGATACCCGGGCATAGCCGGCTGCGATCGATTTGGTTGGAAACAAACTGCACGCCTTTTTGGCCGAACTGCATGCCAGAACGCAGTTGTTCGAAGAACAAGTCTCCGCGGCATGGGTGGGTTGCACCATACTCATCATTGTCCATACAATGGCAGCCAAGAGTAGAAGTGCGGTGAGAATCCGTAGATAGGCAAAGTTGAGGTTTGGCTGGACGGGTAACGCCCTGGCGGATATGTATATTTTGTTCAACGAATGTGCTGTGTGTTGCATCGCTGCCCCCCTGATTTATCGAAAATGGAATTCCTAAAATTTAAATGGCGGTTAAATTAGTCAATAAAACAATGGTTAGAGAATATCTAAAGATCAATCAGAAACTTATTTGTGTCTGTATCTTTATACTCATATAGTCGTTTCATGGATAGGCCTAAGACTCAGACTTTGGATTGAAAATCCTAACGTCAGCATATAAGCTATCCGAATACATGCGAACTAAAGCGTTAATCGCAAATTGTTAAGTCATTTTTTGTGGATAAATTCATGAAGGTGCAGGAAATAATTGAATCTGCCAAGAATATTGCAGTGGCGCTGAACGATATTCAAGCACAGCAATTCTGTCGCTATTTTGAGTTGCTGACTGAATGGAATCAGCGTATTAACTTGACTGCAATCATTGACGAGCAAGGTGTCTTGTTGCGCCACTTTATCGATTCGCTAACTGTGTTGAATGTGCTGCCTAACTCTATGCAATCTCTGCGTGTCATTGACATTGGTAGCGGCGCTGGCTTCCCGGGCATCCCATTAAAGATCGCCCGCAACGACTTAGAAGTAACACTTGTGGATGGCACGGCCAAAAAACTGCGTTTTTGTGACGAAGTCATCAGCCAGCTCGGGCTGCACCAGATTCATACCCTGCAAGGGCGAGCCGAGGATTTGGGCCATGAACCTGATCACCGCGAATACTACGATTTGGTGCTGGCCCGGGCCGTAGCGCCTTTGCCCACGCTGCTGGAATACTTGCTGCCGTTGGCCAAAATTGGCGGACGGTGCATAGCCATGAAGGGCAGCGAGGCTGAAGCAGAAACCACGCTCGCCGCACACGCCATTACCAAATTGGGGGGGCGGCTCAACCAAGTGGCTCAAGTGACGTTACCCGGCCTGCCCGACAAACGCGCCCTAATCGTCATCGACAAGATCGGTTCTACCCCCCCCGTTTACCCCCGACCAGGCGGAGCACCGCGCAACTCGCCGCTCGGCTAAAATTCGATTTATGAGTGACAGCACATCTCAATCACCACCGCTGGGCCCGCCTCAGCGCCCACTCCGTATTCTGATTGCCAAACCTGGGCTGGATGGCCACGATCGGGGGGCCAAAGTAATCGCGCGCGCTTTGCGGGATGCCGGGATGGAAGTGATCTACACCGGGTTGCGCCAAACCCCGGAGATGATCGTCGCGGCTGCGCTGCAAGAGGATGTCGATGCCGTGGGGTTAAGCATCCTGAGCGGTGCGCACAACACGTTGCTGCCCCGAGTGGCGGCCCTGCTGCGCGAGCGGGATATGGCCGATGTACCCATCTTTGCGGGTGGCATCATCCCTGAGGAAGATATTCCAGCACTTACTGCGGCTGGCATCAGCGGCATTTTTGGCCCAGGCACACCGACGAGCGCGATTATTGCGTATATTCGCTCGCACACACCGGTTCGAAATGGGGAAAGTTAAATGACAGCGCTCTTAAACATGCGTGCGCTGGCCCGCTTGCTGACCGGGCTGGAGAACGGTAGCCCGACCGCTCAAGCCCAGCTGCGCGAGATATATCCGCACAGCGGACGGGCGCGGGTGATTGGCATTACCGGCGCGCCGGGGTCAGGCAAGAGCACCTTGGTCACGGAGATGACGCGCCAATATCGGGCCCAGCAAAAAACGGTGGCGGTCATCGCAGTCGATCCAAGCAGCCCCTTTACCAATGGCGCTATCTTGGGGGATCGATATCGAATGAATGATCTGGCGGGTGATACGGGCGTATTTATCCGCAGCATGGCCAGCCGGGGCGCGCTGGGTGGCATCACTGGTGCGGTTTTCGATGGGGTCACTGCTTTTGATGCGGCGGGTTACGATGTCATTTTGATCGAAACGGTGGGGGCGGGTCAAGTTGAGATCGAGGTGGCGTGGGTGGCGGAAAGTGTGGTCGTCGTGGAAGCACCCGGGCTGGGCGACGACATCCAGGCGGTCAAGGCTGGCATTTTGGAGATCGCTGATGTGGTCGTGGTAAACAAGGCCGACCGAGATGGTGCGGCCCAGACCACCGCCGGGTTGCAGGCCGCATTGGATGTAGCCTACGCTGGACGGCCAGCCACTGATTTCTGGGATGAGTCTAATGCACCTGCCACAGCATCTACAGGCGCAACTTTCCCGAAATGGCGCGTGCCCGTTCTACAAGCCAGCGCCACCAAACGTGAAGGAATTAACGGACTGCTGGCCCAATTGACCCGCCACAAAATCTATTTGGATAGCACCGGCAAAGGCGAATGGCGGCGCGCGCATCGGGTGGAACACGACGTGCTCAACCGGCTACGCGAGGCACTCCTGCAGCGTGCGCTTAGCCATGTTTCGCCTCACACGCTTAAGGCGACCATTGCCGAGGTCAGCCAGCACAAGCTCCACCCAATTGATGCGGTGGAAAGATTGCTTGCGGGTAGTTAATGGCCAGTTACCAACAAATTAGTGACCAACAACCCATATGACGACGCTCTACTTAATCAGACATGGCGAAACATCGCACAATGCCGGCGGCCGGATCCAAGGCTGGCTGGATGTGCCTTTAAACGAGACCGGGGTGTGGCAAGCGGGTCGATTGGGCGAACGCTTTCGCAACAAAGCAATCCAGGCCATCTACACCAGCGATTTGAGCCGGGCGCGAGACACCGCTCAGGCTATTGGCGATGCACTGGGGCTGACTCCAGTGCTGGACACCCGGCTGCGCGAATACAATATGGGCGGTTGGACGGGTCTGACTGGCGACGAGATTCAAGCCAGCACGCCTGGTTTTGTGCCGCATGGTGAAAGCGAAACCCCGATCCCGGATGGCGAATCGGCTCAGGATATGCACGCGCGGGTGGCGCCTTTTTTGCAGGAAGTGCTGGCCAAGCACGCGGGCGAGCGAGTGATCGCGGTCTCGCACGGTGGCACACTGGGCTTGGTGGTGGCCACAATGCTGAATATGCCCCTCGTTCGGCGGCAGCCTTTTACATTTGGCAACACCGCCATTGCCAGGGCGCATTTTGAGCATGGGCGCTGGCGGCTGCGCAGCTTAAACGACTTATGTCACTTGTGGCCCGGGCGTTCTATTTGAAAGGCAATCTGGGCAATAATGCCGAAATAATTTAGCAATCTACGACAAAAGTCTGTTGCGGAAAGGCCAAAATTTGTTATTCTTGTGAAGTATGGCGGACAGTCTTGGCTACATCCTAAAGCGACTGCGTGAGAAAAAGCACTTTACGCAAGCGGAAGTGATCGAGCGAAGCGGTATGGATCGTAGTTCCAGCTATATCAGTAGCCTAGAAACCAACAAGACCAGCCCGACCATTGACGAACTCGAAGCGTTGGCCGTGATCTACGGCACCACGATTTTCGATATTCTCAGTGAAGCAAAAGACATCAAGCCGGATTGGAGCTTTGCGCCCAACCCGGATATTCAGTTACTGCTGAACTTCTATCAATCGCTAAAGGGCGAGCGGCGCAAAGTAGCGTTGGAGTTTGTGCAGTACATGGCTGAGAAGCAGATCATGGAGAATTCCATGCAGGCTGCCAACAGCCGCTAGTGTGCGTTGACCTTCCCTCCAGGTCCGGCATCGCGAAGCATCACCCGCGATACTATGACGAGGTTGGGAATTTGTTGACATCTCCGTAATCCCCTGTCAGTGCCAAATGGGCAGTCTGAGATTCAGGCTGCCCGTTTGGCCTTTTCCGCAAATCAGATATTGTGCAAGGTAAGTTTGTAATCGGTGACAAACGCGGTGAGGCGCTCGACCAGGTCGCGCCAATCCATGCTCTCCACTGCGGTATCCAGCTCGATGCGATCGGCCGCCAAACCCGGCATAATGATCTGTGGGCCAGAGCCATAGGTTGTATACCAGGCTTCGGTCAGGCGAATGCCCATTTTGGAAATGCGCGGCGCGAATTCCTGCAAAACAAACTCAAAATAAGCTTGTTCTTCGTCGGGTTTAATGTTCCAGCTAAATACTAGTCGTACCATTGATTAAGGTCTACTTTACCTGATTTGCAAATCACGCCTATTTGCACTGCGCGGCCAGAGCTTGCAGTTGCTGGTTAAATTGAGCATCAGGCACGTTCATGGTGGCAATGCGGGTTAGAGTTTGTGCGCCAGCGGCTTTGCTTCCGCCCTTGCACTGGGCTTGTGCCAGTGCCCACAACGCAAACGGATCGGCACCATCTTTCATTAAATCGACCCCTTTTTGGGCATTGGCAATCGCACCTGCAAAGTCGCCTCTGAACAGTTTGATATTGGCCAAGCCAATATAGGCCGCGCCTAGATCCGGTTCGCTCCCAATAGCTTTGTCGAACTCAGCCTGGGCCTTGTCCAACATCTCAGGCTGCTTGGCGGGATCATTTTGTAGATAGATTGTGCCAAGTAAGTAGTGAGTGCGGGCGTCATCGGGTTTGATCGCCAGCGCGGCTTCCGCCGATTTGCGAGCCGAATCGAACTGGCCGAGTTGGTAATACACTGTGCCCAAATTGGTTTGGGCGGCATCATTCTTGGGGTCAAGCTTGACAGCTGTATTGTAAGAAGTAATGGCTTTGGTCAACATCTCTTGACGGCGAGTCGGATCTGCCTCGTTGCCAGCGGACTGGTTATAGACATTGCCCAGCACAAAGAACCCGTCGCTACTACCGGTATCACTCTGCGTGACAGCCAACGCTTCGGCCAGCGCCACATCAAAACGACGTTCTTTGAGCGCAGCCTTGGCCTTGTCCAAATGTTGTTTGGCGGTATCGCTTGCGTTTACGGTGGGCAATACTGCGCCTGCGCTGGTTGGTGGCGCTGGGGTGATGGTGGCCGATATGGGTGTGGGTGTGGCCCCGCCGCAAGCCACGGTGAGGCTGGCAATCAGCCCCATAACCCCGACGAAAAATGTTTTTTTGGCGTGCGATGTGTGATAGTTAGTCATAATTGGCTTCATGGTTCTTCTCTAAAGTTTCCTCGTTGACAAAATCTTTTCGTGCACGGATTCTGTTGATTCTAGCGAGGGATTATTCTTTTATTTCCAGCAACATGACCTGCGTGTCTTCGGGCAGGCTCCCTTTGGTTACCTTTAGCATATCTTGTGATTTGGCGGTACTCAAGCCCATTTCTTTCAGAAACTTGGTTAGGCTTTCGCCGCTGCTGTCGAAATTCATGGGGATCACAATGCTCGGCTCGATCATGCTGATGATTTCCGAGGCCTGCACTGCGGTGAGACCTTGGTCACCACCAATCGGCACCAACAATACATCGACTGTTTCAAGGGCGTCGACTTGAGCTTGGGTCGGCACAAACGTTAGTCCGCCTAAATGGGCCACATTGATGCCTTCGTAATTGAATGAATACACGACGCTCCGTACTGGCGCATCAGCCTTCTTTTCATCATCTTTTTGGGCTTTTTGACCCGCCTTCATGGCAACGCCGGTGACGAATACACCGCCCATTTCATATTCGCCTGGGCTGCGGATCACGCGCACATCGCCACGTTGTGTACCCACCACGGCGCTCAAGTTGCTGTGATCAGTTGCGTCATTGCTAATTGTGATCACATCGGCTTTTAGTTTCAAATCTTTACCTGCGTGCGGGTCTGCGACAACGGTGAGCATCGAACGCTCCGTTAGTCGAAAGCACGACTTACCGTACCACGTAATTTCCATAGGTCTGTAATTTTACTCCTCCAAGGATTTGGACCGATTACCTTGGGTTTTTCCGCGAATCACGCGAATCATCGCGAATTTATTAGCCCAGATTCGCGTGATTCGCGGATAACAGTCAATCTCATTAAGCATCACCCATCCGTGGTGCCGGTAGATTCCACGGCAGTTACTGCGGTCAATAAGCCCATAATGGTACGGCGAATCTGCCGTCCACTGCCGTAGAACTCGGTCCAGTGGCCATGATGCCGAATGACAAGTCGCTGAACCGGATAGAACAACACGCCAATGAACCCAATCAAGGCCAAGACCAATCCCAACCAGAGCCAGAACATACCCGGGCGATAGTCGACGTCCAACAATGCGCCAGTATCCGAGATAAATGTAATAGCAGTGTTGGAAATGAGCAACTGTGCTTGCAACGGTGTATCGGTGATCAGTGCACCGGAGCCAAGCGAAAACATCTGTAATCGCCCACTACCGAGCGCATCTTCGGAGGAGATGACTACGCGTGCCATCAGCGCAACTGATGGCAGCACAAATGCGCGTTCACGATCGTTAGCGCTAAACGAGAGCAACACATCCCGCCGTCCAGCAGAATAGTTCGACACAGTCAGGGTCACTGGTTGGCCGTTTTGACTGGCGCTGACTCGCAGCCCAGGAGTGATTTGGCGCAATCGGACATTAACATTAGATAAAGTTGTTCGCTCGCCACTACGCAAGGCGGCTTGTGCGCCAGTGGGTTGCAACATTAGGGTGAGCGTGTCGGTGGGTGCATCGGCTGCTGGCTGAATCGATAAAGCTTGATTGGCAGGCAGAATCTTGGCCTGATCGGGGGTGACCACGCCATACAGCACTTGCCACCCCAACAAATAGTTCAGTAGGGCCCCGAACAGCGCCAACAATATGCCCCCGTGAAAAAGTGCCGACAATAGCTCAGCAAAAGGTGCGTGATTGGCGTGTAGCCAATCGCTGGCGTCCGTCGGCACAGGTGTGGGCGAGGACATGATCACCCGATAGCGCATCCGCCGCAATTGCTGTGACATGTGTGGAAGTGACAGAGCAGCGGCGGTCACACGCAGACGCATCTCATCGCGCAGCACCTCGGCGGGCATGTTGGCCAAGCGCATACGGGCTACATCGTTAAACAGGCGCAGGCCCACTATTCCTGCAAAAAGCACTAACAGCAACTTAAACCCGGCACTGCGCGACACATCAAACAACCCTAGACTGTTAAACGGGCCGTAAAACACTCCGGTCAGAATACGGGCGCGGCTCTGCCACTCTGCATAGGCTACAGGTGAAGTTGTGCCGCCAGCAGGAGTTTGCGGCAGTGCCAAAGCGATTAATAGGATCAACAACACAGCCGCGCTTAGAATAATGAGCAATACATCGCTGTTGCAGAAGTTCCACAATGCCCGCCACGGATCACGCTGCTCTAATGGGTCAGCGTATTGCGCTGTCACCAGGTTTGGTACAGGGACAGGTTTAGATGCAGGTGGCGGCGTTGGCGGCGTTGATAATGGCGATTGTTGCGAAACATTCATTCGAGGTTCAGGTGCGCTTTAGGCTCAGTTCACGAATGGCTCACGCAACCTGCTGATTATTATAGGCGTTGTGATAGTGCCCTTTTAAAGGAATTTAAGGGGACACTATCACCTGAAATTAAGGATAAAAACGAAATGAACACCAAACAAGCATTTACAGGGATAGCAGCTGCAGTTGTTATTCTGTCCGGTTGCACCGGTTTACGCGATCTACGCGATGCAGCCAATGGGACGCGCAGCACAGCGCAAGCAACCGACTCACAAGTCACCAAGGTGGCAATACGCAACGCAGTGCCGGTAGCAACCCCTACCGCTGTCGCAGAAGCGGAGCGGGCGCAGTTCGATAACGAAGAGAACGTGCTGGTCAACCTATACCAGCGGGTCAACCCATCCGTAGTTTCTATTGCTATTGAGCAGAAGCTGCAAAACTCATCTGACCAACAACAAGCGGGCTCGGGTTCAGGATTTGTGATTGACAAAGAGGGTTACATCATCACCAACAACCATGTGGTGGCTGAAGCCGACGGATTGCTAGTCACTTTTTCAGATGGCACTACCACTGTCGCAACCGTAATCGGGCGCGACCCGGATGCTGACTTAGCCCTGATTAAGGTCAGTGTAGCGCCTGAGCAGTTGACCCCGGTTGAATTGGCGGACAGTGATCAAGTGAAAGTGGGCCAACGAGTAGTCGCCATCGGCAACCCATTTGGGCTGGAAGGATCTATGACCTTAGGCATTGTCAGTGCGCTGGGCCGCACATTGCCTGGTGAGAGCAGCTTTAGTAACCCGGAAATTATCCAAACCGATGCTGCGATCAACCCCGGCAACTCTGGTGGCCCTTTGTTGGATACGCGTGGGCGGGTAGTGGGTGTGAACACTGCTATCCGCAGCACGAACGGGTCGGCATCTGGGCAGCCTTCCAACAGCGGGATCGGCTTTGTAGTGCCCTCGAATACCGTCAAGCGAGTGATCGAAGCGATCAAAACGGGTGGGCGGGTGCGCTATCCTTATCTGGGCCTAGGCGGCGGTGTGAGTGTGGCACGCTTGGCCGGTCAGCTGGACTTGCCGGTGAAGCAAGGTGTGCTGGTGCAACGCGTGTTGCAGGGTGGGCCATCGGCGAAGGCTGGGCTGCGCGGCGGTAATGCGGAGCAGTTGGTGGCGGGTGTGCCAATCTTGGTCGGGGGCGATATCATCACCGAATTCAATGGTCAACCGGTCAATAATTATGACGACCTGATTGCTACACTCATCAAGACCGCTAAGGTTGGCGACACTGTTACCCTGACGATTTGGCGCGATGGTCAGCAGAGCGAATTGCAAGTGAAACTCTTGGAGCGCCCCCGCAACCCAGTGCAATAAATCTAGTTGAACCATCCCGTAGAGACGCCCGGTAGGCGCGTCTCCGTTTGCAAGAATTAAACATCTGGCCAACGGAGACGCGCCTATTCCGTTCGCAAGAATTAAACATCTGGCCAACGGAGACGCGCTTACCGCGCGTCTCTACTTACCGCGCGTCTCTACGGCGTCTAATTACATCCACAACCCTTCTGCGTTGTTATGATCCAGACCCCAGCGTACGGGGTTTTGGGCAACATAGTTCCGAATTCGATGCAATGAAGGTTCATCACGAATAATGTGTTCATAAAACCGGCTCTGCCAAGCAAAATTAGCAAAACCGGCACGCTTACAAGCAGTTGTTACCGCACCTTTATATCCATTCATTGCCGACTGTAGAGACCTTGTTTTGAGTGGCCCGAATGAGTTGGGCGCATGAATATGATCATTATTATTACGCGCTGAGGCATCGATCCCAAAGATGAGGTGAACATGATTGGGCATGATGACAAAGCCATCTTGTTGCAGATGGGTTCGTAGCTTTAGCGTCTTGAGCCATTGCTCCGCCGCGATTTCTCCACATACCGAGAGTTGAACGTCTTCGGTTTCTACATCGCCCAGAATGTGCCGCCGTTTGTGAATGCATATCGTCACAAAATACGTTGCGCTGGCGGCATAGTCCCAATTGGGTAGACGGGTGGATTCTATGCGATAGCGATTACGAAACAGAGCCATCGCAAGATTTTAGGTAACCAAAAGTAACTGCCATCAGTCAATGGTTGGAATCATGATTGCAATTGGATGTAGAGACGCGTGGTAGGCGCGTCTCTACGGGGTTTTGGGCAACATAGTTTGTTCACATATATATACGCGGCACGCGGGTGAGCAGGGTGGTGACAACTTCGTAGTTGATGGTGCCGAGGCGGGCAGCCACATCGTCGACTGAAATAGATTGATCGCCTTGTTGACCGATCAGCACGACTTCGTCACCCGTTTGGGCATAGGGGAGGATGTCAGTCACGTCTAACATACATTGGTCCATGCACACCCGGCCCACGATGGGAGCGCGCTGGCCATGCAGCAACACCTGGCCATAATGTTGTGGGGCACGCCGAAAGCCATCGGCATAACCCACTGGCAGCACCGCAATCTGGCACTCGCGCGGGGTGACCCAAGTATTGCCATACGAGACAGGTGTATCTTTCGGTAGAGTCTTTACGAGTGCTAGGTGCGCTTTCCATGCTAATGCTGGGCGCAAGTCCTGCCGACCCAATGCCGGTGAAGGCAGCAACCCATATAGCGCAATACCCGTTCGTACAAAGTTGAAGTGCGACTCTGCTACTGCCAGTGTGCCCGCTGAGTTGGCGGCGTGCACATGGCGCAGATCAGGTAAATAAGGCCGCACCGCGTGCAACACTTTTTGGAAGCGCTCAAGCTGTAAATGGGTGTAACTGAGATCCTCGGCGTCGGCATTACTAAAATGGGTGAACAGACCTTCGATATACAAACCGGGCAACTGGGCAATGACTTGTATTTGGGCAGCGGCTTCTTCATAGGGTAGGCCAAGGCGGCTCATGCCGGTATCAACCTTGATATGAACCCGCACCGACTGACCTGCCTTATTGGCCTGCTGTGCAAAGGCGCGTGCGCTATCTAGATCGGACAACGAGAGTGTGAGGTCGTGGGCGATGGCAGTTGCCACAGCCGCAGGCGGGGTGTAACCCATGACCAAGATCGGCGCTTGGAGATGTGCCTCACGTAAGGCCAAGGCTTCGTTTAGATAGGCTACCGCTAACCATGATGCGCCATACCCCAAAGCCGTACGGGCCACTTCAACTGCACCATGACCGTAACCATTGCCCTTCACCACCGCACACAATGTCACCGACTCGCCAACATGCTGCTTGAGTAACTGGGTGTTGTGAGCGATGTGAGCCAGATTGATTTCGATCCAGGCGGGGTGGAATTCAGTGCTCATGTTAGACCGTTCCATGGAAAGCGAAGTCCCTTCGGGGATGCGGCACTTAAGAATGCGACCTCGCAGTTTTGTCATAGTTCGCATCCCCGAAGGGACTTCGCTCAGGATGCTTCGACTTCGCTCAGGATGCTTACGCCACTACTTTGAAGATATTCTCTAGGGCATCACCGTAATGGGCAATGGCACAAACACGAGGATAAACACCAGCAGCCCTGCCAAGGCCAATGCATAGTGTTGCACATCTATTGGGGTGGATTGATTGAGTGGCTCAGGATGACTGCGCCCAAATAGGAAGAGCATGACCGCCCACAGCAGCCACATCTGCGAGAGCAGTGACATGGCCAGCAACGCCGCGATCATGACCCACGATAGATAGCGCGCCCGCGCACCCAACAGGGCCGACGCAATGTGTCCGCCATCCAGTTGACCGGCGGGAATCAGGTTAATGCCGGTGATGAGCAGGCCAATCCATGCACCCCATGCAATCGGATGTAAGAACACATCCCGCCCGCTGGCTGGATCGATGCGGCCCACCGTAAGTAAGCCCAGTGTATAAGTCAGCAGCGAATCGCCCAGATACAGCAGGCCCCCAGTCGTTGGAATAGGCTGGATGGACGACAGCAACAGACCGACGATATATAACGGCACCGCCACCAGAAAGCCCGCCAGTGGCCCGGCGATACCAATCTCGAGCATGGCCCGCCGGTCCTCAAACGGCTCGCGTTGCAAGATGACTGCCCCCATGGTGCCGATGATGCTGACAATAGGCATAGGAATGAAATAGGGCAGTGAGACGGGTGCACCCCGTCTGCGCCCCACGATGTAGTGCCCGGCCTCATGCACTACCAATATGCTGAGCAAAGAGCCAGCAAACATAATGCCATCGGCCCATTTGAATCCATCCGGGTTATACCCGCCGGTAAATATGACCGATACAACCGTGGCCAAGAACAACCAGAAGTTAAGCCAGGGGTTGCGTGGTGTCTGTGGGATGGTCCCGAGCACAATCGTCACTTCGTGCAGATCGGGTTTGTCTGGCACCGGGGCCAGATGCGGGGTGTAGCCCAATTGCTCAAACGCTACCCGCATCTTGCGATAGGCGAGCGCGGGCGGCATTAGCAAGCGACCTTGTAGCTTAACTGGGCCGCGTGGATTCTCTTGGTCGAATGCATAGCTGACTACCTGCATTGCCCCCTCCACAGCCATACGGAAGTGGGCGATAGTTTCGAGACGGTCGTTTGAGTTGAGCATGTGGTGAGTGGGGAGTTGGAAGGTTCGAAGGTTCGAAGGTTTGAGAAGGTTCAGAAGGTTCGGAAGGTTCGGAAGGTTCGGAAGGTTCGGAAGGTTCGGAAGGTTCGGAAGTTTGGAAGTTTGGAAGGTTTGACGTTTGACGCTTCACGCCCTTCGCCCTTCGCCCTTCGCCCCTCGATCTTACACCTCACGCGCATTGGCGTAGCGCTGGGCATAGGCTTTGGTGATGGCGGCGATACCGAGCAGGCCTTGGCCTTTGCCCATTGAGACATTCTTGCCAAATAGGGTCGGCACTATTTCCTCGATTGACATTTTGGCGATCTCCTCGGCGGGCAGGCCGTCGAGGGTGCTGTTGAGGATAGCGGACAATGCTCGTGCAGACACGCCAAAGGGATTTTCAACCGCATAGTAGAACTTCAACGGGGTTTTGCCGGCATGGTCTTTGGGCAACGGTTCGGCAAAGACATACGATTCGGATTCGCAGTGCGGCACACGGTGTTCTTCGGGATACGGCTTCTGGGCAATACTCTCAGGCACGGCTTGAAACTGGTCTGAATATTCGATGAGCATGGCATTGCGGTCGTTCGGGTTGTCTTGGAAGATGAGCAACACATCGCGCAACGCCTCTGGATAGTTGGCGAAATCGGACATGGGGAAACTATAACGCGGTTCGGGATGGAAGGTGGAGCAGGGATGGACCAAAGCCATAGCCGTCTTTGGATGTGGGTTGGACGGGTCCGGATGTAGGTTGGGTAGTATCCGGACGTGAGTTGGACAGTAGCCCATCGTGGGTTGGAGAGTGTCCGAGTGTGAGTGGGAATGTGTCCGAGTGTGAGTGGGCATGTATCCGGATGTAGGTGGGATGGTGTCCAAATGTGGGTTTGCTACCTTCAGACCCACATCCGACTACTGCCAAATAATTCTTTGGTCGTAGCCTGCACCATCGTTAGGCGGAGGGTGGGTGAGGGTTGGGGCAACCAATCAGATCATAGGTACATCTTTTATGCCAGTAATAGAGATGAAAATAACTCATGCGCACGCAGGCATGTCCGCTATCGCCAGCCATCAATCAAGCGCTGTCGGTCGCATTGATTTATTCTGTCCACAACTCAGAAGGCCTGATATATAGATCCCCGCTTGTAATTCTTCATTCGATCTTATCCCTCTGAACACGTTTCTCGCCTAGCCGAATAAGACAATGCGCTGTCGCGCATTTGATTCTGCTGTCCTGCATCTGTCTTCAGGTGAGATGTGCAACCCAGTACGTTCGCGTACAAAACAGGAGATATTCATGCGTTCTATTTTCCATCGTTTGTTGAACACCCATAAAAACGCCATTTCCGTTGGAATGGGTGTTGTACTCGCAAGCAGTGCTGTTTTTGGCGTCCCAAATGTCGCCCAAGCGCGAACTGATACAACTACACTGGCAGCACCGACGCTTGCCACAACCAAGACCGATGTACAGCATCCACAGCAGGTTGTGGCTAAACCACAGGCTCAGCAGCAAGACACGCCCCTGCCACAACAGGCTGCACCACTTGACGTAGCGGCATCGCCGCCCACCCAAGTGAGTGAGGCACAGGTTCTCTTGCCAGCACCGCCCGAAGCCGACGCGGTCATCGCAATCCCGTCGACACCAGCTGAACGAAAGCTGAACAAGCTGACAACGCAGTCGGCGTCACCAGACCGCGCAGGTGCGTTGGCGGTGAGTTTTGTGGACGTTGCTGAGAGCGAAAGCCCAGACCAGCCCGGTGAACGTGTATCACCTCTGGGCGTAGCCTTTCGGGTGGACGCAAATCCGCAGATGAAACAATCGCTACAGCAGGCCACCGCTGCACAACCCTTCAAACTAGCGGTCGATTACAGTAAGTTGGATATCCCCTTCGGCGGTGACTTCTTGGAGCGCATGACGCTCTACCAAGGTTATGACTGCACTTTTGACGACGCAGGTGCAGTAAAGCACTGCAATGTCATGCAACCCCTCCAGGGTTATCTCGACCCCAAACGACAGCAGATCGTCGCATTGTTGGACAACAGCGTGACACAGAATTGGTTTACCGCACCCAAGGGCGCAGTCGATACACAAGCCGCACCGGTCGACCCACTTGCTGCGCCAACTGGCCCGCCGATCATCATCTTATCCGCCGGCACCAGCAGCCCCAATGGCGATTGGGAAGCCACACCGATCGGCGGCGTGATGGATTATCAGGTCGGTCTGCAAAGCGGTTCGGCCTCCACCAGTTACCCCATCCCAGTGCCGCCACCCGCTGCTGGCCCAGCCCCACAAGTGGTATTGAGCTACGACAGCGGCAGCGTGGATGGCATGAGCATGTCGCGCCCGGTACAACCCAGCTCGGTCGGTGTGGGTTGGAACTACAAGACCGGTTCGATTACACGATTGCTGCGGGCCAAGTCGAATGGGGACATGTGCTGGACGGCTTCGGGTGAAGACTTTGTATTCTCATTGAATGACATGAACTCGCGCATGGTCAAGGTCAATTCGACCCAATATGCCTTGCAGAGTGATTCACGCTGGCGGATCGAGATCATGACCTCAACACTGCCGAGCTTCCCAGATTTCGACAAGCGCTACTGGCAGGTCACCTCGCCCGATGGCACCAAGTATCGTTTTGGTGGAGAATTCGAACCCGAGACGAATGCACAACAATCTTCGCTCTTCTGGGTTCCAACATTCCAAAATTATGTCAGCACAACATCCTGTAACAGCACCATTCAAAGTCGCGGTTGGCAGTGGAATTTGGATCGCATCGAAGACCCCAATGGCAATGTGGTCAGTTACTTCTACGAGCAAGAGCGCAACTACTATCAGTTTATCGGCATTTCACCCCCCACCAAAGCGTATATCTCGGCTGGGCATGTCAAGCGGATTGAATATACCAAGCGCGCCGGTGTTGCAACTGCGCCCCATGCGCGGGTGTTGTTCTACACCGAGATGCGCTGTAACGATGCCACCAGCGTCACCGGGTGCGACACGACGGCCAAATATCCGGACACACCGACGGACTTCCTATGCGGTTCAGCCAGTTGTAGCCAACCT
>JANMVQ010000422.1:0-2226 GCA_031392845.1 Chloroflexota bacterium
TAACTCCACACCCAATTCACAAAAACTTGAACCCGATTGCGAAAGCCGACCAGAAATAACAAGTGCAAAAACAGCCAGAGCACCCAGGCCACGAAGCCAGTGAACTTGGCCCCATTCGGGAGCTGCGCTACGGCCGCGTTACGGCCAATCGTAGCCATAAAGCCCGGATCGCGATACGCAAACGGCTGGGTCACCTCACCACGCATTCGGCGTAAAATTTGCGCCGCAGTGTGCTTGCCCGATTGAATCGCTGCCTGCGCCAACTGTGGGTAAATATTGCCCGCGCTATCTTTCCCCGCCGCCAAGTCGCCAATTACAAAGGCTTCCGGATGATCGGGAATGCTCAAATCATCGTTCACAACCACTCGTCCGCCCCGCCCCAGCGGCACACCTAACGCCGCCGCCAACGGGTGCGCCTTCACCCCGGCACCCCAGATCACCGTCTGGGTCGGGATAATCTCGCCGCTTTTCAAGTGCACCGCACCCGGTGTGACCTGCACCACGGCCTGGCCAAAGCGCACGTCCACACCCCGCTTTTGTAACTGACGCAAGGTGTTCTCGCGCAGCGAGGCATCAAAGGGCGGCAACAGCTTATCCATGGCCTCCAACAAAATGACCTTGGCTTGCTTTATATCGACGTGTGGGAAATCCTTGCGCAGTGCCAGATGGAACAGTTCGGTTAGCGCTCCAGCCATCTCCACCCCGGTTGGGCCACCCCCGACCACTACGAAAGTTAGCGCGCCATTCTCAATCGGTTGCGGATGCGCGTCGGCGTTTTCAAATTGATGGATGATGTGGTCACGAATTGTCAATGCATCATTGATATTTTTCAGACCAAAACCATACTCTTTCACACCTGGGATACCAAAATCGTTGGACACTGCGCCCGCTGCCAGAATCAAATAGTCAAACGGGATCGGGCCATTATCATGGGTTAGCAAACGTTTACCTGCCCAATCTACACCAGTGACAGTCGCCATCTGGAAATGCACATTCGGCATCTCATGCAACATTCCACGCACGGAATTCACAATCTGCTCTGGCTCCAGCGCTGCAGTCGCCACCTGGTATAGCAATGGCTGAAAAATATGGAAATTGCGCGAATCCACCAGTGTCACATCTACGGGTGTCCCTGCACGCCCACCAGCGAACGACTGCGCCGCATTCAATCCACCGAACCCTGCCCCAACGATCACAACTTTATTCATTTCTTCATCTCGCTCATCTCATTCGCTCGATTCATCCCGGTCAACCCTGTTCACCCGTTCATCCCGATCACCCTCTTCATCCCGTTCATCCCATTCACTCCCTGGCCACTTGCGACAATTGATATAGCTCGCGCTGATACGCAGGGAATAGCAGCTGCGTCGCCGTCCAGCCTTCGAGCTTGCCCAGTAGGCCGTTGCGAACGGGCATAGTCGTGTGTATCGTCACAAAGGCATGCCGGTTTTGCTCGCGTGGCTCTACCGTAAAAGTCGAGATGATCCCGCTGTCGGTCGTCTCCACCAGCACTCGCCCCGGTTCTGGCTCGCTGATGACGGCTCGTGTGGTGTTCAGTTTCCCCATCACCTTCATGACAAAACTGATCTCAGTCCCAGCGCCTATGCCGCCTTTCAGCACGGTCAACGAAACAAATGGCGGCTTAGGCAAAATGCGCGGATGACCCTCTTGGTAATCCGCAATTGTCCGATATACCTGCGCTGCTGGCACAGGTATCCACATCGATGCTGAAATTTCATGCTGCCTCATAAGCTCGTCCTACTTGTGAATTTATTCACAAATAATAAGACAAACCAACTGGAAAGTCAACTAGAAGATTTTGGACCAGGTGGCTAGTGACTTCGGATTTAAATCATAAGCACAGCGACCAAGTGCAGCACTCCTAGCCCGGCAAACCACGCTGCCGCCAGGATATTCTTCGGAGTGCGGCCAATATAAAACTGACTGGCGGCGCGAAGTAGCCAAAAACCGGCCATTGCCAGACACAGCCACACCCCGGTCTCGCTGCCGAGCCAGCGGGCTGAAGCCAGATCCGCCACCCCGCACAGGACAATCGCGTAACTAGCGGCATTGTTCATCACATACATTAGGACTTACGCGCAAATAGATTGTGCTTGCTTTAGAACACGGATTACGCGGATAAATACGGATTTGCAAAGATATTTTGTTGTCTAATCCGTATTTATCCGTGTAATCGGTGTTCTATTGAGACATCACTTTCTGCTT
>JANMVQ010000489.1:0-4490 GCA_031392845.1 Chloroflexota bacterium
CATCGCCAGACGGGGCAGGGGTACTCAGCAATGTCTTTAGGAAATCGAGAGAGTGTTGTTCCATAGATGAAACGATTGTATGAATAGTGAGCTTAATTTCAAATTGGGCAGGAAAGATATTTACCACGAAGGGCGCGAATCGATGCATCGTTCTAAAATAGAAGGCGTGTTCAGACTAAACTTTGTAAGGCTTATCCTGCTGCTCGGCGTTTTCGCTGCTTGTTCCGCATCTGTAGCCACGATCAAAAAAGTCGAACTGCCCAAGCCAGGCAGCTTTGACCCTAGCACTATCAAAGACATTCCAGTTGAGGCGTTGCCCATCTTGCCCGTGGTCAGCCCCAATGCCAAAGCCATCTATCAGGCGGGTTTGGCTGCAGGCAATAACGGTAGTGCCTTCTCCAAATTGGGTGATTGCATGACCGAGAACCCGTATTTTCTCGGTCCGTTTGGCAATGGCCAATATGAGTTGGGCAAGTACGCCGATCTCAAACCGATGATTGAGCAATTTGGCCATGCTGCGTTTGCCCGAACTAGTTTGGCTGCTGCGGGTGGTTTTAACGTTGCAGGCCCACTCGATTCGACCTGGGCTGACCCTAAGATATGCTCTGGCGGGGAATCTCCGCTCGATTGCGAGTATCGCCTCAATAAGCCCAGTTTGGTCGTCATTATGTTTGGCACCAATGATGTGGCCTACACTGATGCCGACACATTTAACTTTTACCTACGCTCGATCGTGGCTGCGACAATAGACAGGAAAATTCTGCCACTCCTGAGCACCTTTCCTACCCGCCCGGAGAACATCGAAAAATCACACCAACTCAACCAGATCGTGATTAAAGTTGCCCAAGATTACGATATCCCGATCATGAACCTCAACCGTGCCTTGGAGCCACTGCCCAACCATGGTGTGAATGTTAAAGATACCCAGCATCTGTCCGTTCCCCCCGATCAACGCGTCGATGTCTTTAGTGACGCCAATCTGCAATACGGTTTTACCCTGCGCAACCTGGTCACCCTGCAAGCGATGAACGAAGTGGTCAAAAGTATGAAATAAAAATTATGAATTATGAATTATGAAGTGTCACTTTGTGGTGCCTTTCATACTTCATAATTCATAATTTCCAATTTCTTACTGATAGCCACACATCCGCCACTCACCGCCATCTGCCACTGCGCGAAAAGTGAGTTCGGACAGATTGCGTTCGCGGGTCTCTCCGTTATATGAGTTTAGGATTTTGCCATCGCACTGCACCAGTTGGGCGTTGCCAGCGGCGCTACCAAGCTTGCAGGTCACCTCTTTGAGCTGCTCGTTTTGTGATTTGGCCGATGTTGCTTCCACCCGCGCCTTGGCCTCCCAATCTGCGCATGAGAGTGAAATCATCTTGTCGACATCGGCCTTCACCCGCGCCTGCAAATACGATTCAATCGCCTTGGGCGCGCCCGCCGGGTCGGCCGCGCCACTGGAGCAGGCCAGCAACAACACGCTGACCAATAGACAGCTTTTTATTTTGAGCATGTTCATAGGCCCGAAATAGTAACCGAGTTGTGTGCACAGTTACAATCTCTGTACTTATGCTTTCTAAACCCACCCGGACTAGCATTGTCATAATTGTCTCAGGCGTCATCGTAGTGTTGGCCGGGGTCATTGCGCTGTTTACTCAACGAAACAGCGCTACTTCTGCAGGCCGCAACCGCACCTTAGAGGTGACTCGTTACCCCACGATTACCCCGTTTCCCTTATTTCTGCCCACCGCGACCTCGCGTGGTCCGGAACCGACAGTAGGCATCGTGCCTACCGTCGCGCCGCGTCTCACCGAATATACAGTGCAGCAAAACGACACTTTGTGGGATATCGCGGTGCGTTTTGGCCTGACCTTTGATGCAATCAAAGCTGCCAATAGTGGCACTGGTTTCAATCCCGATGCGCTCTCGCTAGGCCAGGTGATCAAGATTCCACCCTCAGATTTTGTGCCGCCTCCAGGGTCGATCCCTACGGCGGCACCTGCTTTGCCGCAAGTGCTGCCCAATCAGCCTAATAACACGATTGGTGTGGTGTTGCCTGAGGCCGGTGGATTGCGGCTGCGCAAAACGCCCAGCACCGATGGTGAGATTCTCACCCGACTTGGCCCCAATACCCAGCTCCAAATCGTTAGCGAGGCGGCTGGCCAAACTTGGATCGAAGTCATTACCCAGAACGGCACCCGTGGCTGGGTTATGGCCCAATATATTGCCATCGGTGGGGCCAGTAACGTTCCTGCTGTTCCATCCAGCCCAGGCGATCTGCCGATTAACAACCCCACCCCGATCCCGATACCGGTTGGCCCGCTCGACTACCCATTCCTTAGCGATATGTCCGCGCGTGTGTATCAGATTTATCAGGCAGGACAAGCGCGTGGTAACCGCGCCAATGTGGTCGCCCTGATTGGCGATAGCAACACCCAGCATCCGGCTTTCATGAAGCCTTTCGATTGGGGCAACTACAACCTAGGCAGCTACACTTATTTGCAGGCCACCCTCGATTTTTTCAAAGGTTCATTTGCCCGTGAAGGGGTTGCAGCCATCGGCGGGTTTAACACCACCAAGATGCTCGACCCCGGCAGTGCTCCCAGCAGTTGTGGTGGTCAATCACCGCTGCAGTGCGAATACAATGCGATTCGCCCCAGTGTGGCGCTGATCCTATTGGGCACTGGTGATCAACACACTTGGCAGGGGTTTGAAGATCGCTATCGCCAAATCATTCAGCAGTCTATCGATCAGGGCATTATCCCGGTGCTGATCACAAAAGCTGATGATCTCGAATGCCGCGACAATAGCGCTCCGTGCGGCTTTATCAACTCGAAAATCGCCCAACTGGCTGGCGAATACCAAGTGCCATTGCTGAACTTGCGCCAAGTGGTTGAGCGTCTACCCGGCGGAGGTTGCATTTCCGACGGCTTTCATTACAACTTCCCTGCCGATAATAAATCAGCTTGGTTTGCTTCGGAATACCTGCAATACGGCTACAACCAGCGCAACCTGACTGCCCTGCAAACCCTCGATGTTATTCGCCGCAAGGTGATGGGGCGATGAGGCTGAAGGGACTTTGCGCAGCACGCTTTGGGTATGCTGTCCTGTGCGAAGCCGAAGGATCAGGATGCTTGGCCGTTAATTATTTCGGCGGAATGACCTAAGAAGCGACGGGAGACGGACGATAGACAATGCAAAATAGCGGTTACAACTTTGTAACCGCTAGATCGGACAACATCAGTAGGGCTTCAGTCCTTCATCAGACGAAAGGTGGACTTTCGTCGCAATTTGCTGTCGGACTTCGGACTGGCACACAACTATGCGCATTCTCCGCAGCAGAGCAGAGAATCTTTTTGACTACACTGAAATTCAGAACTGCCTTATTTCTGGCAAAAACTGAATGAGCGGTTGGAGGGACAAATGTTCTCATGGGCAAACTTAGACAGCATCGGCTGCCCTTTTACCAACAAGATCATGGTCAGCACGGCTCCAACGATGAGCACGGTCACAAAACGAAGGATGTAGGCCACGAGGGATGAAAATGAGCTTTCACCAACAATGGTTGATTCGTGTGTATCGAGCATTGAACGAGTATGACTCCCAGTAAAATTTTTTGACCAAGCAAAACTTCAGCAGCGAAGTGCGGCTGAAGCTAAGAGCAATGAGGCAGTTTTAACAACCGAGCGGTTTATATCAGCCGAATGGGTGGGACGCATCATACTAAAGTCTTAGATTTTGTATGACTTGTCGTGATCTCTCACTAAATTGCGGTATTTACGCACAATGTCGAAAGAGAACATGTCTTTCGGCTGAATCAAACTTACTAAACATCTCTAATTGTACTCTAATTTCGCTCGATCTCTATGATTATGTAGCACTACAAGTCTAAATGGCTACCAACAAGCTCCAAGCAAACCCGCGTTGTTTGACATAACATAGCAGGTAGATTAAGCAAATTTAATTATTGGTGTTGAACTGACACGATGACTTGACATACTCCTGCTAATTACTAGAATTGGAATCGTTTCCAATTCTTCTTTTGTCAGTATTGCAGGCTCATTTGTGAACTTATGGCTGTGACAATTACGGACGTGGCAAAACGTGCCGATGTTGGCATTGGCACCGTTTCACGTGTAGTAAACGGTGGCACAAATGTGAGCATCTCTACCCGCAATCGGGTAGAAGCTGTTATGCGCGAATTGGGTTATCACCCAAATACGCATGCTCGCAATCTCAAGCGCCAGTCAGTTGCCACGATTGGATTTTTATTTATGTCTGGTCAGCGCCAGATGTCAGATCCGTTCTTCAGCACGTTGATGGCCGGTTTGGCCGATGCAGCGGGCGAGATGAATCATGACCTGCATGTGGCTAGCTGCCCACATGCTGAACATGAGCTGGCCACACTCGATCGGCTAATTCGCGGTAATCATGTGGGTGGTATTGTGCTAACCGATACGCGTCTGGAAGATCCACGAGTCGGTTTG
>JANMVQ010000495.1:0-35625 GCA_031392845.1 Chloroflexota bacterium
TAACTATTTTGTGGTGTGTTCAGTTATTGCCGACATCGCCGCGTTAGACAATATAGCGGTATTGCAAGGTGGCGCACTGCCGGGGGTGGTGGATGCCAACGGCTCAGAAGTGCTATACAACCCAACTGCTGTGACCCTAGCGCAGTTCGAAGTGTTGGCAGCCAAAGACAATTCGTCAGCCATCAGAGTAGTGTGGACGACCTCGCTGGAGCAAAACACGTATGGCTTTACCCTATGGCGCAGCAGCACGGACAACCGTGCAGATGCGGTGCAGGTGACTTCAGAACTGATTGTGGCACATGGGCGCAATGGCGGCGCGAGCTATGAGTTTGTAGATCGTAGTGCACAGTCCGGCGTGATCTATCACTACTGGTTAGCAGAAACTGAACTGAGTGGTGCGATCAATGAATATGGGCCAGCCCTATTGGCACAGGCCAAGTCAGAACTAATTGTGCCATGGCAGGCTGTGGCAGTCGCTGCGCCAGGGGGCCAACTGATCCAGCCTGATCCCGCAAAGTCAGCCGATACGTTGATCAGTCAGATGCTAAAAGACAAACCGGCTTTGTCGGTGCTGTTTGATGGGCCAATGATGGCTGTCCAGCAAGCACTGGTGAAGGTTGAGCAGCCCATACAACCACAACCCAGCATAGATGAAAATAGGTTGTCTGATGCTCCTGTAGCCGACAATATCGCTGTGAATGCAGACACAATCGCTAGCCCAAAGATACAGGATGCAGCACAGACGGCAAAGGTGCCGACAATTGCTGGGGATGCCAAAAAGTCAGTGACTGAATCTGAATTTCAAACTCAAACTTCGACTTCGGCAATAGCAGCAGCAGCCGACGATACGATACCCAATGTCCATCCTGCGCTACAAGCTGCGTCGGACAGTCGATCTGCCGAGATACAACCTAGCCGGCCGCTGGCTGCGCAACATGAAATGGCAGTCTGGTGGTTGGTGCTACTGATAGCTACCGGGGTTGCGACACTAGGGGGTGCCATGGTCGCAATTTCTGTGTTGTTGCGGCGGCAATAAAAAATAGTCAGTGCTGCCAAGCAATCAAGTTGTAAAAAGACAGAGGAAAGGTCTGTCAGACCGTTGCTTTGTAACGGCTTGATGGACCTTTCCTTTGTCTTTTCCAAAAGCAGATATGAAGTCCTATATTTTTCTGGGGCCAAAATTGGAGTCAAGTTGCACCCATTGCCCGATTCTCAGTTTGTTCATATGTGTCTAGCATTGTCCTGACAGGAAAAAATTTCGTGTTTCCAAAATGGACCTAATAACTCCAACGCGGCATTTGATCTTAATTTTTCGTATTTCACAGCGTTCCAAAGAAACCCATCGCAGTTTCAACAGAGTGAATTAAGGAGACAACTATGAACACTTCCCCCCATCGTTCGCTAGCTGTCCTATTGATCGGTGCAACCGCAATAGGACAATTGATACTAAGTCCCACTGTGCCTGTCTACGCTGAAAGTAGCAGCCCACAGGCACTGACTTGCAATGCCATTTCTGGCTTTGTCTACGAAGACGCAAATTTTAATGGCTTGCGCGATGCAAATGAACCTCCCTTAGCGGATGTGCCGGTCGAGTTGGTGAATATTGCGGATACGACCATCGCCACCGCCACTACAGATGCAAGCGGCTTTTATTCGTTTACGATTGACGCGACCATACTACAGGCCTCACGACATGTGACCTATACCTTCCCGATTTCACAGCGCACTACGGATTGGACAAGCCAAGTGCAAGTTCCCCAATTTGACCCAGCCGTCGGTGATTTATTGGCTGTGGCGATTACATCTACCGGGCAGTTGACCACGCTGGTTCGGGTTGAAAATACGGACACCTCAGCCCAAGTATTAACGGCTACGGTCGCGGCCCGCTTCACGACGGGTGGGCCAGCGCTCGGATCAGTGGTAGCTGAAAGCCCGCTCGAATTTATCGGCGTTTTCAACGCCGGGCCCTTCGATGGTTTGATCGACTTCAAAGGGG
This sequence comes from Chloroflexota bacterium, assembly GCA_031392845.1. Taxonomy (GTDB): domain Bacteria; phylum Chloroflexota; class Anaerolineae; order J036; family Brachytrichaceae; genus JANMVQ01. Next base: position 1,997 of record JANMVQ010000495.1, read on the forward strand.
CGAGTGGGTTTATTTATCCGGTCAAAGCAGTCTCCACCACGGCAAACGTGACTTTGTCCGATCCAGCCAGTTTGGCGCTGTATACCGGTGCTGGCACGCTGACCATGTCGCTTAGCACAGTAGGCTCCTCCTCGGCGGTTGGATCGAGCAATGTGAATCTCTTGCTGGCTACCTCGGCAGAAGGTGGTCTGCAGGTGGACTATGGTTATATTCCCAGCCGTTGTATTAAAGCGGGAACTTACACAGTCCATGAACAGCAGCCCCCGACTTATGACGATGGACTGGATACAAACGGCAATGTGACTCCCATCCCCGGCAGCAGTGATGGACATGACATTATTACTGTACAACTGACAACCGGCGAAGATCGCCCCAACAATAACTTTGGCGAATGGCGCCATTCCAGCATTGGCGGTTTTGTGTATCACGATATTAGCGATGATGGTGTGTTTGATCCAAGTGAGTCGCCCATTACCGGGGTGCAGATTAAACTGACTGGACGCACGATTAGCGGCACATTGGTGTCGCTGACCCAAACCACGGGCTTGAATGGCATGTACGACTTCACCGGCCTTTGGGCAGGCACATACACTTTGACTGAAGTGCAGCCACCTATTTGGGATGATGGCAAAGATACCCAAGGCACGCCTGGCAGTGGTATTGCAACAAACGATCAATTTGCAGTGATCAAGCTCGATTCTGGTGTGGACGGCAAGAACAATAACTTTGGTGAGCTTTTGCCTCCACCCAGTCTGAGCTTGACGAAGACGGTCGGCACACTGCCAAACACCTGTGCGCTGACTAATGCGATCACCGTAACCGCAGGTACGCCAGTGTATTACTGCTATACCCTGACGAACACGGGCAAGATTTCCTTGGTTACCCATACGTTGGTGGACGACAAGCTGGGTGTACTACTCAATGACGTGGTGATTAACCTGGCCCCAGGTGCGAGCACCTTTGTGACTGCGCCAGCGACGATCCAAATCACGACCACGAATGTGGCCACCTGGACAGCCCGTCCGTCGGTTGGCCCGCCAATTGTGATCACCACAACTGCAAAGGTGCGTGTACCGCCTGTGCAGGCCACGGCGGCGCTGGGTGACTTCGTGTGGATGGATACGGATAACGATGGTATTCAAGACAAGGATGAACCCGGCGCAGCCAAGACCCGTGTGACGTTGTATGCCAATGGCGCACCCGTATCTACGACCGTGACGACCTGGCAAGGGTATTACACTTTTACTCAACTCACCCCTGGCGTGCCCTATACAGTGCACTTTGACTACGACATGAAGCAGGGTATGACTTGGACGGTGCGCTATGCCGGCACGAACCTGGCAAAAGACAGCAATATCGACAAGCATGGCAATACCGAGGTCATTGTGCTAAAAGACGGCGAATTCAACCGCACGATTGATGCGGGTATTGATTTGGGATTGGTGATCGATCAGGTGGCGGTAGATGGCTTCTTGGCAGTCAGCCCTTGCCCAGATCGACTTATCACTTATACGTTGGTGGTGGATAACAACGGCATCTTTACCCTATCGGACATCATGCTTTACGACCAAGTGCCGACCAACACCACTTATATACTTGGCAGCGCGACTGTGCCACCCACAGTTGAGCAATCATCACTGGTGTGGCAGTTGCCGACCTTGCGGCCAGGCGACCGATTCTCAGTGTCATTTACGGTAAAGGTAACGATTGATGATGTCGTGAGCGTGGTGAATAGCGCTTACATCGGAAATACAGATTTCCCGGTGCTTTCTACAACGGTCAACGACAAGCAATTGACTTGTAATGACCGACCCACTGCCATCAGTTTGCTACGGTTTGAAGCGACCCCAATGAAAGGGGGGGTGCGGGTGGAGTGGGGCACCTCGCTTGAGCAGGACACGATGGGCTTTGCAATCTATCGGAGTACAGACGTGCAACGCGAGCATGCCAGCCGCATGAATCGCGATTTGATCGTGAGCAACGGGCGCGACGGTGGTGCTCGTTATGAGTGGGTGGACACTTCGGCTCAGGCCGACAAGCGTTACTACTACTGGTTGCAGGAGATGACGTTGGCTGGCAGCACGCAGGACTATGGGCCAATCGCTTCAATAGGTATTGACAGGAATGCTGAATCCGTGCTAGCCGGAGGCGGGGTGGTGTTGCCGACGGTGATACCCACATCGGTGTTGCCTGGGGTCGAGCGAATCGTAGATGTGGCTATGGCTGCTCCTGTGCAAATCGTCAAGGTTGTGGCACAACTCGTTTCTCAAGCCACGCTCGTGCCCATGATCGTGGTCAAAGCTGGGTCAGTCAACAGGTTGGATATTGCGCCTACCTCGGTTGTGGCACAAGTTCAGAGTAAACCGACGCATTCGGCAACACCGATTGTGAGCGTAGTACAAGCTGTTACACCCGCACCTGCAATCGCGCAGGCAGACTATCAATCGGTCATGCCAAATGTAGCAATGGCGATCCCATCCACACAAGGGCTACCAGCAATAGCAGCTGCACCGGTCGTAACTGCGACAGAAACCTCCTTGGATTCAGGCTGGATTACATATCTGGTGTTGTTCTCTGGGGCCGGAGCTATCGTGGCGATTGGATTGGGTTGGGCCATGTTCGCCGTGATGGGGCGACGTTGGTGGCAGTGAACAGCTACTTGTCGTGCGATACTCCACCCTAACATGGCGTTAAATGCAACGATTTGGAACTTCGAAATCAACCTGAGCGATATTGATCGCAGTGTATATGAGACCATAACCCTGCGAATAGCGCAGCAACCTTCTGAAACAATAGACTATATGCTGACCCGTATGTTGGCCTATTGTATGGAGTGGCAAGAAGGGATCGAGTTTGGGCAGAGCGTAGGCAGCACCAATGGTGGTGAGGAAGCGGCAGTGCTGGCACGCGATTACACCGGCGTGATCACGTTGTGGATCGAAGTCGGCATGCCTGATGCGGAAAAGTTGCACCGGGTTAGCAAGGCATCGGGGCGCACGGTGGTTTACACCCACCGTGACCCCGACATGTTGTTGCGAAATCTGGCGGGCAAGGCGATTTATCGAGCAGATGAAATCCCAATCATCGCGTTTGACCGCGTTTTTTTGAGCCAACTCGCGCAGAAACTCGACCGCCGTAACAAGTTTGATCTCTCCATCACCGAAGGCCAGCTCTACCTCAGCATTGGTGGCGAGATGCTGGAAACCACGCCTCGGAAGTTCAAAGTGCAAAGTTGAAAGTCACTTTACTTTCAACTTTGCACTTTTAGCTCACTCTTCCTTCGACCGGCTTGCCATTTAGAAAGTTCCAGACGTTGCCGTAGAACTCGGTGAACTCGCTGTTGCTCACGTCGTTGCAGGAGCCGATGTGCGGGGTGAGCAGGATGTTGGCTTCGGGGTCGCTGTCGGCCAGCACAAGAAGCGGGTTATCCTGTTTGATCGGCTCCCACTCATAGGTGTCGAACGACGCACCACCCAGTTGGCCACTGCGCACGGCATCCGCGACAGCCTGCTCATCGATGACGCTGCCGCTGCCAGCATGACACAGAAATGTGCCCGGTTTCATGGTGGCGATGCGGGTGGTGTTTAGCCATTGGTCTGTTTGCTCGAAGTATGGCAACAGGCTGACTACGATATCGCTCTCGCGCAGGATAGCCTCTTGATCGCGAAACTCGATATGGAGCGTCTGTTCAATTTCTTCAGATAAACGCTGGCGCTTGGAATACAGCACCCGGCAGTTCCAGCCCTGCAATCGACGTGCCAATTCGGCCCCGATCTCGCCAAAGCCCAGAATACCGATCGTCTTGCCATAAATCAGGCGCACGCCATTTTCATTACTCCAGTTAAATGCAAATACATCTTCTGTGGTGCGGCGGGACTTGAATGGCACTTGAGTTGGGGCATTGTTGGGGCCAAGAGGCATGTTGAGGGTAAAACTTTCGGGTTCCCGGTGTACTACCTTCTGTAATGGCAGGGTACGCCGACACAAGCCGAGAATCTGCATCATCATTTGCTCCGCCACCGCGATCACCCCCCGAATGGGACGTGTGCAAACCGTGATATTGCGCGCACGGGCAGCAGCTCTATCAATGTCATGGTAGAGCGAGCCGAGTCTTTGGATTATTTTGAGGTTTGGGCCAGCGTTGATGATGGCTGCATCGATAATACCGGTGCGCTCGGAGATTAATGCATCCGCCTGCGGCACTAACTGTAAAACTTCCTCATGCGATATTTCGGTGGAGCGACGGATGATGACGTTGAACTCCGGCGGCGCGGCAGCTAAGCGCCAGTCGCGGTGTTGCTGCCCTAATGGGCAGAGATACAAGATTGTAAATTGACTCATTTGATTTGAACTGAATATTATTGAATATTTAAGAACGAGTACACTGCCAGTATGGGAAAGGCAAAGATTGTGATTTTAGGAGCGGGCAGTGTGAGCTTTGGCCCGTCTATTTTAGGGGATTTGTTCAGTTACGCGGACCGTCTGCGCGACAGCGATATTTGGCTGGTGGATCTGAATCCGGAATCGCTTGATGTGACCAGCCGTGTTGCCAAGCGAATGAATGAGGCGTTTGGCGCGCCGTTTGTGCTACATGCCAGCACCGACCGTAACGAGGCGCTGCCGGACGCTGATTTTGTGATCGTCTCAGTAGCGGTGGATCGGTTGGCTGCTTGGCAGTTGGATTGGCAGATTCCACTGAAGCATGGTGTGCGGCATGTGCTGGGCGAGAATGGTGGCCCGGGTGGCATGAGCCACGCGTTGCGCAATATCCCATTGTTATTGGGTATTGCTCGGGATGTGGAGAAATATGCCCCGAATGCGTTGCTACTGAACTTCACCAACCCGATGACCCGCCTGTGCATGGCGCTGGCACGACATACAAACGTAAAGTTCGTTGGGTTGTGCCACCAAATTGGCGAGGGCTATCGCTTGGTCAACAAGGTGCTTAATATTGTGCCGACCGATGCCGAACATGCCACTGGCGAATGGCACGACATGATTGGTGAGATCGAGAAGAAGGTGCACTTGACGGCTGCTGGCCTGAACCACTTCACTTTTATTTTGGATATTCGCGACCGCGCCACTGGCAAAGATTTGTATCCTGAGCTACGAGCAAAATTGGCGCAAATGCCAGCGGATTTTGAGCTGATGTCGCGGCGGATCATGGACACTTTTGGCTTGTTTTGTGCCACCGGCGATGGTCATGCAGGCGAATATGTGGGCTTTGCGGCAGACACAATCCCATTAACCGGCTACGACTTTGGCGCATACGCCAAACATGGGCAGGCGCAGTGGGAGCTATTGAAGCAACTGGCTGATCCGGATCAATCTACGCTGGTGCAGGTCAAGGCCAGCATTCGGCCCACCCGTGAGCGGGCCATCCCGATTATCGACGCGACGCTGCACGATTTGAATCAGCATGAGTTGTCAGCCAATTTGGTCAATCATGGTTGTATCAGCAACCTGCCTGACGACGCGATTGTGGAAATTCCAGTCACAGTAAACGCCAGCGGCATTTATGGTCAGCATGTGGGCGCTCTGCCCAAAGGTTTGGCGGCGATGCTACAACGCGAGGTGACGATTCAGGAGTTAGTGGTTGAGGCAGGCGTGAAGGGAGATCGAAAAGCGGCGTTGCAGGCGTTGTTGCTCGACCCCACTGTGCATTCGTATGCGCAGGCTGAGCATATGCTGGATGAATTGCTGTCAGTGCATCGCAAATATCTGCCGCAATTTGCTTGATCGCCACCTTCATGAACCATATTCCTGTCATTACACCCTACATCGATGTCTTGCGCGAGGAATTTCGCGGCTATAACGCGCAATCGTTACGCAAAGATTTTCTGGCAGGCATTAATGTTGCGGCAGTAGCGCTGCCGCTGGCATTAGCGTTCGGGATTGCCTCAGGAGCCAGCGGCGCGGCGGGTTTGCAGACTGCCATTTTGGCTGGTTTGGTCATTGGGTTGTTATCGGGCATCCCAAATCAAGTCTCCGGCCCGACTGGCGCAATGTCGGCGGTGCTATTGGTGGTATCCAAGCAACACCACCTGCCAGGGGTATGGATCACGACGTTGCTGGCTGGGATCATCATCTTCATGATCGGCATTTTGCGGTTGGGGCGGGTTGTGATGCTCATTCCACGGCCAGTGATCAATGGCTTCACCAGTGGAATTGCGGTCATCATCTTTGTGGGTCAGATTCACAACTGGTTGGGTGTGGTCCCAGCGCAAGGGACCACTGCCTTTCTTAAGATCAGTGAGTATTTCAGTCGTTGGCAGGCTGGGCAGATGTCTATTAACTGGGAAACGCTGCTGTTGGCCGTGCTGGTGGTGGGCATTATTTTTGGCATGCCCAAACGAGTGACCAAAGTCGTTCCGGCCTCGCTGATTGGCGTGGCCGTGGCGACTGGGCTGGCGTTGGGGCTGGGTTGGCAGCTGCCTGAGGTAAAAGAAGTGCCACATGGCTTGTTCCTCGATCAGCGTCTAGCGCTAAACAGCGAGACACTGGCGCTGGTGCCAACACTGATCGGGCCTGCGTTGAGCGTCGCTATTTTGTGCGTCTTGCAAGCATTGCTGAGTGGCGCAGTGTGCAACAACCTGACTGGGCGGCGTATGGAAAATGACAATGAACTTATTGCACATGGCATCTTTAACATCATCAGCCCTTTTGTGGGTGGTGTGCCGGCTACTGGTGCGGTGGCGCGGACTAAAGTTGGCATTGCGAGTGGTGGGCAAACGCGCTTTACAACGATTATTCATGGCGCAGTGTTGCTGGCGGTGGTTCTGCTGCTTGGGCGACTTATCGAGCATATCCCGCTGGCTGCGCTGGCGGGTGTACTGATCGTGACTACGATTCGTATGAGCGACTGGCAGGATATTCGATGGATGTTCCGCCATCGTTTTAAGAGTGCAGTCGGTGCTTTCTTGCTGACGTTGGCAGCAACCACTGTGTTTGATTTGACGAATGCAATTTTGTTGGGAGTGGGGTTGAGCCTTGCAGCATTTGTTGCGCGTAGCAGTACCATCAGTGTCTCGCATAGCGATATCAACGTAAAACTGCTTGAGCAGCGCGGTCATCGTTTGGATCAGTTGAAAGATGCCCAGGAATTTACGAGCGTGGCCTATGTAACCGGAGCCCTGTTTTTTGGGTCAGCCGCCACTTTCCGCCGGGCATTTGAGGGGACTTTAGGCACACAGAAAAAAGTGTTGATTCTGTCTATGCGGGGTGTGTCACTGATCGATCTGGCCGGTTTGGAGCTCATCGAGGAATTGTGGGAGAAGCAGAAGAAGCGGGGTGGCGAATTACTATTGTGCTCCATGCAGCCGGCGGTGCGCCAGATTTTTGACCGCGCCCACGTGACAAGTGAAATTGGCGAACAGAATTTCTTCTGGAGCGCCGATCAGGCTATTCTGGCGGTTGCGATGCGGGCACCTGAAATTAAATCGCATTAGAATCTTGATTATTCATGCCCTTGTATATATACATCTGCCCATCTTGCAGAATCGAAGTCGAAGAGCTTCGTTCGATTAGCAAGATGAATGACCTGGTGTCGTGCCCAATCTGCCAGGGCAATTGCACCCGTGATATTGCGCTGTTCAGCTTGGGAGGCGATACTCGCGATGCCATCTCCGAGCGTGGCGATGTGGGCTATACCCCCAGCCGAAAACATCGAGCGGGTTGTCCATGCTGTGTGCCCATGAATCCGCGCGCCAAACCCGAGCTGCAATCTCTTGCATCGAAGAAGAAGAAATAGAACGCGGATTCTCAGGATGGCAGGATGACAGGATGCACTGGATCACTATCCTGAGATATCCTGCCATCCTGAGAATCCGTGTCACATTAGAATTTGACTGATGACTAATCCAATAACACCGTTGCCGGTGACGATCATTACCGGGTTTCTGGGCGCGGGCAAGACCACGCTGTTGAACCATATCCTGCACAATAACCATGGTCTGAAAGTTGCCGTGTTGGTGAATGACTTTGGCTCGGTCAATATCGACAGTGAGCTGATCGTCGGCATCGAAGGCGAGACAGTTAGCTTGTCAAATGGTTGCATCTGTTGCACCATTCGCGACGATTTGCTGAACGCCGTTCTGGCGCTCACCCAACGTGTGGATAAGCCGGAATATGTAGTGATTGAGACCAGCGGTGTGTCTGACCCATTCGCAGTGGCTGAGACATTTCTCATGCCGGCGCTGCGCTCGCATGTGAAAGTCGATAGCATCATCACGCTGGTTGATGCTGAACAGATTCGCGAGTTGCGTGGCGATCAAGAAGTGCTGGCGATGGATCAGATCGGCGCGGCGGATATCGTAGTGCTCAACAAAGTCGATCTGATCGATCAGAAGCAGTTGGGCGAATGTAGGTCGTGGATCCGCGAAATCGTGCCTGATGCGCGCATCTTGGAAGTCACCCACGGCAATGTGCCGTTGGAGCTGGTGCTTAACGTTGGCGAGTATGCCATCGACCGCCTCACCCAACGCGAAAAGCGCGACGTGCATGTTCATGACGTCGACGAGACTCACGACCATCATCACGCTCACGCCGATTCAACCCCCCACATCTCCAACTCCTCAACGCCAAACTCCACAACCCCAAACCCCAAACTCTCTGCTCCCAACCACTCGCTCGTCTTCAACACATGGCGCTACGAGACAGCCGAACCATTGAACTATAAGGCGTTGTGCGATGCCATCGATAACTTGCCACTCACAATTTTCCGGGCCAAGGGATTTGTACAGTTGAAGGAAGCGCCAGATCGGCAAGCTGTGCTGCACATTGTCGGCAAGCGTGCCATGCTGACCTTTGGCGAGAAGTGGGGCGAGAAAACGCCACGCACCCAGATTGTGGTGATTGGCAGCTATGGTGGGGTGAATGGTGAGAAGTTGCAAGTGTTATTTGATCGCACCCAGGCAAATTATGCCGAATCCAAAGACGGCAAGCTCGACCATGCCCTGAACTGGGTGCGCAAGATTTGGCCGGGCGAGCAGAGTAATTAGTTCTAAGTGCTTAGTCCTTAGTGTTCCCGCTCAAGGACTAAGCACTCAGAACTCCGTCCTTTCTTGCTCAATCGCCAGCAGCCGGTTGTATTTGGCCAGCCGCTCGGATTGGGTGATCGAGCCAATTTTGATGTGGTCACCGCGCCAGCCGGCGGCGAGATCTGCCAACCAGTTGTCCTCGGTTTCGCCACTGCGTGCGCTAATCGTGACATGCCAGCCTGCCTTGCGCGCCATTTGGCAAGCGTGCATGGCCTCGCTGAGGCTGCCGATTTGATTGACTTTGAGCAGCAGCGCATTAGCGGCCTGCATGTCGATGGCGCGTTGGATACGCTGGGGGTTGGTGCACAGAAAATCGTCGCCCAGGGTAAGGGCGCGTGTGCTCAGCGTTTGACATAGCGTGGGCCAATGGACCCAGTCATTCTCGGCCAGACCGTCTTCTACACTAATGATGGGATAGTCCCGCACCCACTGATCGATTTGCACGATCATGCCGGCGCTGGTGAGTTGCTGATCTACCAGTTGATAAACGCCATCACTATAAAAATGGCTTGCGGCCACATCGAGCGCCAGTTGCACATCCAGGCCAGGTTTGAGGCCGGCCAATTCAATGGCCTCAATCGCATCTTCAAACATGGCCGAAAGTTGAGGGAAGGGTGGGGCAAGACCGCCCTCATCAGCTCGCAATAGCCGCATACCGTATTTGCGCAAGATTAGATCAGCGGCAGCTTGATAGACCGCGAAGGCCATCGCTAAGCCATCGGCAATTGTGCTGGTCGAGGCGGGCACGATCAGTAAATCCTGCAGCGGTGCTTGCCCACCCGCATGCTTGCCGCCGCTAAACAAATTGATGGTGAGGCACGGTAGTTTTGGCTCGGTATATCCAATCATGTCGGCGAAGTGTCGATACAACGGCACGTTGCGTTGGACCGCACAAGCGCGCGCAAACGCTAGCGACACCGCTAAGATGGCATTGGCTCCCAGGCGTGACTTGTTGGGTGTGCCATCCAGTGCCAGCAATGTGTTATCGAGATCGAGCTGGGTGCTGAATGCTTTGCCCGCCAATGCTCGCTGAATGTCGCCATGGATGTTGGCTACTGCGTTCCGACAGCCCAAGCCTCGATAACGGGTTGGGTCGCCATCGCGCAATTCCAGCGCTTCGGCTTGTCCAGTTGATGCACCCGAAGGCACCGAAGCGGTGGCGGTTGCGCCACCCTGTAGGTTGCAAGTCGCCTGTACGGTGGGTCGCCCGCGGCTGTCGAGAATTTCGAGGGCAGTTAGAGATTGGAGGGTGTAAGTCATAAGATATGGACGAAACGTTCAATCAGTTCGTTCATGGTTGTAATTAGGATTGGTGCTTGTATCAGCGCCAACACACCATCACGCTGACGTTGGCGCTCGTCGTTGCTCAGGTATTCCAGCGGAGAGCGCCCATCCACCCGCGCCAGCAGACAAGCCAGGGTGTGCCGCACCGCGCGCCCTTGTAGATCGCCAAACAGACCTTCGACATGCTGGGCATAGGTTTGCCAGAAGTGCTGGGCTGCTGCGGCAAAGGCCGCACGCTGCTTAACCAAGTGGTGGGCTTTGCTAAGCAGATGCGTCAGGGCAAAACCCACATCGAAAGCTGGATCGCCCCAGTGGATGACCTCATAATCAAGGACGACCAGCCGGTCTTGATAAACGAGGACATTCTTGGGGCTAAAGTCGCCATGCACAAGGGTGTCTTCACGCGCTAGAGTATCCTCGATCAATCGATGGAGAAACGCTGCGGCTTCAGGTATACAACTGGCGGTGTAGCGGTAATACGGCTCAAGCCGCAGGGTTTCAAAAAATGCTCGATCCGCAAATTTCGCTTTTAGCTGTGGTTGTGCTAGCGCATTCCGCTGCACCAGCCCCAACCAGTTTGCAAACTGGGCCACATGTTGTAGCTCAAGCTGGCCCTGCAGCAGCATCGATTTCCAATTCAGGTGTGGTTGCGGCACTGCCCGCATGGCGATGATGTGCTGATCAACATCGTCAAAAATCAATTCGGGCACGCTGCCAGTCGGTGCCAATGCGCCAAGATATTGCAAGGCCTGTGCTTCTCGATGAATGCGGACTGGGTCACTGAACCAATCCGCCTTTACTCGTAGTTTCCCCAGCGCCTGCTTGATGACCCATTGCTCATGGTTGGCGCGGGTGATCAAGACCGTGCGATTGGATACGCCCCCAGTCAGCACTTGTGCGGTAATCCTTTCGTTGGGTGTGACCAACGCCTTTTGGTATAGATAGCTCGTGAGTTCAGCCGGTTGTTCGATATCCATACGATGATCAGTCTTTTGATGCTAATAACACGGCACAAAGTTTAATCTGACACCTCCAACTAAGGTTGAGCCAGCTTCATATTTGTAACGAAATCGGCTTTTTTACTGTGCAAAAGCACGCCAAGATCACCCTCAATGCAACTCATAGATGACGGTTGGTAGGGCATAGTGTTTCGACTCCTTTATGAAGCATTCAATCCTCCTACGGCCTTTCACACCTCGTTTACCTCCAACAGGCCAGAGTCGTCCTCTGTTCGGGTGTGTGAAAGGCCGCAGGGGGATTGAGTGTTTTTCCGGTTTTGCTACGTCGAAGTCCGCTCCAGCGAATTGCCATCGGTCGCAACATCGCGCACGCCGACCAGCTTGATGCCCGCCTCGACATTGTCAAAGACCCGATTTTGGGTGATGGTTGATTCGCGCACGCGTTCAAAACTCACTCCGATGCGATTGTCGATCAGGTCATTGTCGATCACGCTAAAGTGATGGCACTTGGCCAACGATGGGCCATCTTTGCGAGCGGTCCAACCATGTACAGCTACGTCATGGCGAGTGAACTGGTTTTTGCTAATGGTGGTCTCGTGGCTCTCGACACAGTCGGGGAACCACTCGGCAAAATGGCCCTCCAGGCTGACCCACAACTGCACGCCTTCCCGATTGCGTTCGAACGTATTGCCGGTAATCGCATTGTGATGGCCATGTTCGATGGCGACTCCGGCCACGCGGTTGCCTTTGATCGAGTTGCCTTCGACCGTGTTCTCGCTGGAATACCCCAGCCAGAAGCCGTAATTGCAGTTGTCGGCTTTGTTATTTCTGAACACATTGCGCTGCGAGAAGGTGGCCTCGAAAGCTATATTCGGGCTCCAACTGCCATCGTTGTTTTCAAACAAATTGTCGTTGCAGGGCACTTTCAGATTGTCTTTGTGGAAGCCACCCAGAAACACCCCGTCGCCGCTGCCGCGCAGTTTGTTATGGGTAACCACGTTGTGCGACGAGCCGCACATCATGACCAGCGCAGCCGCGTCACCGCCGTTGTGGTAACGCGAGCCATCGGCATTGGCGTGATACATGCGGATGCAGTAATCCGCGATGTTATTGTCCACCGTGCAATGCGTGGTTTCGTAGAGCAGAATGCCGTAGCCGCTGTTAAACGAGGCGTTGTTGCCAGTGATTTCAACTTGGTCGCAGCCGTAAAGCATTAAGCCATTTTGTTGGTGCTGTAGACTGTTGCTGTGCACAAAACTGTCCTGCACCCCGCTCAGAAAGATGCCGCCACCATAAGCGTGAGCCCGATCCAGCCACACGTCCAGAAACGTATCCACGCCCTCAATTTCATGGGTGCGGGTGATCGTGTTGTTTTGCACGCGGATGTTCGCGCCTGCATTCACCCAGATGCCATGGTAGAACCGCTCGACCGAGAGGTTCTTGATGGTGACACCAATATGCTGGTTGCATGAAACCCCGCGCCCTTTGAAGTTTTGACCGATGATCAGCGCGCCGTTACCATCAAGCGTGATATTGTCGGCATCGATGTGAATGCCATTGGGCAGAAAATACACGCCTGGCAACAACTTTGTGTCGTGCGCGATTTTCATGCCATCTTCAGGAATAATTAAATCAGCCATGAGTTCAACCCAATTTGATGTGATTGTAGTCGGAGCAGGGCCGGGCGGGGCCAGCGCCGCGTACGACTTGGCCAAAGCCGGGTCGCGGGTGCTATTGTTGGAGAAAGCCAAATTCCCGCGTCACAAAACCTGCGGCGGTGGTGTGACGTATAAAGTAGCACAGGCGCTGTCGTTTGACATTGCCTCCGTAGTCGAGCGCACCATCAGCACGGTCGTGTTTTCGTACAAGGCAGGTGAGCCATTTGAGCTGCACAGCCCTGACCCATTGGTCTATATGGTGCGCCGTAACGCCTTTGACCAACTGTTGGCCGAGCAAGCCGTGCGTGCAGGTGCGACGCTGATGGATGACTGTGCGGTGAAGTCTATCGAGGTGAGTGACACCGGCGTGACCGTCCGCACCACGCAAGACGTTTTTACCGCCAACTGGCTGATCGGCGCAGATGGTGCGACCGGCGTGACGGCAAAATCGCTGGGGCTGATGGGCAACGACCAACGCGTGTTGATGCCGGCCGTCGAAAGCGAGATCGAAGTGCAACCGGATGTAGCTGACTATTGGCGCGACAAGATGGGCTTGGATTTGGGCTTTTTGCCTGCCTCGTATGGTTGGGTGTTTCCCAAAGAGGATCACCTCAATGTTGGGGTGGGTGGCATTGCCAGTGGCGAGGGTTATGGTCAACGGCTAAAAGGTTATGACGCCGCCCATACCCAAGGCCGAGTGCCACGCTATGAGCGGGTGCGTAAGAGCTTTGGCTATGTGCTGCCGTTGCGTAAGGAAGGCGCACCCATCTACAAAGGCCCGGCAATGTTGATTGGGGATGCGGCGGGTTTGGTGGAGGCGTTTACCGGTGAGGGCATTTATTGGGCAGTGCGCAGCGGTCAGCTTGCGGCGCAGTCCATCGTACATGGGCACACCGGCTTAGATTACTCGCGCCAAGTGGATATCGAGCTGATGCCTGATCTCATTTCTGCACGCCGCTGGGCGCACATTTACATGTGGGCACCGCATCTGTGCTACAGCCTGCCGCGCCGTTGGTCGCCCATGTGGCGGGCCGTCCGTAAGATCGTGCGTGGCGAACGCGGCTACAGCTATATCCGGCAGAAATTGGGCGTGCTGGGGTTTGTGGAGGGATGGCTACCGACGGGGGTGTGAGGTTTAGAGGGCCTGAATAAAGGCTTTGAGTGCGTCGAATGCGGGGTGATCGAAGTTCCAAATCCCATCCAATGCGCTCGTGCCGATGTCGTGGTCTGGAGGATTCTGCCCTGCAAGCCAAGCATAAACCAAACCCTTTGGCTGGATGTGTGAAGGATGCTCTTTAGAGGCTTTTGTTTTCAAACAATCAAAATAATCTTGCACACAACCCAACTCCTTGTCAGCGTTTAATGTGCGTAGTAGTAGGTTTTCGAGCATACCTTCACTTTGGTTGTCGGGCATGATGAAAATACGGACAGCTGGTTTGCTCTCTGCGGTGGCGGTTTGATTGAGGGCAGACGGTACAGGTAAGTCGACATGGGGCTGTTTCAAGGAACTGCAAATACTATCGAAGGCTCCCCTTGTGCCATTGCCAGCAAAATCGGCATCGCGAGTGATACCGATCGACGTTACGGTATTTGCAAAGCCTGATGATGCTACAACTGCAGCCATCCATACACGAAACTTATTCTTGTCTTTACCGCCTGAACTTAGCACCTGAATGTCGTTAGTATGCATGTGTTTGAGGAGAGCGTTGAAAAAGTTTTCTTCATCTTTACCTTCTCCGATGAGCAATTTTGGCTTTGTGATCCGTAATGTCTCTGGCATCAGCGCACCTCAAGGTTCATTTCTAGTGACTCGCCAAGTGTTTCTTTATCATAGGTCACCGCTCGCACATCACCTTCCTTTGTCCGTTCCAGACGATGCAGGGCAAAATCGAAGGGATCGCTCTGAGCAAACACTTCATAGGCGGCGCGAATACATTCGTAGCTGTGGGTGGTGGCGAAGATTTGAATATCTTCCTCATGGATGATGGATAACAACCCTTTCCACAAATCTACTTGTGCCCCGTAGCCAAGCCCATTCTCGATCTCGTCGATCAAAATGATGTTTGATTTTGCCAATAGCACAACGGAGAAAATCCGCATTAGACGGATGAAACCTTGTCCGAGTTGATTGGTGGGGATAAGGTTATCAAAACCCACATCTGCATAGACTAAAGGTTGTTGGCCTAGCTTTAGGTATTGCAAATCTTGCAACCGTGGTTCGACTTTTCTCAACCAATCCACAAGCTGACGTCGACCATCACGGCGAGCCGCGATCTGATTGAATTGCTCTGCGTCTTCATGCGGCTGTGTTGGTCGGGTAGAGAAAGCATACACTTTGGGCCAATTGGTTTCAACATTGCCACTGCCTCCATTTTTATGTACATAGAAGTTTGTTTCACCTATCCCAGAGCCGGCAATTACAAAGCGAATCTGGTCATTTGAGCCATTATTATTAGGTGATGGTGGCCGTACAAGTAAGTAAGGTCTTGTTTTCTCCTCTGCTGGTAACGCAGAAATACTGGTTGAAGTTTCCGAATTGCCTTGATAAGCTAGCCATTTCCAAAAAGCATCATAATCATCGGGATAACTAGCAGAACTTCGAAATGCCGAAGATGCGAGCGTGAGGCCACTAGATGTATTGAACAGCAAATAAAGCGCTTCTAGGATGGATGTTTTTCCAGTGTTGTTCTGCCCCGCGATTAGGTTGATGCGATTGAGCGGCTCGATGGGCAACTCGCGGAATTGCCTGAAATTCACCAGGCGCAAGGACTTCAGCATCCCTCAATGATGTCTCAAGACTGACAATCTGTAAACCGTCTCGCCGTACCGTATTTAACCCGCTTTTCCAGTTAGGTCATAATTCTGCCCGTAGGAGGAGAATTAAACATGAACAACAACATCGGCATCGCCGTCATCGGCTGCGGCGGTATGGGCATGGCGATTGTGAAGCGGCTGCTGGCCGTGGACGCGCGGTTGCAGGTGCGGGCGATCTACGACCCCGATCAGGCATCAATTGACCAAGCCCTGCAACACATTCAAACTCAGCCGCGTATTTGCGGCAGCTATCAGGAGGCCATTAATGCCCCCGATATCGACTGGGTGATGATTGCCTCGTGGAACTGTTTTCACAAGGAGCAGACGATTGCAGCATTTGAAGCGGGCAAACATGTGTTTTGCCAAAAACCGCTGGCGACGACTCTTGAGGATTGTGTAGCAATACAAGAGGCATGGCAACGCAGTCGCGCGCTCTTTAATATTGGCTTCACCCTGCGTTACTCCGGGCACTACCGCAAGATAAAGCAACTGCTGGACAGTGGCGTGGTTGGCCAGATAATCAGTTTCGAGTTCAACGAGACGCTGGACTTTAATCACGGCGGCTACATCATGGGGGATTGGCGGCGGCTGCAAAAGAACGCTGGTACGCACCTGCTGGAGAAGTGTTGCCACGACATCGATCTAATTAACTGGATGACCGGCAGTCTGGCCCAACGAGTGGCCTCATTTGGCGGCTTGAACTTCTTCAAACCCGAAAATGGGTATCAGATTGAGCGGGTCGGCCCCAACCAAGATGGCAAACCCGCTTACAGCACTTGGCGCACCACCGGGCTAAATCCATTTACCTCGGATAAAGACATCATCGACAACCAGGTGGCGATCATCGAATATGCCAATGGCACGCGGGCGACGTTTCACGCCAACTGTCATGCCGGCATTCCTGAGCGGCGCATGTATATCCTGGGCAGCGAGGGCGCGTTGCGGGCCGATTTGTACGCCGGCACGATTCAGACCAGGCGGGTGGGTTTTGAGACCGTGCTTGAGAATCACTCCGTCGATGTGCAAGATGGCCACGGCGGTGGTGACGAAACACTGGTGCGTGAGTTGGCCGACAGCATGCTGCACGGCGCCACCCCTAGCGTGGGTCTGACCGAAGGGCTGACCTCTGCCGTTACCTGTTTCGCCATCGACGATGCCATGAATCGCGGCCAAGTCGTGGATGTCGCGCCCTACTGGCATGCAGTTGGCATGCAGATATGACCCAAGCAATCTATCCCGACCTGAAAGGCAAATTCGCCTTGATCACCGGTGCTAGTCGCCGCAATGGCATTGGCGCGGCGACATGTCGTATGCTCGCAGCACAGGGAGTGAATATTCTGTTCACCTCGTGGAAAGCCTACGACCGTGAACAGCCGCATGGCTCGGACGAAGACGGCCCGGGCGCGTTGGAGCAAGCGTTGCTTGACTTGGGCGTGCAAGCGCGGCATGTGGAAGTGGACCTAACCCATCCGGATAGCCCGGCCCAAACCCTGGATATGGCGCAGGAGTGGCTGGGGCTGCCCGACATTCTGGTCAACAACGCGGCCTATTCCACCCGCGATGGGTTTGAGCTGCTCGATGCGGCTACCCTCGACGCGCATTATGTGGTCAACATACGGGCGACGTTGCTGTTGTCGGTTGAGCTGGCGCGACGGGCCAAGGCCATTAACAGATTCAGTGGGCGCATCATTAGCATGAGCTCGGGGCAGGGTTGGGGGCCGATGGCCGGTGAGCTGGCCTACATCGCCACCAAAGGCGCGCTTGAGGCCTTTACGCTGTCTCTGGCTGTCGAACTGGCCCCGCTGGGTATTACGGTTAACGCCGTCGATCCGGGCGCGACCGACACGGGCTGGATGAGTGAGCAGATGCGTCGAGAGTGGACGGTGGCGGCGGGCATCCCCAAGTTCAATCAGCCCGAAGATGCCGCTCGGGTGATCGCCTTTCTCGCCAGCGACGCCGCCCGGCATGTGACTGGGCAGGTCATTCATGCGCGGGGGAGTGCGGTTTAGGCCCATCGGGATTTTGGACACGGAATTACACTGACGAACACGGATTTGGGTTGTCTTGATGGTTTGAGTATTTGGATCTCCCATTACTTTGCGGTGGGCACCCAAACTGTCACTATATGTTGGATACGCCGGAAGCACTCCGCAGAGACGATTGCCTTCAAATGGTTTTGGAAATCGACTGAAGTATCTTTGAAGTTTTCCCCCCCACCGCCCAAGTCCATCATCACGCCGATTTGCGCCACTTCGACGTCTTTTGAGTCAACAATCGTTATTTTGTTAGTGGTCGGATCTAATTTAAGATGGATGTCGCCCATCCATATTGGCAAACTCGCAGCTACCTTATCTTTCCCAGAAAGCAGGACGCATCCATCAACCACAACAGGTGTCATGTCATGTAATAAGGCCAAAAAACGTGGGGCGTCTGGAGCGCTATTGCGAAAAAGAACAATAGCGTCCTTGTCCGAAGCTGCGCTGTCAATCTTTCCCGCGCTGCTCAGTTCAATGGTCGTCAAAATCGGCGATGTCAGTGGTGAGATGGTATTCGGAATACTGTTGCATGCGGTCAATGCAATGAGGGCAAGTAGAAGGAGGCAGAAACTCAAATATCGCATTCAGCAGTTGCTCCCAGGCTGATTACAGGGTATTAGACCGGGTGCGGTTGGTAGCAACTTCAAATACTGGTCGTCGCGGCGATAGGTCAAGAGGAGTTTCCCAGATTCGTCAAATAGCGAAAGTGTTTTGCCATCGGTCGCATACAGTGCAGCTCGACGAAGCACGCCGAGATACTCAATCTCGAACTTGCCATCGCTGCAGCCTATCGAGGTACTGACGAATGTTAGTCTGAGTGAATGATCATCGACGAATGCTGATTCCATTTGTACCGCAATACCGTTACACCCGGCAAAGCCCCAAATTTGGTCAGGACGAAACGACAGGGAAATAGCGGTGCGCGGCAATGGCTCTTTCCCCCCATTCGCGTTTTCTAAGAGCCAGTCCGAATCATATAGGTTGGTTTCTCGGGATGAACGGCATGACATTCCGACGAGCATAAAGGCAGCAATGAGAGTTACTTTCAGCAGTAAATGGGCTTGGCTGAATCGGCGATTTACCATGATTTGTTACTCACGGGAGGACAGTTAGCGATGCGGTGCGGCATGTGACCGGGCAGGTCATTCATGCGCTGGGGAGCACTTTCAAGGATACACATGCTCTATGTATTGAATATGCTGAAGGCAATCAGCAGGGATAGTCACTTTTAGTAGGTTTTGCAGGTCGATAGATGAGTCCCCAAATTTTTCCCCTCCACCGCCACCTAAATCCATTATGGCGCCAATTTGTGCTACTTCGATTTCCTTTGCATCAACAATCATTATCTTACTTGAAGTCGGATCAGATTTCAGATGGAATCCTAAGGGCCATATTGGAAGAATATTAGCTATGTTAGACGTTATAAGAAATAAGGATTTTCAATGGTGAGTGTGAAGCATTCGCACACGAAATGCGGTAAAAACAGGCTTTTCAGTGAATGCTTCATCGTCAGTATTTGGTACAAAAGTTATTTCTTATAACGTCTATTATCTTTTCGAGAAAGCAATACGCACCCAGAAATCACAACAGGGGTCACACCAGATAGTAGGGCCAAGTGACGTTTTGCATTTGGGGAATTATCACGAAACAGTGTGATGGTGTTCTTGTTTGAATCTTGAAAGTCAACCTTTTACCATTCATTTGACTATTCACCAGGGCAAGCGCTATCTTTGTTGCGACAATACTGCGAATATTACTGGCATGCAGTCAACATCATGAGAGATAGCACTATAAGATAGGTACCCAAATATCGCATGGTTAAACATGCCATTAAAGGCGGATCTACGTTATCCATTCGCTCAGACAGTCTATGCAACAAATATATTCACGCATTTACTTGCCAAATAATCTGAATATTTTGAAGGCATTTTTTAGGGACAACCGTTTCTAGTTGGCTCCGCAGATTTTCAGATACATTTGCAATTGCGACGCCTCCGCCACCTAAATCTGTTACACGTCCAATTTGCGCCTGTTCAATGCCTTTTGAATCAACAATTCTTATGTCACCCACTACCGTACCCGACTTTAAAGCGAATCCAGGCGGCCAAATTGGGAGTATATAAGACCCCCTATCTTTACCGGAAAGCAATATACACCCATCAATCACAGCTGGTGTAGTCTCTGATAGTAGAGCCAAATGATTCGCGGGCATGAATCTACCCCGAAACAACAAGATTTTGTCGGTACTTGTAGTTGCAACAAACTCGACCTTTTCGATGCTATTCATTTGTGAATTTGCCAAGATGGGTGATATCTGTGAATAGACTGCGTTTGTCACATTACCACACCCCATGAATAGTAAGGTGACAGCACACAGCAGGTAAACTTTAATATGAACATTAGACATTTGAATTGATATTTTGCAACTAGCTTATTTCTCATCTTAACAAAATAAGTTTCCAAAGAATTTGCCAGTGAATAGGGCCGCATAAGTATGCGGCCCATTGTGCAGAATAAATTTGTAGAATCCGTGCGCTACGGAACCATTAATAGGTTGAGGTTTGGAAGACTCAATCGATTAATCGGCCAATATGCGTAACTATGATAACCACCAGTAATGGCCCACGCCGGGTCTGCGTAGCTAACTTGTCCATATGCAACCCCGCTCCAAAACACAGGCCCACCACTATCTCCTTCTTTCGCTAAAGCAGTGGTTTTAGTTGGAGTACTAACACGAACAAAGCTGTATAGACACCAACCTGTTAGCCAATCCCACCAACTACATTGATCCTGATATTTAGTTTCGATCGTCCCGCATGTATAGCCAGTGGTTCTTCCATATTTACAGACATACTCGCCAGTTTGAACTTGGGTCCAGGTATACATTGAGGTAATTCGGCGGGTCCCAGACCCATGATAAATCTTGTTGGTAACGATATCGGATGTGGAAGCTGGGGCATCCCATCGCATATCCTGTCTATTGGTAGACCCCGGATACTCAGCTCCTTTGAAAATGAGCTGAACCGTTACATTTTCTTCCGATAATCCTGAAGTGTAACTTCCTACTGGACAGTGGCCGGCTGTAGTAATTCGTCTTTTAGAGATATTCAAAGGATCTGGATCCCAGTAAATTGCAAATCCCAATGTACAGTTTGCAACCCCGCTGGGGACAGTGCTATTATGTTGCTTTCCGCCAATCACTGACCAAAGTGGCTGCATCCTTGACACGTTCTCTACTTGGGTATGTTGAATTGCATCGGCTTTGAAGGGCACATCCGCTAAATCTGAAGGCAAATCTGATGCAATTGGCGACTTTTCTGCAGCCGAGTGAATTGCAGATAGCATTTCCGCAGTGCCGTAATTATTCTTTATTCCACCTGAGGTTTCAAAAACAACGCGATTGTTTTTTATATCCACAAATGACGACCAGCCAAACGATTCACCTCGCACAGCATTGATCCCAACTTGGATGTCATTGTATGCCCTTAGTATTTCAGCCTCTGTGAATTTTGTTTGAACATAGGCAACATCGTTAACAACACCAGAAGTTTCTGAGATGTATGATTTCAAAGCGTCTATTTCGTCTTTGCTTGCATCCACCCGTACGCCAATATTGACTGAGTAATTGGGCTGATGCTCAATCCACAAACCCCCATAAATGCTTTGGTATCTCTGGCTGAGTTCCTCACCAAGTTTCCCAATAATAGGTTGTAGGTTGAGTCGACGCAATGCCTCATCTTTCGATACACCAAACTGATTGGCATACATTGGCGCGTCTACATTCTCCAATGGATTGGGCTCTTCAGTTAAATCTGATAAATTCTGATTATTAGTATTTGCCTTCATTTGAGTCGGCTGTATCATTGATATGCTTGTAATGACGGCGACTAGACCAAGGACTATTTTTTTAGGCATAAACTACCTCCTACATGATCCAATTTAGAGACAGTCATATATTTGAAGCTGAGAAACTTATATGAATGCGTCTCATCAATTCGGTGCGCACCGATGGATTCAGCTTAAGGCATAAGTTGCAAATTTCTACTCCCCAAACCCCTCATCTTTTGCAACATCCCTCGCAATATGAATGCAATTTAGCGCCGCACAACGCGATGTCACCCTAAGCTTGCGATAAATTCGCGTCAGGTACCCCTCAACCGTCTTGGCGCTCAGGCATAACTGATCGGCAACTCTTTTATTCGACAACCCTTTTGTTAATGCTTGGAGCACCTCAATTTCGCGTGGTGTGAAGTCATACTGCTTTGCTAGCGCGTTCCAAATATCCTTGTCTGGGGAATCTGCGTCAAGCATTCCCCCCCCCCAGTTGTCATAACTCCAGCGTTGTGAGTATTCAATGTGTCTTCCTCTTGCCAACAATATATTAATGTTCAATAAAGCTGCGCTTAATTTTTGTGAGGGCGTCATGAGTGCAATGTAGAGTAGTGTAGAAATGAGGGGTAAATATGCTTATTGACAGACTGCCGAATAACCGTTATCACCTATCCCAACATGGACAACCCCACACCGCTGCTCATTGTCGACGACGACGTATTTAACCGGGCCGGGCTGCGCGCCTATCTTGCAACAAAAGGCTATACGGTCAGCGAAGCGGGCGACGAGGCCAGTGCGCTGGCGATCGCCCAGCAGCAACCTATCGCGGTGGCGGTGGTCGATATCTCTATTCCACCCACTGCTGCCCAACGGGTCAAGCCCAGCGACAGCTACGGCCTCTCGCTGGCCCGCACCCTCAAGCAGACCCACCCCGCCATCGGGGTGGTGCTGTTTAGCGCGTATGAGGATCGGGGCGAAGATGTGATGCAGTTGATTAAGGCCGGCCACCGCAGCTTGGGCTACAAACTCAAGGGTTGTTCGCCGAGCGATCTGTTGCGCGCTATCCAAGAAGTGCAAGCCGGACGGGTGGTCATCGATGCCGAGGTCACCCAATCGCGCGTTCACACCCTGGTGCAGGACATGCTTGGCCAACTCTCGTCCGAGGAGCGCGAGCCGCTCCAATTCGCGCTCGATCATCTGGATGAACTGACCCCGCGCGAACGCGACATCGCCTATCGCATCGCCGCCTCTCAAACCGTCAAAGGCGTGGCTGAAGCGCTGCATCTTGCGCCCAAAACCATCGAGAATACGATCACCACGATCTACAGCAAACTCGGCTTGAATATGCTGCCGACCAACCTGCGTGAAGTGGTGTTGCTGGCCAAGGCGTGCTTAATGAAGGACTTGATGGGGAAAGGCTGAAGAGAATTGAGAATTGAGAATTGAGAATGAAGGTAACTATTCAGTCCAAATTTGGTTTTTGTCCGCGAATAACGCGAATTTACACTAATTTTATTTGCGAAGATTAGCGTGATTAGCGGATTTTAATTGTGGCTGAATAGTTACGAATGAAGAAATTAAAAAGGCAAAAGGCAAAATTAAAAAAGATGTGATGAGAAATGAGAAATGAAAGATGTGAAATGTGAAATGAGAAATGAAAGATGACACGTGAATCATGACTCTCCTATCCCGCTTCACCCCACACCTCTTCCGCCCCCTCTTTCTCATGGCGCTCGCCGTCGGCCTCATCACGCTTGGGACAAGTTTGCTGGAGATTGGGCAGCCGTTTGGCGGGTTTCTGGCGGCTTGGCGGCCGCCGGACAAGTGGATGGTCGACAACGGCACACCGCCATGGTGGGAGGGCTTCTCGCAAACCGGTCTCACCTATCAAGACCAGTTGCTAATGTTGGATGGCACCCCCTTTGATGCCAACTATCCCGATGTGTTTCAGCGCGCAGCCGATCAGCACAAAACCACGCTGCCGCTCACGGTGCGACGTGGCGGCGCAACGGTCGAGTTGAACGCGCCGGTGATCATGTATCGTTTTGCCCATTTGCTTGAGGTGAAATTTGCCGAACTCATCTCTGGCATGGCGGTATTGCTGATCGGCTTTTTGATCTATCGGGTGCGCCCACACGACCCACTTAACCAAGCGGCCTCTCTCGCCTGCGCTGTGTTTAGCATCAACCAGTGGATGTGGCATTTCACCCTGCTGGGCTCGCGCGCACCGGGGCTGTGGGTGATGGATTTCGTTTGGCTATTAACCACGCCTTTTCTTGGCCCGACTTTGCTCAGCTTTGCCCTGCACTTCCTGCGGCAGGATGCCCCGCTGCCACATGGCCAGACTGTGATTGTGCGCGGGGCGTACGCCGTGGCCGCGATCTTAGCAGTCCTGCATACAGTCACCCGCTCCTTCGCTCCGCCCATCGATGTTGTCCTGCTGCAAACGCTGCGCGAGGCGTTTTATCGTCTGGTGATCATCGACATATTCGGTGGCGCCATCGCCTTATTGGTCATTTTGCTGGTGGGTCTGTCGACTCGCAGTGTCATCACTGCGCGCACCCGTCAACAGCGAGCGATTTTGGCGCTTGGATTTCTGATTGCGTTGCCCGCGCTGACACGCCATTTGTATGTCTTGCTCGCCGATGCCGGTTCATTCTATGTCGCAGGCGGTCTCGATCTGCGCTATCTATATCTTGGCGTGCCGCTCACCATGTCACTGGCCATCGTGCGCTACCAGACCTTTAAGAGTGAAATGCCGTTGCTGCTGGCCGTCTCGGCTCTGGTCGCCAGCGCCATTTTGGCCAGCTTGGGGGATTGGGCAATTCGGCGTTTTTGGGTATTGTCCGGCCAGCCATTTAGCTTGCCGCCATTTCTGCTAATCTTTCTGATGTTGTTTGGTTCGTTCTTGCTCTTTCAATGGTTTAGTCACCGCAGTATGCCGCGCATCTTTCGTTGGCAAAGCACCAGTTACAACGCGGTCAAGCGCTTTGGCGCACGACTCGCTGGGCAACATGATTTGGCCCAGTTGCCGCAGCAAATCACCCAAGCGCTCATCGACGAGTTGCAACTCGAGCGCGCCGAATTTCGCTGGGCGCCAGCCACCAGTGACCAGCCACCGACCATCAACGCCCAAATCCCCTTTCGCCTAGAAAACGACCCCGACGGTTACGAAGCCGCCGTCTGGCTCAGCTCTGCCGCATCGACGCAGCCTCTTGGCATGTTATTGCTCGGCAAGCGCCGCGACGAGGAGATTTTTCATGAGCAGGACTTCGAGATTATCGAGCTGATCGCCCAACAGGCCTCGTTATTTCTTGCTACTGCTCAGCAGTTGCACGAGTTGCGCCAGGTGCCGCAGCGGGTGTCCGAGGCGCAGGAAAGTGAGCGTTTCCGCATCGCGCAAGAGCTGCACGATACCATACAGCAGTTTTTGGGTCGCTTGCCTTTTCAGCTCGAAATCAGCCGCGACCTGATCCAAACCAACCCGGATGGGGCCAAAAAGCAATTGCAACAAGCGCAGGACGAAGTGCAGCAGGCTGCCCGCACTGTGCGCGAAATCCGGGCTGATCTTGCGCCCACTCAGCTGCAATCTGGCCTTGTGCAACCAGTACAAGAGTTGTTGGCACGCTTCGCCCACCACACTGGCGTACAAATCGATGCCAATCTGCCCAGCGAGTTGGATACTGTGCTCACAATTTCTGCTCGGCATGCCCTTTTTCGGGTGTTGCAACAAGCCCTCGATAATATTGCCGCCCATGCACAAGCCCAGCATGTGCGCGTACAAGTGAGCTGCGAAGAGGGTCGCGTCACGTTTATGATCCAAGATGAGGGTTGCGGTTTTGACCCAGCCGGGGTCGCTCAACTTGAGGCCAATCCGCACGTCCACTTCGGTCTGCGCTCTATGCGTGCTCGCCTCTCCGCTCTCGGTGGCGAACTCACCATCACATCGCAACTCGGTGCAGGCACGCGGATCGACGGTTGGCTGCCGCGCTAAGAGTCGCTCAAATAATCCAACAGCGCCCCCAACCCATATATATAGCTGCGCCAACCAAATCCAGCCAATACACCCACTGCCACACCTGAAATGTACGAGTGATGCCTGAACGTTTCACGCTTATGAATATTTGACAGATGCACTTCAACAGTTGGTAGCGCCACCCCACTGATCGCGTCGCGCAGTGCCACACTTGTATGCGTCAGCCCGCCGGGGTTAATGAGAATGCCATTCGCCCACGTGCGCGCCTCATGAATCGTGTCGATCAATACCCCTTCATGGTTGCTCTGCAAAATCTTGAGGGTCGCCCCGCGCTGTTCCGCCAGTGTCATCAACCGCGCGTTAATATCAACCAACGTCGTGCGTCCGTAGGTCTCGGGCTCGCGCAATCCCAATAAATTTAGATTGGGGCCGTGTATAACAAGAATATTCATAACAATTCAGTTCGGAGAGTTCAGAAAATTCCGAAGGTTCAAAACCTGTAAATCTTATGAACCTTCTAAACTCTTCAAACTCCTCTTCGCCAATGTCTCATCCACATCGTTGCTGACCAAGCAATCGCCGGGCGTTCTAATCAGCACAAAACGGATTTTGCCGTCTTTTTTCTTCTTGTCGCTTTGCATAGTGTTCCAGATCGCGTCGGTATCATAGCGCTGGGCCAACTCCGGAAAGGCACGCAGACTGGTGGGCAAACCAGCTTGTTCCAGCAGTCCTAACACTTCTTCGATCAATTCTCCCGAGCACAACCCCAACTGATGCGACGCCCGCAACGCGCACACCATGCCTAGTGACACTGCCTGACCATGCTTAATCGCAAATTCGCTCCAGGCCTCGATTCCATGCCCAAACGTATGCCCCAAATTCAATAACGCTCGCCGCCCTTTCTCATACGGATCTTCCTCAACCACTTCGCGTTTCAGATAAATGGCGTCGATGAGGATGGTTTGGAGGCTCGGAAGGTTCGAAGGGTTTGGAAGGTTCGGAAGGTTTGGAAGGTTCGGAAGGTTCGGAAGGTTCGAAGGTTTGGAAGGTTGAGAACTTTTGTAACCTTCCGAACCTCTGAACCCCGCCCAAACATCCCCGCCCTTAATCAGCCCTGCCTTAATAATCTCAGCCAAACCACAACTGATCTCGACTGGGGGTAACGTGTTCAGGCAATCGAGGTCGATTACAACAAGCTCTGGCTGCTTAAATGCACCCACCAAATTCTTGCCAAAATCCGTGTCCACACCCGTCTTGCCACCGATACTGGAATCGGCCATCGACAGGAGCGTGGTCGGCACTTGGACAAAGGGCACCCCACGCAGATACGTGGCTGCGGCAAAACCAGCCGTATCGCCTACCACCCCACCGCCGAGTGCCAACACTACGCTGCTGCGCTCCATATTGTGCTCGGCAAAGGCCCGATACATCGCTTCGACGCTGCCGAGATGCTTGGCCCCTTCACCAGCGGGCATCACATGGATAAAGGTATCAAAGCCTGCTTCGCATAACACCCTGTGTACGCGATCAGCATATTTTGGCGCCACATTGTGATCGGTAACGACCGCCACTTGTGGCCCCCAACTGCGTCCACACAGCAATGCGCCCAGCGATTGCAACATGCCGTTGCCCATCACAATGTCGTAATGCCCGTTCGGATGCTGCACCTCGATACGGTGCGTTTCTGCCAGATATAAACGCACCACCCGTATCGCCACCTCGGCCTGCCCCTGCGCATTGGTGTCTACTTGATAGTGCAATTGGGCATACGCCGGCGCACGTTCCTTCAACAGCGCTACCACCCGCTCACGCGGATTACCCCCCCGCAGCATAGGGCGGCGTGCCGCCGCATCTGGGCCAATCCGCTGCAGGATCACATCCGGTGCCGCAGTCAAGCACACGCCAATGCCGGTGCTGAGCAAGATGTTGCGGCAAATGTCATTCACGATCAGGCCGCCACCCGTCGAGACGACAATATCACTGCGTTGCGCAATCTCCTTAGCAACGGCACGCTCGCAAGCGCGAAAATAGGGCTCGCCTTTCTGCGCAAACACTTCGGGGATGCTCATCCCTTCGCGTCGCTCAATCTCGCTATCGGTGTCGACAAAGGCATAGCCCAACTTGTGCGCCACGATCTGGCCCACCGAAGTTTTGCCCACCCCCATGAAACCCGCCAATATCAAATTCTTTGCCATAGCATATTTCACCGCAGAGGCGCAGAGGATTCATTAAGTCCATTCACGATTCGTTTAATTCCATTCTGTAACTACTCAGCGGTTAAATCCTGCACCGCCACATATGGCGAAATTCGACAAAAACGAGCCTTTTTGCCATATATAGCCACGCCATATATGGCGATTTGACGCCCTTTCGCTGATTTTAGCTATATGTGGCGGGTCACGATAAAGACGCTGAGTAGTAACGCCATTCTGTAATAACCGCAGATCCAATAATCTGACGTGAAATATCGTTGATCATCTCTCAAAGTCCTCTTTGAAAATCTCTGCGCCCTTTGCGTCTCTGCGGTGAAAAGTCTTACGGGCCGTAATTAAATCGCCAAGGCACCCCATCCATCGGCAAGTCTTCCAAGCGCATCTTGCGCAAAGTCTCGAAGCGCGGCTGCATCTCGTTGATGGAATCGCCGCCCAGTTTCTCGATTAACGCATCCGCCAACACATAGCACACCATGGCCTCAACAATCGGCACAGCCCGCGGCACCTGACAAAAATCGCTGCGTTCATACTGGGTCTTGACCGACTCACCAGTGGCCAGGTCGATCGAATCGAGCGGATTGAGCGTCGTCGCAATTGGCTTTAGCCCAGCTCGAACCACAATTGAGGCGCCATTGCTGATGCCACCTTCGATGCCGCCCGCATGGTTGCTGCGCTGTTTGATGACACCATCCTCAGCATACAACTCATCCTGCGCTTGGGTGCCGGGGCGGCGGGTCTCCTCAAACCCATCGCCGATCTCGACACCTTTCATGGCGTGAATGCTCATCACCGCTGAAGTCAACTTGGCCGACAAGCGCCGATCCCAATGCACGTGGCTGCCTAACCCTGGCGGCACATTTAACGCCACGCACTCAATCACCCCGCCCAAGGTGTCTTTGGCCTGCATGATCTGCCGAATACGCGCTCGCATCGTCTCTGCTACTGTTTCATCGTAGCAGCGCACATCGCTGGCTTCGGCAGCGGCGAAACGGCTCAGATAGTCGGAGTTTGTAAGGTTGGGAAAGCTCTGAAGGTTTGGAAGGTTCGTAACGTTCAAAAGGTCCTGAACCTTCTGAACTTTCTGAACCATCTCCACACTCACCTCCCCCACACTCACCACATACCCGCCCACCTCGATGCCAAACTGTTTGAGGAATTGGCGGCAGGCCGAGCCGACTGCGACGCGCATGGTGGTTTCGCGGGCCGAGGCCCGTTCGAGCGAGAGACGCAGCTCGCGATAGCCATACTTCACCGCGCCGGTTAAATCAGCGTGGCCGGGACGTGGAATTGTTAGCGGCTCAACATTTTTGTCAGCCCACTTCACATAATCCAGATTTTCGACCGTAAAGGCAATGGGGCCGCCTGTGGTCTGGCCAGCCATCACTCCGCTGGTGATGCGGGCATGGTCGCGTTCAATCTTCATTCGCCCGCCGCTGCCATAGCCCTGCTGGCGGCGCGCCAGATCAATGTCAAGTTGTTCAGACGAAAGGGACAAGCCAGCCGGCATGCCTTCAAGGATCGCGGTCAGAGCGGGGCCGTGTGATTCCCCCGCGGTTAAAAATCGGAGCATGTTGGGGTGATTATCCACGACTCAACGGATAGACAATGAATCAACGGATCAGCCGTCAACGGATAAGCATCCAAGCCATTCGTTGATCATCTTGACGCAAGCTTGCTCCGCTTTATAATGCTATCAACAAGTTTTGGTGTCACCTGGACGTGGCTGGCTGTTTGACGGAGTCATCCGTCTCAGTTGCCATGTCCTTTTTGTTTTTCCAATCAGGCCAAAACCCAGAAGATCGAAACCTATTTTTATCAGGAGTAAATAACCCTTTCCCATGAGCGAGCTACGTGATTTCCTTCAACTGTCGTATAGCGAGCTAGAAGACCTCAACCTCGCGGCCAAGAAGCAGCGCTTGGATCGTGTGCCAGCAGATCAGATTCAGGCCGAGCGCATCAAGTATCTGACCGAGGAGAAGCGCATCAAAGCGGTCACGGTCATGTTCAGTGATCTGGAAGGCCGTCTGCACATGCTCGATTACGACAAGAAGTTCCTGCTGAAGAGCTGGGACAACCTGACCTTCGATGGCTCTTCGATCCGTGGCTTTACGGCTCAGCGTGAATCGGATTTGCGCTTGGGTATCGATTGGAGTGCTTTCTACTGGGCACCTGCCGACTTCTTTGGCCCCGGTAAAGTACTCGTATTCGGCGAAGTCATCGACAAAGACGGCAGTGCCTATAGCGCCGACATGCGCGGGGTACTCAAGAACTTTGCCAAAGAGCAGTTTGAGAAGAACGGCTACACCATGAACGCGGCCAACGAAATCGAAGGGTTCCTGTTCAAAGGAGTGGATGCCGAGCGCAATTATCATGAGACCGGCAAATTTGAGTTCGTCAACAGTGGCGGTTACTATCACTCATTGCCGGGCGATCCACTGCGCACATTTATTGATACGGTGGCTGAAGTCCAGCGGGCTATGGGTTTTCAGAACGAAAAGGATCACCCAGAAGTCTCGCCCTCACAGTTCGAAATCAACTACAGCTATGCCGAGGTGGTTGCTGCTGCCGACACCATTCAGCTTTATAAATTAATCTGTCGCCAGGTGGCCAATCGGCTCGGGATGACCGCCAGCTTCCTGCCCAAGCCCGTCGTGGGTATCAACGGCAATGGCATGCACACGAACATTTCGATCAGCAAAGATGGCAAGAACCTGTTTTGGGATCCAAGCGGTGAAGAGAAACTGAGCGCGATGGGGTGGTCTTTTGTCGATCGCATCTTGACTCACGGTAACGATATCTGCTTGATGCTGAATAGTAGTGTCAATGCTTATCGCCGTCTCGATCCACACTTCGAAGCACCTAATCAGATTAAGGCTAGCCCTACGGATCGCGGTTCGATGGTGCGTATCCCTATCGGCAATGAGAAGAGCATGCGCACCGAAGTGCGTTCGGTCGGCCCAGATGCAAACCCCTACATGGTCATGCTTTCGGTGTTCAAGACTGGCTTGGAAGGTGACATCAGCAACCAATCCAACCTGCGCCAGGCCTCACGCTATTTGCCCGACAATGTCTATACTGCCATCGAAGACTTCCGCGCAGCTGAGTGGACCACCAAGTTGCTGGGTGAGGATGTGAAGGCCCGCTTCGCCGACCTGAAGCAAGCCAGCGCCGACCGTTGCCCACGCTTACTAGGTACTTTTGTCAAGAGTCAGGAAGTGCAGTATCACCACGAGGTCTATAACCAGGCGTTGTGGAATCTGTTCTAGACAGAAGAGATCAATAGTCAGCAGTCAAAATAAAAGAAATGCCCGGCCAGGTTGGTCGGGCATTTTAATTTTTTGGTTCAACTGAGTTAAGTGGTGAATTGGGAGACGCAGTTTGGTCAGTGGCAAAGAGAATGCGGCTCGTTCCCCATATCGCCAAGCCCTTCGGGCTTATTCTCAGCCCGAAGGGCTTCGCTTTGCGCAGCCGCGACTTTAGTCGCTAGGCGTAACTATTCAGCCACAATTAAAATCCGCTAATCACGCTAATCTTCGTAAATAAGATTAGCGTAAATTCGCGTTATTCGCGGACAAAGACCAAATTTGGACTGAATAGTTACCGCTAGGCAGGCAGTGATTTCGCATTCCTGTTAAGGTCGACAGAACTTTTTAGATTGTTTAGATTGTTTAGATTGACTGGCATTGTCAGCCAATAAGAACGGGTTCTTCCGGATAACTGACCAAGTCATCACGCCGTGTCGGTTGCCAGGCCACGGCCGAGACAAGGGTCAATGCACCCAGCCGTCCCCAGAACATGACCAGCATGATCACAATTTGTCCAAACAGGTTGAGCGAGCCTGTTAAGGCCAATGTCAATCCGCAAGTGGCAAAGGCTGAGACCACTTCAAAAAGGGCCGCATCAAGCGTCACCTCATGGGTGACCAGAATCAGCCAGGTGGCGGTGATCACCACCATCAGTGAGGTGATCAATACCGCTGCTGCCCGCCGTACAGTGCCGGGGGACAGACTGCGGTTGCTCACCCGCAACACCGGCCGTTGCCGTGCATAACTCCACAGCGCCAATATCAACACAATAAGGGTGCCGGTAGTGATGCCGCCCCCCATTGAGGCCGGGGCACAACCAATGAACATCAACACAATCATCACCAGTTGGCTGGCCGGGGCCAAGGCTTCGAATGAATAGGAGGGTACGGCCACAAACCCGGCGGTGCGGGTGGCTACCGACTGAAACAGCGAGATAGACAGCTGCCGATCCAGCGGTTCAGCGTACAGAGTATGAGTAGGCTGGCGCTCCGCTACAAACAGGGCCAACCAACCGATCAGCACCAATGCCGCATAGGCGATCAATGTGAGCCGACTGTGTAACGAGAGCGAGCGCTCACGCCGCGAATGCGGTTGATGCAAGCGATGCCGCAACTGCGCACGTGCCACAACAAACAGATCGCCCAGCACAGGAATCCCCAATCCACCCAATGTAATCAAGCTGCCGATAATCAACAGGGACAGCCCATCGTTAGGAATGCGTCCGTCAAACAGATCGAACCCGGCATTGCAGAATGCCGACACCGCATGAAATAGCGCATAGAATGCGGCCTGGCCATCGCCTAACTCGCCGCGCCATCTTGCCCATAGAAATGCTGCGCCAATCAACTCAATCACGTGCACCCCGATGATGACATTGCGGGTGAGCGTTAGCACTGCACCGGGGCGCACTAACCCAAGCGAGTCGGTGATGGCCAGCCGATTCGTCAGCGAGATACGTCGACCAATCAGTGCAAAGATAAGCGAGGCCAAGATCATAAAACCCACGCCACCGGTCTGGATCAGCACCATCAACACAAACTGGCCAAATGGAGTGAGATCGCGTGATGGCGAGATGACGGACAACCCTGTAACCGACAACGCTGAAACAGCAGTAAACAAAGCCTCGTTCACGTGCAACCCACGCAGACTGGCCACGGGCAACATTAGTAGCCCCGTGCCGATAATGATCAACATTGCCAGCCCTGTTGCTAGCCGTACTGGCGTTGGCAACCGTTTGATGCGCTTGGTCAACGCCAGCAAGTTGGCAAAGCGAGCAAAGATCCAAACTGAGCTTAACTTCTGATTCATAAAAGCTCGACGCTACGGATAGCGCTGTTTGTCCCGAGCAGCACCAGCAAATCACCCGCCTGCACTACAAACTCCGGCGCAGGCATCAGGTTCAGCACCTCGCCACGTTTGACAACCAACACCGTGGCCCGATGCAGCATGTCTTGGATGTCATCCAGAGCTTTGCCGCATAGGCGCTCTGGGGCCAGTAGTTCAGTAATACTGTGAAGTTTTCCCAACGCCACATGGGCCAGTGCGTTGGGAGTCGTCAGTTCATGCGCCAGTCGCGTGCCAGCATCGCGCTCTGGCTGCACCACCCGGTCGGCCCCCACCCGCAGGAGGATCTCGCGCTGGCGGTCAGTCAAAGCCTTGCAAATCACCTGGCGTACCCCAATAGCTTTGAGCGCCACCAGCGTCATGAGATTCGCCTCAAAGCTGCTGCCAATGGCGACAATAGCGATCTGAAATGCGGCCATATCAATCGCCCGCAAGGCATTTTCATCGGTCGCATCCAATGCAACCGCCTGGGTCAGCATAGGTGCAAGCCGCTGCACAATCTCCTTGCTCTGATCGATGCCCAACACTGAATAACCTAGCTCCTCAAGGGTCAGGGCCAGATTAGATCCGAACCGCCCCAACCCAATCACCGCGAACTCGGTGGTATTTTGTTTTGCCATTCTTGATTCCATACAATACTAAAAAAATTAACCAGCCAGCACTTGATCCT
>JANMVQ010000507.1:0-1588 GCA_031392845.1 Chloroflexota bacterium
GACAGTCATCGACACCGCCAAACTTAAAGGTCAGGCTGTCTTTGAGACTTTAGTCAACCTCATGGGCTTACCCGTCCTGCAATTCCTACACCCTGCCGTCGCAATTCACTCCTCAGCTTAAATTTTCCCGTGAGCAATTACCTTTTCAACAAGGCGACAATCAGCGCTTTGTCACGATGGGGAGTGATGGTTTGGGGTATGTCTTTACCCGGATCGCCTAAACTTGAGGTATGCCATCTGACTTGTTTGCTCATTCGCTCGATCAACAGTTGAACGACGAAGCGCCCCTGGCCGCCCGTATGCGTCCGCGTACGCTCGATGATTTTATCGGTCAAGAAGAAATTATTGGCTCAGGTAAATTGCTGCGCCGGGCGATCGAATCCGACCGTTTGTTCTCCTCGATCTTGCTGTGGGGGCCACCGGGCACGGGCAAGACCACATTGGCCAAGATCATTGCCAACCGCACCAGCAGCCATTTTGAAATTCTCAATGCGGTGATGGCGGGCATCGCCGATATCCGACGGGTGAGCAGTGAGGCCAAAGAGCGGCGGGCCCTGCATCGCCAACGCACCATTTTGCTGGTGGACGAGATCCATCGCTTTAACAAGAGTCAGCAGGATGCGTTACTGCCGCATGTCGAAGATGGCACCATTATCTTGATCGGCGCGACGACAGAGAACCCGTATTTTGAGGTGAATCAGGCCTTGCTGTCGCGCTCGCGCTTATTTCAGTTGAAGACGTTGACTGATGCCCATGTGATCGCCCTGATGCATCGTGCCTTGAGTGATCCCGAACGCGGCTACGGCCGACGCAAGGTACAAACCGATGTTGTGGCGCTGAATCACATCGCGCATGTGGCGGGTGGCGATGCCCGCAACGCCTTGAACGCACTCGAGTTAGCGGTCGAATCGACACCCGAAAATAAGGACGGCGTGGTGCATATCGATCTGGCAGTGGCGCAGGATAGCATCCAGCGCCGGGCCGTGCTGTATGACAAAGAGGGTGACGCGCACTATGACACGATCAGCGCCTTTATCAAAAGTGTGCGTGGTAGCGACCCGGACGCCGCGCTGTATTGGTTAGCCAAGATGCTGTATGCCGGGGAAGACCCGCGCTTCATCATTCGGCGTTTGTTGATCTTGAGCGGCGAGGACATTGGTCTGGCTGATCCGCAGGGCATGGTTGTTGCCGCCGCTGCCGCACAAGCCTTCGACTACATGGGCATGCCGGAGGGGATGTATCCCATTGTCACGGCGACGCTATATCTAGCGACCGCGCCCAAATCCAACACGGCGGGCAGCTACTATCGGGCGCGTGCCCAGATCGAGAGCGAGGGTGCGGGTGAAGTGCCCGATCACTTGCGCGACGCCAACCGTGATGCGAAGGGGCTGGGCCATGGCAAAGGCTATCTTTATCCGCACGAGTTCGATGAGCATTTTGTGGCGCAGAATTATCTGCCGCGCGAGATCGCTGGCATGTCGTTCTACTCGCCCAGCGGGGTGGGCTACGAGCAGGCCGTCGCCGAGCGGTTGGCGCGTTGGCGTGAGGCGCAACGCAAGGCCTTAGGTGTGGAAGGCCGCGAGGGGCC
>JANMVQ010000527.1:0-21668 GCA_031392845.1 Chloroflexota bacterium
TCGTTTTGACCAGTTTAGGGCGTAATCGTGTTCGATGGCGCAATCTGCGTCTGCGGCGAGGTCGGCTGCAGCGGACCCATCAGTGATTTTGGATCGAGAATAAAGTTCTGGCCGCTGGGCAGCAAAATGGTCTGGATGCTGGGCGAGAGCTTCTCAATGTAACGATAGGTCAACATAGCGGGATTCTCTTTGATGACGGTTGCCACTTGGCGCAATGCTTCGGCTTCGGCTTTGGCCGCGATAATGCGCGATTCAGCGTCACCCTTAGCGCGGGTGACGACCGCATCGGCCTCACCTTGTGCCTTCACCCGAACGCGTTCGGCGTCTTGGCGTTCCTGATCCACAATAAATTTGGCGCGTTCAGCCTGCTGCTGGGCAATTTGCTTTTGTTCCACTGAGGCAGAGTAATCTTTGTTAAATGTAATGTTGCGCAGAAGAAATGCCGTCAATGTGAGGCCGTTGTCACTCAGCGCTTTGCGTAAGTCGTCGGTGATTTGTTGCTGCATCACTTCGCGCTTGGTGCTATAGACTTCCTCAACTTTATACTGCGCTACCCGGTTGTAAACGATACTGCGTGATTGCGGGCGCACTAGCCCATCTTCAAACCGCTCTTCGCCATTGGGGCCAATCCAACGGATAAACAAATCCACTATATTCGTGCTATCGATCTGGTATTGCACGGTGGCATCGATAAAGACTTCCTGACCATCGGAGGTACGGGCCGTAACCGCATCGTTGCCGCCGATCTGGCCCTCAGTGGGCACACTGGACATGGTGTAGGCACGTTGGCCGATCGAGAAAGTGCGGGCTGATTCCACAAACGGCGTCATAAAATGAATGCCGGGCTGAAGTGTCTGAGCGCGCACACCGGTAAACAGATTGATGACAATGCCGCGCTCCTGGGCGTTCACAAAGATCAGCCCGCGACCCAGCGTGCTCAAAATAACGCCGCCCACTACTAGTCCACCCAGTATGGTGAGCGAAAATTTCATGGTTCGGCCTTGGGCACGTTGTGACCCTACATAGACCACATATAGCACCACACCGACTAGCAGCAGAAAACCAATAACAGAGAGAAATCCAAAACTATTC
Organism: Chloroflexota bacterium; assembly: GCA_031392845.1. Taxonomy (GTDB): domain Bacteria; phylum Chloroflexota; class Anaerolineae; order J036; family Brachytrichaceae; genus JANMVQ01. Next base: position 1,093 of record JANMVQ010000527.1, read on the forward strand.
ATATAGATTTTTATCCTTATGTACGCAATTCACGACAACATAGGTCAAGCTTGACCATAACATGTAGCCATCATAGCGCGTTGTTGCTATGATGGCTGACATTTGCTGGATAACAACCTGATGATCTGATGGAATAGTTCTGGATGAGGGATGGACTTGACTGGGCCGACCTATGGGTTAGCGTAAACAAAAAACAGACAAGTGTGTTGTGGCACTTGTCTGTTTCCTTTATTTAGCTGTAAAAGGTTGCAGTGGCGATCGTCAGGGGAACGATTGAGTTGCTGTTGGTGTTTTGTTCTAAAGCATGGTCAATACCACAATCAAAAATGTTGCTATACATGCAACGATTAGCATAATAATAATGACATTTACGCCAGATCCCCGTTCACCTCTCATGCAATTTTTCCCCCCATGTTGCGTTTCGGATCAAACCTCGACCAAGCCTTGACCAATTTTCAACTTGATCTTGCTAACGTCGAGTCACCACTTGTTCCGAATATGAGACAACTTATGAAGTGCAGTTGAGATTTCTCGCCGAAACCGAGAGCCTGCACCTTTCGAGTCGCCTACATTAGTAAGCTTTTTCATTCTATTTGATTTCTAATTGATATGCACCTGGCTCTGTGGTGGATTGTGTACTGGCCGAAATGGCTAGGATGGCGTAATCCACTGTCTTGCCCAGATTAACTGGTATCGTCCCATTACTATTGGTTAGGTTGAGACGCTCTAGCGCCACACTATTGTCTTTGTTAAACAAAATGACCTGTACCCGCCACTGTTGGGCCAGCATGTTGTCGGCTCGCACAAAGCCTTCAGCAGTCCAGCCCGTGTCAGTAGTGGCATCATCTCGAAAATTGATTTCAGCAATCTCGATAGCATCAATTGCCAACCCTTCTCGATTGACCGCTGCGTCTGTCACCATCTCAAAACGTAGCAGGAACTTCTGTCCGGCATAGACGGTAAGATCGATGCTTTCATCTACCCATGTTGGCTGATCTGGATTGCCCGAAGCGCCGGTATAGCCGCAACCCAGATTGGAACTCTGCGGATTTGCAGTGGTGCAGGTGGCGCTTTTCAAGGTGAGCCAGGTCGCGCCATTGTCGGTACTGGCACTCACATAGGCGTAGTCGTAATCCTGCTCCAGCCGATACCACGCCTTATAGTTCAGCGTGGTCTTGCGCGCTTTAGGCAATGCACTTAGGTCAATTTCACGAGTCAAGCGCGAGTTACTGGAATCGGCGCGATTCGACCACCAAAATTGCCCATCCGAATTTTCAAGTGGCAAAAGCGGCACCGCATTCGAGCCAGTAAAGCGAATATTTACGGGTTGATCACCGCGCAATTCGATGTAATGTGTTCCAAATTGGCTGACCTGATCTTTGACATCGACTGGATAGTCAATTTGCCGATACTCCGCATGCTTGCTCATAGGTGGCACTTCGATACTGCTGTATTGATAGCGAGTGCCGGCAGGCTCAATCTTCTGTTGGTTCATGAAGTTGGCCACCACAAAATCCGCAAATAGATCCTCAAATGTAAAGGCCTGATTGGTATCTGGATTCACGATGCCCTCAGCCGCCAACAGTGCTATGAAAGCGTTTACACTGCGTTCTGGGCTGCGGGCCAGTTTCTTGGCGACATCCTCGCCAAATCGGTCGTACAAATAGCTCCAGAACACATACCCAGCCCCGTAATGTGCTGAGTTATCACCGGCGCTACTGTCGGCCCAGGTGTTCAGCTGAGTTTGAGGCGCATCGGCAAAGGCATAGACTGTGCTAATCCCATCGGCATAACCATTTAATCGTTCAGCCAACTGAGCGGCCCCTTCCTCCAGCCATAGATCTGGCGCATGCACATTCTTATAGCTGATCATGTGCTGAAATTCGTGCGCCAGCGTGCTCATATATGTATCGGTGTTGGGGCGTTCGCCATTGAAGCCTGGTGCGGCATGCACGACGAACATTTCGGCTTCGTTGCTGTCATCGCGCACTGCCCGCAAAAACGAATCGGCGGATGAGAAATACCCGCCGACAGTCTGGCCCAACCCCGCCGCATGGACAATCGTTAGATGTGGATCGCAGTCAACCCCGGGCGAGGCCTCTTCACCAAAGAAGTTACGGGTGGTTGGATATATCTTCTCTTCAAATTGATCAGCGGCGCGGCGCAGCCGGGTGTTGTCCAATCGAATATTTGTGGGTGAGCGTTCCACCCACATATACACATGCGCGGTCTTGTATTCCAGACGTGCTGTTATGCTGAATTGCTTATCCGTGTCGCTGTTGCTTAACGTAAACGTGCGGCTGGCCCCAATGTCATAACCCGTTGCAATTCGCTCGCATTTGACCGTGGCATCCGCTGGTTTGACCCCGCGATACCGAATGGCCAGGTCAACTAGGTTTTGTTTAGGCAGCTTAACTTCTGCAGCGAAGGTTTGGGTATTTTGCTCGGTTGTGTTTGGGGTTGCGAGAGGGGTACGCACGATTGGGCGAACTGTCGCTGTTGGGGCCACTGGGCGCGCAGGTTCCACGCCAATCTCTGGCGATTCGCTGTCCGACAATTGATTTTGAAATTCTCGTGCGATCAGAAACGTCGCGGCCCCACCGCCCACGAGCGTTACACACAAACACACCACCGCCATCCCTGCAATTAACGCAATCCAGCCATTTTTCTTCATGAGTCTTCTTTTTATTTTTAGGCTCCCATGCTTAATGGGAGCGCAGGAAAAACGTCACCGCGCTTGCGGATCGTGGCTCCCAATTGCGCTTCTAGCGATCTAACAATTTTGTTGCGTTGCTTCTCAACGTCTTTGTCGCCGAGGGTGCGATCCTCAGCCTGATAAGTAAGCGAATAAGCCATGCTTTTTTTGCCTGCGCCTACTTGCTCGCCACGATACACATCAAACAGTTCGACCTTGCTGAGTAAGTTGCCTCCTGCCCGCCGCAGCGCACTCTCGATGTCGGCTGCTTTGACCGCATCATCGACAATCACTGCTAAGTCTTCCTGAACGGGAGGGAAACGTGGCACATCTTGCACCAGCCGTTGTTTGCCCACAGCGACTTGGATCGCGGCCAGATCAAGGTCGGCGATCAGTACCGGTTGGTCGGGCAGACCCCACCCTTCGCGCACCTTGGGATGTAGCTCGCCAAATACACCCAGTTGCTGCGCGTTCTTGCCGCTGCCGCCGATGATGGCTGCGCTGCGGCCTGGAAAGTAAGTCGGGTGAGTGATGCTCTCGTAACCCACATCCAACTTCAACCCGTCAAACAGCGCTTCGATTACGCCCTTCAAGTCGAAGAAATCCATTGACCCATTGGTCTTATCAGTGGTGGCCCATGAATTGCTGTTGCGTGCCCCACTTAAGGCCAGTGTCAGTCGAGGTAATTCATCGGGCAGTAGCCCATCGTTTTTCTCGCTGGGTAAATACACGCTGCCGATCTCAAACACGCGCACCTCATCATGATGGCGCAAGTTGGTGCTCAGCGTCTCCAGCGCACCAGCAACCAAGCCATGCCGCAATGAATGCCGCTCTGGGTTGATCGGGTTCAGCAGGGTGACATAGGCGCGGTCATCCGGCGGAGTGTTGGGTGCAAAGGTGCGTGCCTCGGTCTGTGGCGTGGTCATGCGGTAGCTGATGAACTCGCTCAACCCCAACGTGACCAGCACGTCTTTGACGCGCTCTTCTAGTGTCAGTGCTGAGTTGCCATGTGCTGCTGGCATCTCGTCTTTCATCAATGTCACTGGCAATCGGTCGTAGCCATAAATACGCCCGATTTCCTCGACCAGATCGTGTGGTCCTTCGATATCGGTGCGGTGGTTGGGTGCCGTGACATGTAGAGACGCGGAATGTTGTAGAGACGCGAAATTTCGCGTCTCTACAACATTTCGCGTCTCTACCGTGAATTCCAAACTGGTCAGAATGCGCACCATTTCATCAACCGGTATTTCCATGCCTACGGTGCGGTTGACATAGGAAGGATCTAGATCGACCGTAACGACATGCGCTGGTGTGGGATATACATCAATGACGCCCTGGGTGACTGTGCCGCCGGTAAGCTGTTGCAATAGATACAGCGCACGTTTTTGTGCCAGCATGGCCTGATCCCAGTGCAAGTTGCGCGCAAAGCGGTAGCTGGCCTCGCTGTTTAGATCATGATGGCGGGCGGTGCGTCGAATGCTAATATTGTTCCAAGCGGCCACTTCCAACAATACGTTTTTCGTCGTGTTGTTCACCTCGCTGGCTGCGCCGCCCATCACCCCGGCTAGTGAGGTGACGCCAACCTCATCGTAGATCGCGATATCGGTCGATAGTAATGTACGCACTTTGCCGTCCAATGTTTTTAGCGTCGCGCCTGGCTCGGCTAAGCGGGTATATATCAATTTAGACTGAGGAGCAGCAGACGTTTGACGTTTGACGTTTGACGTTTGTTCATCCGCGAAACGTGGCATAGACCGCAGCGCATCAAAATCAAACGTGTGCGTCGGATGGTTTATCTCCAGCATGACGTAGTTAGACACATCCACGATGTTATTGATGGCGCGTATCCCGCACAACTTGAGGCGGCGCTGCATCCAAGCGGGTGAAGGACGTTGCGTCACGTTTTTAATGATGCTAGCGGTGAAGCGCGGATTCAGGTGTGCATCGCCAATCTCAATCTTGACCAAATCAGCGGTCTTGTCTGGGTCATTTTCTACAAAGTCCATGCGCGGATAGCGCAACTGCTGCCCGGTGAGCGCAGCCACCTCACGGGCGATGCCGAGGATGCCGGCACAGCGAATGGTGTTCGGTAGGATCGCCACTTCCAGCACGGCGTCGCCCAAATAATCGGCAACGGGTGTGCCTACTGGCGCATCTTCCGGCAGCAGGATGATGCCGTCGTGTTCGTCGCTGAGGCCAAGCTCTTTCTCGCTGCACACCATGCTGTCGTTCTTGACGCCGCGCAGGCTGGCTTCTTTGAGCACGGTGATGACTTTGCCCTCTTTATGCCCGTCATACAGACGCGAACCTTTGAGCGCCAGCACGACTTTTTGGCCCTTGTCGCCCACCGTCAAATTGGGCGCGCCGGTGACGACCCGAATTTGGCGTTCTACGCCATAATTCAGATCGACTAGCAACAGTTTGTCGGCGTTGGGGTGTCGCTCGACGTTCAGCACTTGAGCCACGAATATCTTATCAGGGTCCCACGGCAGTTCGCTGCCGGGCAATCCTATATACTCGATCTTCTCCACTTCTAAACCAGCCAATGTCAACTTTTCAGCCAGCTCACTTATCGGTAAACTAATCTCAACGTAGTCCTTAAGCCACGAAATCGGGACGCGCATAATGATACGATTCTAATTCACTGGCGTGCACTGTTGGGGAATCAGCAGTTTCAAATTCGACTGTAGCGGGTAGTCAAAAGCAAAAGATATAGAACGCGGATTAACCGGATGACAGGATTTTTTGGATGATGTATCCTGAAAAGTCCTGCTATCCGGTTAATCCGCGTTCAATTTCAGCTGGGTGGATAGGCAGGTTTCTTGAACCCTGAATGGGTGATAGCGGGACAACGTGCATAATTAGTTATAGGAGCAGCATGGCAAAAATTGGAAGTTACTCGATTGGCGTAGATTTGGGTGGAACGAAAATTTTGGCGGCAGTCGTCGATGCCGCTGGCAAGGTTATTGGGCGTGCCAAAAAAACGACGCAGGCCGATCAAGGCCCAACTCATGTCACCAGTCGCATTATTAAGGTCGTCGAAGAAGCGATCATTAGCGCGGATATCCGTAAACAGGATATTGTTTCATTTGGGATGGGCGCACCTGGGACGGTGGATAGCAAGAATGGCGTGGTTGTTGAGCTGACGAATTTAGTCGGTTGGCAAAACATCCCATTGGCGCGCACGCTGCGCAAAGACTGGCTGGATGTGCCGGTAAGCCTGTCGAATGACGTGCGCGTGGCGGCTATCGGTGAGCACCGCGTGGGTGCAGGCGTCGGTGTAGACAATCTTATCGCGGTGTTTGTTGGCACTGGCATTGGCGGAGGCTTGGTCTTGAATGGCAAGGTCTTTGAGGGTGCGCGGGGCACGGCTGGCGAGGTGGGCCACATGATTATGATGATGGATGGCCCGTATGCGTTTGGCACCGGGGTGCGCGGCGGGATCGAGGCGTTGGCCAGCCGCAGCGCCATCGAGCGTGATTTGCGCCACGGCCTAGATCGCGGGCGCACCAGTGTATTGCCCGATCTGATGGCCGAGAAAGATGGCGCGTTGACCAGCAGCGTGCTGGCCAAAGCCGTTGCCAGGAACGACGCCCTCACCGTTGAGGTATTGCGACGGGCCGCCTATTACTTGGGCTTACACGCGGCCACGCTGATCAATGCATTTGATCCAAATATGCTGGTCTACGGGGGTGGGGTGATGGAAGGGTTAGGCAAATGGATGTTGCCGCAAATCGACAGCACGGCTCGGCAGTACTGCATCAATCGCACAAATTTAGACCAAGTGCATATCGTTGAGGCTAAACTGGGTGAAGAGGCCGGGGCAATCGGCGCCGCGCTAATGTCGCGCGATGGGCTGGTGGCCCGCAAATAATCACTATGGAAATAAGGATCCCTACTCAAATCATAGTTTACGTCCTGGGTGTGATTGGCGTCATCATTTTGACCGGCACCCTGATGGGGTCGCTCATGCTGATTGAGCGTCGCATGTCTGACCGGAAACTCAAGGATGCCCTGCGTGAGGATCATGATCAGAAAGTTGATCGAGGAGATAATAGAAACAGCAAATGACATCCCCAAATGTAACCTATATCCAGACGAATCGGCCCGGTTGTTTGATCCAGATTTTGTGGTTTGCCCTCGTGGGCTGGTGGCTTGGGGCGATTTGGGCGGCGGTGGCGTGGCTGTTGATGCTGACCGTGATCGGTTTACCTATTTCCGCATCGATGCTGAACAATGTGCCACAGGTGATGGCGCTGCGCGGGCGGCGATTATTGCAAGCCAACAGGGATGGCACAGTCCGTGCCGTCCCGGAGACGAACATACTGCTTCGCATCGCCTACTTCCTGCTCATAGGTTGGTGGCTGAGTGGGATCTGGATGGTAATCGCTTATCTGTTGTGCTTGTCAATCGTCCTGTTGCCGTTCGGTTTCTGGATGTTTGACCTGACCCCAGCAATTGTCTCGTTGAAACGCTCGTAGTTGGCGTAGATCCCAGAGGATTCTCGAAAGCCCCAAAGTTGGCCTCCATGAGCTCCGATACGCGGAGATGTTTGCGGGGCCAGCTTTGGGGTTTTGCTATCCCAAATTCATGCGTTGCCCATAGCGTTATGCTAGACTCTCCGGCTTCAAAGTCAAAATTCAGCTTAATCGATTCCAATATGGTTTCTTGGATCAATTTGGTTTGAGCAAGTTGGATCAATACAGTTCGTTGCACCCAGTGATACTAGAGTTGTGAAGTTGAGAAAAAATCTAGCAACAGGAGAGAGTGATAGCCATGACGACAGCAAATGAACGCTTTGGTGCAGTTACGTTTAAAGGCAAGCCGCAAACCGTCCGGGGCTGCGTGCTCCAAGTCGGGGATCTATTCCCATCCGTGAAGTTGATCGCGCCGGATCTGAGCGAAGTGGATCTCAAGGATTACGAGGGCACGGTGCGTTTGATTAGCGTGGTTCCTTCATTGGACACCGGTATCTGCGACGCACAAACTAAAAGGTTTAACCATGAAGCTGCTCTGTTAGGTAGCACGGCCAAGGTGTTTACCATCAGCGCGGATGTGCCGTTTGCCCAGCGTCGCTGGGTCAAAGATGCTGAAGTTGAGAATATCATCGTGCTTTCAGACTATCGCGAGATGGCCTTCGGCGATGCGACCGGTACACATGTAAAAGAGCTGCGCTTGGATCAGCGCTGCGTGTTCGTGGTTGCCAAAAATAATGCGGTGACCTATGTCGAGTATGTGCCTGAGATCGCCCAACACCCTGATTATGACGCGGCGCTGGAGGCCGTGCACAAACTAACTTAGAAATTCTCCATGCCAACCGTACAAGACTTTGCTTCCCGTCTAATCGACAACGTCGAACATGTAATCTTTGGTAAACATGACACGGTAGAACTCACCGCCATTTGCTTGCTGTGCCAGGGGCATCTTCTGATCGAAGATGTCCCTGGCGTGGGCAAAACCATGTTGGCGCGGGCGCTGTCCCGCTCGATTGGAGGCACGTTTAAGCGCATCCAGTTCACCCCGGATATGCTGCCAGCAGACGTCACCGGCACCTCCATCTACAATCAGAAGACCGGCGACTTTGAATTTCGCCCCGGGCCGATCATGGCCCAAGTGGTGCTGGCCGACGAAATCAACCGCGCTACACCCAAAACACAAGCCGCCCTGTTGGAGGCGATGGAAGAACGCCAAGTGACCGTCGATGGCATCACGCGAGTGTTGCAGGCTCCATTTATCGTATTGGCCACCCAAAACCCGATCGAGTACGAAGGGACGTTCCCGTTGCCCGAAGCCCAACTTGACCGGTTTTTGATGCGCATTTCACTCGGCTATCCTTCGTCCGAGCAACAGATTGCCATTTTGGACGCACAGCAATATGCCCATCCTATCGATAGCCTGAAACAGATCGTGCAGATCAGTGAGCTGACCAAGATGCAGGAGCAGTTGCGCTCGGTGTATGTCGATCAATTGATCAAGCAATACATCGTGTCGCTGGTCGACAAAACCCGCACCCACGTTGATGTGTATCTGGGTGCCAGCCCACGGGGTGCGATCACTTTGTACCGAGCGTCCCAAGCCCGGGCTGCATTTAACGGGCGCGATTATGTCATCCCCGATGACATCAAGATTTTGGCCCACCCGACACTGGCGCATCGCATTATTGTGGGTCCGGCGGCCCGCATGAAAGGGGTCACGTCTGAGGCGGTCGTCGACGAACTCTTGCGCAGCATCCCTGTTCCGGGAGTGCGCGTGCGGGCATGACACGTTTTCGCGTCTTCGTGTTGCTGTTTACCTTTGCCATAACTGGGGCTTTGATGTACGGTAAGCCATTGTGGTGGAGCTTGGCTGGCGCGCTATTCGCCCTCATGGCGTTGGCGATCTTGTGGTCATGGCTGGGGGTGAATTGGATTCGGGTCGGCCGACGCGCCCTTACTAAAGTGGGGCAGGTCGGTCAGACGTTGGAAGAAGAATTCCGCATTACCAATCTCAGCCGCATGCCCAAGCTATGGACCGAGATTCGCGATATGTCGGACTTGCCGGGTCATCAGGCCAGTCGCGTGCTCGGCCTGATTCCGCCGTTGCAATGGCGCGGCTGGCGAGCCAGCACCCTGTGTATGGATCGCGGACGCTTTCATCTGGGCCCGATCAAGGTGCGCAGTGGTGACCCACTCGGCATCTTTCAAATGCAGCGCACGATTGAGATTGTTAACCCGTTACTGGTTTATCCAATCACCTTTGATTTTCACAGTTTCCCCTTGCCAATCGGCTTTTTGCCAGGCGGAGATGCCCAGCGCCGCCGCACTCATTACATCACCACCAATGCGTCCGGTGCCCGTGATTATGTCACCGGCGATAGTATCAATCGCATTCATTGGGGGCTGAGCGCTAAGCGACAGCGGCTGATCGTTAAAGAATTTGAGCTTGACCCGATGTCTGACCTGTGGATCGCGATTGATTTGCACGATGCCGTGCGGGTGGCACGGCCGAACGACGGATTGCTGATCAGCGAAAACCACTTGCCGCCGGATACCTTTGAATATGTGGTGTCGATTGCGGCCTCAGTGGCCAAGCATTTCTTGCGTCAGAATCAGGCAGTGGGATTGATCGCGCATGGCCTTCACCGCGATATGCTGCCGACCGATCGGGGCGAGCGTCAATTGGCCAAGCTGATGGAGATATTTGCCGTGGTGCGGGCGCAGGGGCTGTTGCCGTTCGGGACGGTGCTGGACAAAGAATTGTCGCAAATTGCGCGCGGATCGACCGTAATTGCGATTTCGGCTTCGCCCGATGTGGCTTGGGCCGTGGCGGTGCAGCGAGCCATGCGTAGCGGCTTGCGGGTGGTGGCATTGGTGGTGGATGGGGCCTCGTTTGGGGCCGAAGCGACTAGCCAAGACATCATCGCTGCGCTCGCCGAAACCGGAGCGATCGTGCGGATTATCCGCTATGGCGAGTCAATCCCTGAAGCGGTGCAACGGCCTGGAGTGTGAGGGGCAAATAAACCCAAGAACAAAAAACACTGGGATTGCTTGCGCAGCCCCAGTGTTTTTATGCTAAGTCGTATTGTTCCCTCGATAGGGCGTTACTTCTTTTCTTTCTTCACTTTCTTAGCATCCCGCTTCTCCTGAAGAGTTTTGGCGGGTTTCTTCTTAGTCGTCTTTTTTGACACTTGTCCTTTGGCCATTTTAAATTTCTCCTTTGAAGTTATAAAAAGCAAACCTGCCGCCGCAAACTTACTGACGACAAATTTGCAACTAGACAGCCACTAGCCAGTGCTAACTTCACGCCATTGGCGTAGCGCTGCGCATGGAACTAATGGGCGTGCCGATGCGTTGTAGGACATATCCCTGACCCCGGAAGTTCGAGATGCGCCAGCGGGTGTTGTTTACACTTTCGAACTTGCGGCGCAGACGGGCGATGTGAGGACGCAGCAGGCGCAAAGCATGTTCCACGTCGGCCGTATTTGGGAAGGCAATCCGCGCCATTTCCTCGTAAGTCACCAAATTTGGGGCACGCTCAATTAGGGCCTCGATCAGGTTTAATTCGATTGAAGACAGCAGAATGGGCACATCTTCGATGATGAGCATGCGGCGGCCAGCATTCAGGTCTAGGCCGGGCAGCTTGGTGTTGCTAGTGCCTTCGGTCATGCGGGTGGGCATTTCGATGCGCGTATTAATGGCGCGGCCTTCGCTTTGAGATTTGGCCAATTGGGCGGTCAGACGATCAATAATTTCCGATTCGCCGTCATTGACCGAGAGGTAATCGCCGACGCCAATACGCAGTGCGCCGACTACCCGCTCGATTGTTGGCGCAGTGTCCAAAATAACAATGGGTGGGCAGGCTGGCAGTCCCATCAGTGTATCCGCCAGATCCAGTGACGCTTGCGAGCTGGTAAGGTCCAACAGGATGGCTGAAACTTCGCCAAGGCTGACCCGTGAAACGGCATCGCGTGCACTTGATGTGACATCAACCCGATAGCCACGGCTGGTAATTCGTTGCGCAACAGTGTCACTGGTCTTGCTCGTGCCTACAATTAAGAGCAATCCGACTTGGTTCTGTTCAATGGGAGGGTTCATTGTTTATTACCTCTTTTTGCCTTTCTTACTTACTTCGTGTAGAAGTTCTCAGATGTTTATGAATTAAATGAAATAATTCGAATCCTGACAGTAGACCGAATTTCTGCAAGTATAACATGCTTTGGCAACTTTGTGGCTTGTGTGACTGAATTTGTGATAAGACGTTTGCATTGTGCTGATACCAAGCATTCAAAATGTCTCAGAAATAGCCTTGAAGATAAAAAGGCGAAAGATTGCGCGTGTTTAGCGTTATGAGGTGATGATGCGTAATAAACGACAAATACGATAGATCACTGCAGCAGTGATCGCCAAACAATTGCCACAAGTAGCGAGAGTATTGTAATAATCACGTTGGTCCGCAAATATTCGCCAAAAGTCAGTTGCAGGCCTACCCGGCGGGCTTGTTCGGCCACAATCAAGTTGGCGACAGAGCCGATCAGGGTGAGGTTGCCTGTCAGGGTTGAGGTGGCCGCCAAAGTAAACCAGGTGTAGGTGGGCTGGGCTGCCATTCGTGCTAAATACGCTGTATTTACCAACTACCAACGTTTTGGGCACCCTCTCACCCTCTGTTGGATGCGTTATTATAGTTTCATAGATTTTCCGACAATACATCAAGGAATCAGACTACAGATACATATATGCAAATGCCCGCATCATAGCTGCGTGGGACTGTGCTGTCCCGAACTCCAACAGATTTATATCAAGGAGCAGTAATGTCTTCGAATGAAAAGCTTGTAGTGGACCCTTTATCGAACGATCAACAGGCTAGCATCGGGCTAAACAGACAAACACTAAAAAGGTTGTTTGTTTTTATCGTCTGTATCACGGCTTGTTTGACCCCTCAAAACCAATTGTTTGCAGCACTTCAGCCAATTGCTGCAAAAATTCCTGAAAGATCAGCCGCGAAAGCGGCGACTCAAAAATTCCAACGCATTTTCATTATCGAACTTGAAAATAGCGCCTATAGCGCAGTTCTAAAGAATTCATATTTTGCAAATTTGGCCAGCCGTGGACGTTTGCTCACTAACTATTATGCGGTTGCCCATCCATCCCAGCCAAACTACATTGCGCAAATTGCAGGCGATACGTTCGTCACAGATGATAGTTCACACACCTTAGCGCAGTCTAATGTGGTTGACTTATTAGAAGGCGTGGGTATTTCTTGGAAAACGTATCAGGAGAACTATCCAGGGAACTGTTATAACTCATCCAGCGCAGCGGGTGGTCTTTATGCGCGCAAACATAACCCTTTTATTTCATTTGACAACATTCGCCAGAACGCAACCCGCTGTGCCAAAATCGTAAATGCCAGCCAGTTGGACTCGGACATTGCCGCAAATGCGTTACCCCGCTATAGCTTTTATGTGCCCAATCAAGACAACGACGGACACAATACTGGAATTTCATACGCCGCAACCTGGTTGCAAGGCTTTTTAGAGCCTAAGTTAACCAATGCTAATTTCATGAACGGCACCCTAGTTGTAGTCACGTTCGATGAAGATAATAACAGCGAAAATAATCACATCTATACCGTGCTACTGGGCTCGACGATTAGTGCTAGCACTGATCCTGGCCCCTATAACCACTACAGTCAGTTACGAATGGTTGAAGACAACTTTGCAGTGGGGACTTTAGGTCGTAATGACGCTTCCGCAACGACCATCACAATTCTTGGTCAGTCAACGACGCCAACAGCAACGCCGACTACCCCACCCACTGTTGTTGCGCCTACGCCTACAAAAACTGTAACAGCAACGCCATTGCCTATACCCACCAGTGTACCTCTAGCAACACCTTCATCTATGCCAACATCCGGTGCTGCCCCCATCTTCCAGGATGGGTTTGAAGCAGGAACAATGGCAGCATGGACTTCCAGCGCCGGATTCACTGTGCAGAGTGCAGTTGTACATAGTGGCGGCAAAGCCGCACAAGGCAACACGACCGTCGGCAATACCTATGCCAAAAAAACCCTGCCCACCACTTATTCCGATGCCTATACCCGTATTTATTTCAATCTAATCAGCTACTCCAGCCAGGTCAATGTCCTACGTCTACGCACAGCGGCAGATAGCTCACTTGCTTTCATGTTTATCTCCACCGCCGGCAAACTGTCGTTGCGTAATGATGTTGGCGCAGTAACTGTAACGAGTGCCACTTCAGTCACCAACGGCTGGCATGCACTCGAGCTGCATTGGGTGTTCAATGGGGCAAACAGCACCACCGAGGTCTGGCTGGACAATGTTAAGGTTAACGACCTCTCTATAACGACCAATCTAGGCACAACACCTATTGGTCGCTTACAAATTGGAGAAGTCAATACTGGCAGAACTTATAACATCGCTATTGACGACGTTGTATTTAATACAAACAAAATTGGCCTGTAAAAATATTAACTGTTCTTCCGTAACTGTTCAGCCAGCGTCAGAATCCGCGAATAACGCAAATCAAATTTGCGTGTATTCGCGAAATTCGCGGACAAAACCTGAATTAGGGCTGAACAGTTACGTTCTTCCTGGTTACCTTAGGTTTTCTACCACGAAGAGCACGAAGAGCACGAAGTCTTCGGAAAGAACTTCGAGAACTTCGTGTCCTTCGTGGTTCAAATCTGAAAACCTAAGGTATTCAGCTGTTCTTCCTACGACTTCGCTTGGATCACTGCAAAGCCACCCATCAACTTGTCACTTCTTAAAATCCACAAACCGATATCCGGTCCCGCGCTCGGTCAAAATATATTGTGGGTCGGCCAAGTCTTTCTCGATCTTCTGGCGTAAATAAGTAATATACAGACGCAGATACTGGGTCTCGTCGCGGTATTCCCAGCCCCAGACCTTGCTGAGCAGGGTCTCGTGCGGCACCACCCAGCCGGCGTTTTGCATCAAGTGATACAGCAGGCGCCACTCGGTCGGGCGCAGTTTGATGGCCTGGCCCGCCACGATCACCTCGCGCCGGTTGAAATCGACCGACAAGCGCTCATCGACCTTGATCGGGGTTTTCTCCACCTGGGCGGGCAGCTCGGCTCGCCGCACGACTGCCTTCACCCGCGTTACCAACTCGCGTGGGCTAAAGGGTTTGGTCATGTAGTCGTCCGCGCCCAGATTGAGGCCCTTTACCTTGTCGTCCTCCTCGCCTTTGGCGGTCAGCATAATGACTGGCACGTTGCTTTCCTCGCGGATCATCTTCAAGGTTTCGAAGCCGTCCATCTCCGGCATCATCACATCAAGTAATACGCAATCGGGCAACATCTCGCGCACCTTGCGCACGGCTTCGCTGCCATTTTCGGCTGGAACCACCCGAAAGTGCTCCAGCTCCAGATTCATCCGGATAAAGTTGATCATACGTGGCTCATCGTCCACGACCAACACAATTTTGGGTTCTTCAGTGGGCATAACACAATCATTATAATGAGTAACAAGTTGAAAGGAGCAAGTTGAAAGTGAGGGTTGCACATGCGACGCTGCACTTTGCACTTTCAAATTTGCACTATTAACTATGCGAAGCATCCCCATTGCAGTTGTTCGTGGCGCCGGCGACCTTGGCAGTGGCGTGGCTTTCCGGCTTTGGAAGGCCGGTTTTCGTGTCTTATGTGTGGATATCGACAAGCCACTCGTGATTCGACGAATGGTGTCGTTTGCCTCGGCGCTCTATGAAGGCCGCATCGCAGTCGAAGGGGTTGTGTCTGCCCGCATTAGCTATAGCGATGAAGCCATGTATCTGTGGCAGCGCGATACGCTGCCGGTCTTGGCGGATCCGCTGGGCCGCTGCATCGAGGTGCTCAGCCCCGAAATTGTGGTGGATGTGATTATGGCCAAGCGCAACATCGCTCACACCGTCATCACCCAAGCCCCGGTGGTCATCGCGTGTGGGCCGGGCTTCGAGGCCGGGGTGGATTGCCACGCCGTGATCGAAACCAACCGTGGGCACGATTTGGGGCGCGTTTTGTGGCGTGGCAAAGCCGAGCCGAACACTGGTTTGCCCGGCAAAGTTGGCGGCGAAGACAGCAAACGAGTGGTGTGCGCCCCGATTGCCGGCCAGATGTATGGTCGCAAAGCCATCGGCGATCAGGTCAAAGTGGGTCAGGCCCTGGCCTCAGTCGGCACTACGGTGGTCGAAGCGCCCTTGTCTGGGGTGCTGCGCGGCCTATTGCACGATGGCGTGATCGTGACCGAAGGCATGAAAATTGGCGACATCGACCCACGCGGCGTAGAGCGGCATTGCTTTACGATTTCCGATAAGGCGTTGGCCATTGCTGGTGGAGTGCTGGAGGCGGTTATGACGATGCGGGGGAAGTAGCAGGCCTAAAACGGCAACCCCAACGACGCCGTCAAGGCCCGCCTTGCCAAATCGATCCCCGCAATCTCGACCACACACAGCGCCAAGCCAAGCGTGAGATAGGGCAGCAGCTCGACCCAGCGCGTAATCTGGTTGTGGCGCTTGCGGGCCAGCAGCAAAATCAACCCATTGACGATGCTGAGTAACACCAGCACCCCCAGCGCACTCGTCAGTGCAATCGGGCCGTAGAGAAAAGGGGCTTGCCACAGCACTATCAAGATAATTGCGCTGGCAATCAGCCACAGCCACAAGATGTCTTTTATCTGCTGCACGGGTGCAAACTCGCTTTGCTCGCGCCAAACTGCCTGATTAAACAGCGCTACTACGAAGACGCTCAGCGAGACGCCCATCCATGCGCCGGTGGTCAGGCGCAGCCAGTTGCGTGGCTCATATAGCAATGGCTCGCCGCGCAGCAGTTGCACATACGAATTAAAGCCATCGAACCCCCAGGCCACAAAACCCAGCCCTAATAGCAACAATAAAGATCGGCGCGGGAACTGCGCAGCCTTGGTCGGCAAGACGCTGGCAAAGTACAAGAGGCCCAGCAGCACCCCGCTAAACATGCCGGTGTCGCGGGCGCACACCGGCAATTGCGACTGATTGATGATGAATGAGCGTTGCGGGATGCGATGACACACCGCATAGCCCACCCAATCCAACCCAGCAAAGACAGACTTGGGTAGCAGTGCAGCGATCATGAGCACCAAGGCGGCAATCAACAGCGGGCTGTAGCGCGGCAGACGCAGGCTCACGGGTTGCCTCGGCTAATTGCGACCAGCAGTAATACCACCATGACTGCCCACAACATCGCGCCGTCGCTTTCCAAAAACGGGAAAACCGTGCGCAGTGGCTTGGCCAGCCGTTCTAACGCACCCGCGAAAATACTGCGCAGCCAGTGCAGGCTTAATACGGATTCAAGGGTGTTCACCCGGGCCTCGATTCGATCAAACCAACGTGACTCCAGCCACCATAACCCGACACCCAGCGCCAGTGCGATGACTGAGGTAAACCAGCTCCATACTCCAGCGCGCCCTAGCGGCCCGTTTGATAAGCCCAATAGGGTAGGGGCCAACCCAAACAAGATGGATGGCGCGCACACCACCAGAAAGGCCAGCAGGCCGGGGATGAGGGATACAGTCGTGACCGCGCTCTCAGACGCTGAAACTTCGATGGGGATGTTGAGTGCGATGCGCAATGCCACGGTGATGGCTGCCGCTTGTGCCAGTGTCATCAAAATCACGGGCAATAGGCCAAGACCGCCAGTGCGGATGAATTCCTCTGCCAATCCAGCTCGCCCGACAAAGCCCACTGTAAAGGGAATGCCAGCCAAACAGGCCACCCCAAACAAGCGCGCGAGCTGCCCAAACCGGACTGCAATCGACACGTTGGCGGTCGGTCGATGATTGATCAGCAGATTGCTCAGCAACCAGGCGATGCCAGCCGCCGCTATCAGTTTGATATCGCGCTGTAACATGCACAGACAGGCCAGTTGAAAGGTGCCTACCAGCAAGGCGTGCCGTGCGCGCTCGGGCACTTGGGTGATAACGCCTTGTGCCAGCATGAGCAGCGCACTTACCAGTAATAACAGGACCAACCAGGTTGGCGGCGTGCCAAGACCGACTCGGCTCAGCTGGTCGATCAGCAGCAATGTGCCTAGGCCGTGCGCGATCCATCCGGGCAACGCTGCGGATGCAGTGGATGAAACGGATAAATAAGACACCTGCGGTGTATGTATTGGTAGCAACCACAAGCGCAGTGCCAGCCCGATAAACAGTAGATTGGCCGTTTGCGGGCCGAGGCGTGCCAACGGGAAATACAAGCTGTTGTATTGGGCGACATGCAGCACCATGCCTGCGGTCAGCATGGCCAGTGAGCTGGACATAAAGAGCAGATTGGTGTTGCGGCGGCCTTCATGTTGGCGCGATTGCAACGCACGCAGTTCAGTTAGCAAATCGATCAGCCCTAGACCGATCAACAGAGTGACAAAGTTTTGGGCAAATGCGGTTACGACTACGGCCAAGTGAATGGCTCCGGCGATCACGCCATCAGTCAGCCGCCAATCACGTGAGTCGTTGCGGCGCACATAGGCTTCATAGAAGTGCACACTGACCCAAGCGATGAGAAGCGCATGGCCACTGAGGTTATCGGCCAAAATCAGTGGGCTGCCAGTGAGCGACACGGGTTGCCAACCGCCAATAATTTGCTCAAAACTTTGGCCCCGCAACACCCATGCAACGGCAAGCACCAGCCCGACGCTTAGACCGCGTGGTACCCACGAGAAGAGTTGGTTACGGGTGTAACTCCACAATAGTGTTGACGCAACATTACCCAATAAAGGCAGAAAAATCAGCCCAGTTAATAGCACGTTACTCATGAAAGTTGCTGTATGGTGTGGGGTGTCTTCGCATTTAGCGCTACGCCTATCGTCCGGAGCGCTCCAAAAACGAGAGGTATCGAGCGCCAACAGCGCTCCGGACGATTTGCCACCATTGGTGAATGCACCCTTTGAAGTGTAACACTGCAAAAATCAAAAAGCCTGTGGTATATTCGCGGTCATGTTCAGTAAGCAGTTATTATTGAACGACATCCGGAAGGGTGGCCGAGTGGTTTAAGGCAACAGTCTTGAAAACTGTCGTGGGGTTTATCTCCACCGTGAGTTCGAATCTCACCTCTTCCGCCTCTCGGCGAACTCACAAAATTAAAAATGGAAAAGTAAAAATTAAAAGAGAATGTGTGAATCATTCTGTTTTTTTAATTTTGCCTTTTTAATTCTTAATTTTCAAATGGGGAGGTGCCGGAGTGGACGATCGGAGCCGCCTGCTAAGCGGTTGTCCTGGTAAAACGGGACCCAGGGTTCGAATCCCTGCCTCCCCGTCTACGACAAGCAACAAGGCGGGCTGCGATAATTTCGCAGCCCGCCTTGTTGCTTGTACGCCTTCCTTCTGATGAAGAGGTGAAGACGGTGAAGGGGTGCAAAGTGTGAGGAGATGATGTGATCTCATCACCCCATCACCCCTTCATCCCTGCACCTCTTCATCCGCTCATCCCCGCAGAGCCGCTTCCATCAACATCTCCAGCCGGCCGATCATGTCGGTGGGCGACGTGTTCAGGCCTTCCAGCAGCATGGCGTTGTCGTAGAGTTGTAACAGTACGGCCTCGGTGATGGAGCGCTGGCTGGCGTCGGTCTGGATAGCGGCGGCGATCAGCTTGATCACTAGCGGGTTGCTGGGATTCACTTCGAGGATTTTGGGCGGTGCAGTGTAGTCGCGACCCATCATGCGATAAACCCGTTCCATCTCGCTGCCTAGACCCGGGCCGCTGGCGACCAGGCGGGCCGGGCTATTGCGCAGCTGGCGCGATACGCGCACGTCAGCTACCCGCTCGCCCAACACCTGTTTGGCGAATGTCACAAACACGTCCGTCTCGGCAGTGTTGATTGCGGGTTCGTCCTTGTCCGCAACTTGCCCAGGCAGGGTCAGCGTCGGGTCGTCGATGCTGCGCAGTTTTAGCCCGTCGAACTCGCGCAGGTTGGTGAGCATAAAACCGTCAATGACTTCGTCTAAGAGCAGCACATTGATACCGCGCTCGTTGGCGACTTCGAGATGCGGGCTGCGGCGCAGGCTGTCCAGGCTGTTGCCGAACAAATAATAGATTTCAGTCTGGCCCTCGCTGATATCGCGCTTGTAGTCGGCCAGCGATAGCCATTGGGTGTCGTCGCTGTGTTTGCTAGCGTGGAAACGCAGCAGTGGCAGCAGCTCATCGCGCACGTTGGCTTCTTTGGCGATGCCCTCTTTCAAGAAAATCCCAAACTCTTTCCAAAAATTAGCGTATTTTTCCGGCTCTTTTTCGGCCATGTCCAGCAGGGTTTTACGCAGGCGACCGGTGAGCGTGTTCTTAAGCTTGGTCAGGGTTGCGCTGCTTTGCACGGTTTCGCGGGCTACGTTTAAGGGAATATCCTCGCTATCGACCACGCCATCCACAAAGCGGAAATACTCTGGGAGCAGATCTTTGCTTTCTTCCTGAATCAGAACACTGCGCGAATAGAGCTGCACCTTGCCCTCGAAGCGCGAGCCACCAAACATGCGCTCGCGTGATTTGCGGATGAACAGAATCGCGTGCAGATCAAGGGGTGCATCAGTGGACAGATGCATGTGCGTCAGCGGCTCCTCAAAATCCATGCTGATCTGGCGATAAAAGTCATCGTAGGCCTTGGCCTCCACATTGCGTGGCTCTTTGCGCCACAGCGCGGTCTGGCTGGCATTGATGTGCTCGTCGCCGACATAGATTGGGAAGGCGATATAGCTGGAGTGTTTGCGCACCACTTGTTGTAGGCGCATGGTTTGTAAAAACTCAGCGGCGTCAGCCTTGAGCTTGAGTTTGACCGTGGTGCCGCGCGTTTCACGTTCGGCTGGACCAGTCTCAAACGTGTTGTCGCCGACCGAACGCCACATAGCGGCTTGTGCATTTGGCAGGAACGAGCGCGAGATCACGGTGATTTCGTCCGAGACGACGAACGCCGAATAGAACCCCACGCCGAAGTTGCCGATGATGCCGCTGCGCTTGCTGGCTTCGATTTGCTCGATGATCTGGCGCACGCCGGAATGGGCAATTGTGCCTAGATTCTCAGCTAACTCGGCTTCGGTCATGCCGATACCATTGTCTTCGAGGGTCAGGATGCCAGTTGCTTCGTCGGCGCTGATATGAATGCCCAACTCGGCGTCTGGGTTGAGCACATCATGGTTGGTAAGCATTTCGAACTGCACCCGATGCAACGCATCCGATCCATTCGAAATTAACTCGCGTAGAAAGATTTCGCGGTCGGCATACAACGAGTGGGCCAGAATTTGGAGCAATTGCTGTATCTCGGCACGGAACGCGTGTTGGTGGGTGGGCGCTTCAGCTTGGGTTTGACTGTCCATAGATAGATGATCTTCCTATACATCAATAAAAGTCTGTCACCCCGAACGTAGTGAGGGGCC
>JANMVQ010000537.1:0-2838 GCA_031392845.1 Chloroflexota bacterium
CGCTCGTCTCCGCCGTCGGGGTCTTCCAAGGCATGAAGACACGTGTGCTGCAAAACGCTGACGGGCAGATCGCTGAGACGCATTCGATCTCGGCGGGACTGGACTACGCAGGTGTGGGGCCAGAGCACGTCTATTTGAATGACATTGGCCGGGTGCAATATACCTCCGCCACCGATAAAGAGGCGTTGAATGCGTTCAATATGTTGTGCCGGTTTGAAGGCATTATTCCGGCACTGGAATCAGCGCACGCAGTGGCTGAAACCATCCGCCGCGCGCCAAGTATGCCCAAAGAGTCCATCATTTTGGTGAATTTAAGCGGGCGTGGAGACAAAGATTTGAATACAGTGCTCAAGGCGATGGGTCAATGATCCAAGATAAGGATCTCGCGATGCTGATCGACAAGGCCGACAAAGCCCACTTGATCACCATCCAAGGCGGGCGCAAGTTTGAGACACACCATGGTTTCATCCTGTATGACGCCATGATCGGTCGCGCCTGGGGCAGCATTATTCATTCCTCGCTGGGCGCACCCTATTTGGTAGTGCAACCCGGGACAGCCGATCTCATCCGCCATATTAAGCGCAGCTCACAAGTCATTTTTCCGAAAGACAGCTCCTATATTTTGATGAAGCTGAATGTAAAACCGGGTGCGCGTGTGCTGGAGAGCGGCTGCGGGAGTGGCGGACTCACCCTTGCGTTGGCACAGGCTGTCATGCCACATGGCCGCTTGTATAGCCAGGAAATCCGCGAGGATTTTATTGCGTTGACCAAGCGCAACATGGAAAAAGTGAAGCTGGCGGAGTATGTAACGTTTATCCACGCCGACAGCACGCAAGGTTTTCTGGTGGATGAACCTGTGGACGCAGTGTTTCTAGACATGCCCGAACCATGGACATGTCTTGTACAAGCCCGCGCTGCCTTAAAGGATGGCGGGTTCTTTGGCTCGCTGGTACCAACCACCAATCAGGTTCAAGATATCCTGCGGGCACTGGAGCCAGCCGGGTTTGGTTTGATCGAAGTGGAGGAAGTAATCACGCGCAGTTACAAGACAGTGGCAGAGCGACTACGCCCACGTGACCGCATGATTGCACACACTGGGTATTTGATTTTTGCACGAGCAATCATCAAACCAGTGATGCAAGTAGGGCTAGAGCAACAGCCGGAGCAACTTACCGTCGCTTCAACTGACCCCTTAGTGAATACGAATGCGGATCTTGCCGAGGTAAACCCGCAGGATGATTCAGACGCACCAAAGAGTAGTGACGTCAGCAGCACCTAACAACGTTTAACAACACACAACAACAAGAAACAACAAGAAACAACAAGGAACTACAACCATGGACGAAATAATGATCATTGGAACCATCGCACTCTTTGCCGTCGCCGTCATCGCCGTTGTCGTACTCGCCAATCGATCCAGAAGATAATCGAGTGAACAGCCTCGGCGGTGTTTTCACCGCGAAGGGCTCGAAGCATTCAGAAAACTTCGTGCCCTTCGCAGAAACCTCTGATGGTTACTGCGTCAGTGCGCGCTTCACTTCATCGTAAATTGGCGCGGGCTGGAGCGATGGGTCCACAAACGTGAAGTGATCGCGGTAACCGCGGGCCGGTGCGGGCAGCTTGAACACCCACATGGCCACACAGCGCACATACGGCCAATGAACACGTGCATATGCCCAAGCTGCCAACGTATACGTGATGCGCTGAGCGGGCGATACGCCATTGGCCCAACGCATATCATCGTTCCAGCCAGCCTCGGTGATATACACCGGCACCTCATCATCCCCATGCTCACGCATAACTTGGCGCAGCAATTCGAGACGCCGAAAATTGATGCGGTCGGGTGCAGGCGCGGCCTCTGGTGGATCCACCTGCCCATAGCTGTGCACAGCCCAAGCATCATACGGACGAGCTGATTTTGCCAGCGGGGACAACGCTGCATACATCTGCTCTAGATAAATCAGATCATTTAGCCCTTGCGTGCCACCGATGGGTTCCAGCGTGGGTGCCAACGCGCCAACCAAAACTTGGACATCCGGATTGGCCGTCTTAATGGCTGGGTATACCACCTGCAACATGCGCACATAGGCAGCAGCGTCCACAGCCCGCAAACCCCATTCGCCGATGAGGTTGGGCTCATTCCAAATGACTACATGGTTTATACGCCCTTTGAAGTGAGACACAAACGCGGCAGAAAAGTCAGCCAATAGTCCATAGTCCTTCTCCTCCAAATAGGTGAAGGTGGTCGGTTGCCCATTGACTGTTGCAGGTCTAGCCCAGGTCGGCACAAAGCCTAGCCGCGCAATCACTCGCAACCCTTGCCGATTGGCATGATCGACGATGCGATCAGCGCTGCCCCAATCGAAATTGCCACGGGTTGGCTCATAGTACGGCCACGGGAAAAACTCCACGATCCACGGCACTCCCATCTCGCGCACCATGCTCAGGCCACGTTGGATCTTCCATTCTTCGGCTTCATCCACAAAACGAGTATGCACACCGGCCAACTCAGCCTGAGTATGGACATGTTGCTGCGACCCAAGTTGTATGAGCGGCTGCGGAGGGCGTACGACTAATACCGCGGCACACAACATCACAAGTTGTAGTGAGATCCGCAAAATACGCAGCACGAAATCATTAGCAAATAATCGGCGCATGTGTGGATGTGATTGTAGCGGCCTACGGTTACTTTGTTTTCATGAGCGCGCTATTGCCTGTTATTCTGATTCATATCGTCTGTGGTCTGCTTGCTTTGTATGTCGGGTTTATCCTATTTGTCAAACCCAAACACAGCCCATCCCACAAGCGGCTAGGGTATGTCTATGTGGTGTCGCTTAC
>JANMVQ010000449.1:0-1900 GCA_031392845.1 Chloroflexota bacterium
GTCGACTTCTCGGTTTCAAAGGTAAAGAGTGCCTCACCTTTGGCGACAAATTCGCCTGCGCGCTTGTGCCATTGCACGATAGTGCCTTCGGTCATGGTAAGACCCACTTTGGGCATGAGGATTTGCATGGGGCTTACTCTATCCTCTTGAGGCGGTCCGTCAATAGGCCAGCGATAAAGCCAATGCCAGCGCCAAGCGCGTGCCCGGCAAAACTAACCTGCGGCACAAACCAATCCAATGTAAACTGCGCCACCAGAATAATGGCAAAGTCACGCAAGTTAGCTAGCCTGCGTTTGCTTTTGTCGCGCTGCCATGCCGCAACCCGCCAACCTAACACTATCCCCAATAACCCAAGAATTGCCCCCGACGCCCCAACAATAGGAATATCAAGCGGAATGATCCTCAACTGAGCCAAGAGCACAAGCCCGACGCCGGTCAGAGTGCCGATGATTAGATAGATGGCCAGCATCGACCCAGAGCCTATTTTGCGCTCCACCTCTTTGCCCAGCCAGCGCAACGCCAGCATGTTGAACCCCAGATGCAACAGACCGGCATGGATAAACATCATGCTAAAGACGCGCCACCATTGTCCAAGATAAAGCACCGAAGCGGGGATCAAGCTGCCTTGGGCATAGGCCAGATACAGCCAACTGGTGACTGCGTCACCGCCGTCATAGCCCATCCAGCTTTCATAGGAAATAAGATCGAGTGAAGCCAATAAGCTGAGAATGATGGGAATAAACGTAGGCAGCCAGCTTAGAAAATAGATGGTGCTGTTGGCGATGATAAGTCCGGTTGTGGCAGGTGGCTTCGTGGATCGCGGTTCAGCCTGTTTGAGTGCGATCTGTTGTTCAATCTCAAGTTCAATCTCAAGCTCGATATTGGCCAAAGCGGCCTGCCCTTCGGGGCTAAGCGGCGGATGTGTTTGCAAGTCGGGCATCGCCAACAGTTGTTTGGCGCGCCAGGCAGTAAACCCATCTGCTCGATCACCTGCTAGTGCATTCAAAATATGCCGTGCCTGGGCATTGAGTCCTGCTGCTCGTAATGCTAAAACCTGAAACAGCATGTGCTGAGATGGCTTAAATGGCCGGAGCATCTCGATCATCTGGGTTAGTTTGCCCACTCGACCCGTAGCGGCGACTGCCATCGCCACGCAAAAATGGTAGCTGCGTTTTTCACGCGCCAGTTTGAGTTGGGGCAATATTTGCTGCACTTTCAACACGAGCGCTTCCACATTGCCAGCTTCGCTCCACACGCGCAACTGCAACCACAGCAGATGGGAATTAATATCGATTTGCGCTGCGTGTTGATCCAGCCAGCGCTGTGCACCCACCCAATCCCCAGTTGCATAAAAATGGGCTGTTGCGATGCTGGTATGAATATTCGATTGCCCACTCAGATACCGACTCGCAATTTGATCTGATTCAGGGGTACGCCCAATGCTTTGTAACCACAATACGCGATATTGATCTCGCAATGCCTTCCAGTCATGGAACGGCTGAGTTGTCTGAACGATGTAGCTTAAATGCACGGCGCGCTTGTATTGCGCAGGTGTCTCACTCCTGTTCATGATCGTGTATAAGCTTCCCGGCAGCGTGATTAGCAACACATACGCGAATACACCCATCACACCCGCCCATTGGGTGGACCAGATCGCGCAAATCAAGGTGATGGCGAGAACGGCAATCGACGCGAAACGCCAATTTTTGTCGCTGCGTCTGTAATACAGAGTCAGCCCAGCCAACATGAGTACTAGAGGAAACAAAAAGGAATCGGTGTTCATGATGATCAAGTTATGCGTCTATGTCAAATATTCTCACAAGGCGTTGCGAATGCCAACATCCAAAAAGTTGGGCACGGTTCAAGTTAGATTGACACTTTCGCTGGACAGAGATTGGCT
>JANMVQ010000085.1:0-9104 GCA_031392845.1 Chloroflexota bacterium
CTCCCACAACAGTGGAATCGTGATGTTGAAGAATTGCCGCAAGCCATCGGCCCCGTCGATACGGGCGGCTTCGTAATACTCGTCCGGGATGCTTTGCATGCCCGACACAAACAGCACCATGTAGAAGCCCACCGCCTGCCAGATGGCGACCGCGATGCATGCGCCCAGCACGGTGCCAGTGTCGCCTAGCCAAGGAAATTTGGGCCAGCTGCTGCCGAAGATTGAATAGACGAAATTCAACGCGCCGTTGACCAGACCCATGAGCGGGTGAAAGATAAAGCTCCACAGCACGGCCACGATGATCACCGACATGACCTGCGGGAAGAAGAACACGATCCGAAAGAACCTGGCCCCGCGTAGATTTTGGGTGAACAATGCCGCAAAGACCAGCGCCAGCACAATAATAATCGCGGGCTGGGTCAGCAAAATAATGCCGTTGTGCTTGAGCGCATTCCAGAACTGCTCATCGCTCCACAGCTTGATGAAGTTGGTCAAGCCGCGAAACTGAACTTTGTCGAGTGTGCTTGTCCCGGACCAGCGGGTGAGCGAAATAACCATCGCTCCGATATACGGCACTAACACGAATACAAAATACAGCAGCACCGGCAGTGCCAAAAACGAGACTACAAATCGGTTCTTTCCGTGTTGCATCGTCACGCTCCTCTGAGTACGACCACCGCTGATGGACAACCGACCACCCCTGTTGGGTTCGCTATCGGTCGTCCATCGTCGGCCATCTGTCGTCTTTTTTTACGCTGTGCGCGTAAACTTCTTGATGTCTGGATCTTTGGCGATCGCGTCGGCTTTCTTCTGCATCGCGTCGATGAACTCTTCCGGCTTCAACTTGCCGGTCAGCAGTTCGCCGGTGCGCTGTTCAATTTCTTTGCCAAAGCTGGAGTACCAGTTGGGCAGTTGGAACAGAATGATGTTCTTACCAGCCTTCTCTACTACGGCGATGGCCGAGGTTACACCCGCGCTGGCCTTCAAGCCTTCGACTTTGGCGACCGGCATGATCGAGCTGACGTTCTCGGCGAACCACTTGGCCGACGAGCGCGAGAGCTGGGCGCGCAGGAATTCCATACCGCCCTTGGGGTTCTTGCCCTTAGCAAACACTACGAATGGCTCACCGCCGCCAGCAGCGATGGCGTTGATATCGCCCTTGCCATCTTTGTAACCGGGGATACCGGTGGCTGTCATGGCGAAGTCCTTGGGCGTCTGCTCCTTCATTTCGTTCTCGAGCCAGGTGCCGCATGGGATGAAGGCGGCTTTGCCTTTCAACCACTCAGCTTGTGACTCGGTGTGGGTCAGACCGGCGGTGCCTTCCAAGATGTAACCCTTGTCCCACAACTGGTGCACATCTTGCACCGCGCGCAGAATATCCGGGTTCTTCCAGGCATTCGGTTCTAGGTTGTCAATCGAGACAATTGCGGCATTACCAGCCGACTTGTACATCAACTGGTTCAGCACGATGCCCCACATGTAGTAGGGATACTTGCCCTGATAGGTCCACGGGGCCATCTTGCCCTCTTTCTTGATCCCATCCAGCACAGTCAGGAAGTCGGCCCAGTTGTCCGGGATCTTGATGCCCGACTTCTCCAGCCAGGGCTTGCTGTACCACATCGCGCTGACGGTGTAGGCTACGTTCACACCCATCTGTTTGCCGTCGTAGACCAGATCGGCCTGCGAGCCGGGGAACAAAGTGTCTTTGAACGCCACGCCCGGAGTGTCCCATGAGGGTGCGTTGAACAACTCGGTTAGATCCATCAACTGGCCATCATTCACTAGATCTGTTGTGCTGAATGAGCCTGCGCCGGAGTTGTCGATCACATCTGGCGGGTTGCCTTCGACCAAACGCGGCTGCAACTCTTCCTTCACTTTCTGGATCGGCTTGACACCAGCCTTGACACCAGGATGGGCAGCCTCAACCAGCTTACCGGCATAGACGATGTAGTCATGGCCGAAACCACCGGAGAAGAACACGCCGTCGATCGGGTCGGTGCCAATGGCCAGCGGGTTCTTAGCCGCATCGTCCATCGGGAAAGGCATGTCTACCGCAGGCGCGGCGGCCGCAGGGGCCTCGGTAGCCTTGGGCATTTCGGTCGCGGCTGCGGGTGCCTCGGTGGGTTTTGGTGCTTCAGTTGCGGCTGGGGCGCTCGTAGCTGCTGGGGCAGCAGGTGCAGCAGCGGGCGCGCAGGCGGCCAATAGGGCCGTGCCGCTCACGACTGCTGAAGTGCGCAGGAATGCGCGTCGATTAAAACTCTTACTCATTATTTATTCACTCCTTTCGATCGATTATTTTGTCAAAGCGCAGACATCGTTATCTGTGATGCAATGCGCCTCTACAAACAAGCTAAAACTCACCAAAAATTGCATTGCATATAGTTACTTCGTAACAGCTGGTAGCTCCATAACAACACGGCAAACCTTGGTGGGTTGCAATTGAGTTTACCGCTGTCGGGTAAATACCATTCGGTAACGGTCTCCCCGGTAGATGGCTTTGGCCACTTCAATGAGATTGCCCGCTGTATCGCGGGTGACGCGTCTGGCCAACAATGCACAACTGCCCGGTTTGATATGCAACAGCTTGGCTTCTGTTGCACTGAGCTGGATGGCTTCGATGCTTTCATCAGCGATGCTGGGCCGCGAGCCAAACTCATATTCCATTAAGTCGTAGACGGAGTGTTTTGTCAAATCGCAATGGATCAGTGTAGGAAAGCGGTGTTGCGGCACACAGATGCTTTCCAGCGCAATGGGCTCTTGGTCGGCTAGCCGCACGCGCTCGATTCGGATGACGCGCGCACCCGGTTGTAAGCCGAGCTGCGCGGCTACGGCTGCATCCGCCATTTCTTCGGCGCATTTCAACATTTGTGACGAGGCCTTCATTCCGCGGGCTTGCATGTCTTCAGTAAAAGACATAAACCCCAACGCGCTCTTGTTCATCTTACTGGGGGCAACCACAGTTGCTCGACCTGGACTGCGGACGAGTAAACCATCTTGCACCAGTTCATTGATGGCAGCGCGCACTGTCATACGGCTGACTTTCAGTTGTTCGGCATATTCGCGCTCGGAGGGAATCGCTGTATGCGCCGGAAGCGCACCTTGCGCAATATCCTGACGCAAAGCATCACTAATCTGTTTGAAAATGGGGCGTGGATCGCGAGCATTGATGCGCATAAACTGGTCTACTACTGGTATAGACCAGATAATTGTAAACATTGAGTCGAGATTGTCAAGAGTAGATTAGAAATGATGCAGTCCGGTTTTTGCTGCTATATTGGCGCGGTGACTTCTCTATCAGCTACTTCAGCAACATCTTCATCGCCATCGCCGTTACCATCGTCTTCTTCACCCCAACAATCCATAAGCGAATTTTCGGTTCAACGAGATTGGCATTCTGATCGACGTGGGCCGGTGCGTTGGTTGACATCGCATATCTGGCGACATAAGTTGTGGTTGCTGGGTATCGTTGTGGGAGCTTTGGCTAATGCTGCGGGGGCGGCGCTCTCACCCATCTATGCTGGCCAGGCCTTTAGTGCTATCGCTCGACCCAACCCCGACCTACACGCTTTGTTGATTGCAGCAATCTCAATCGTCATTTCCCAGGTGTTGCGAGCCTGTCTGCAACTGGTGCGCAACTTCTCGGCCGAGGTGATTGGCCAGCGACTTGAGCGCGATGTGCGCGATGAGCTTTACGCCAGCCTGATCGGCAAGAGCATGACATTTCATGACCGCCAATCGATTGGTGATGTGATGGCCCGCGCTACCAATGATGTGCGCGAGGTCAATTTTCTGATGAACCCGGGCGTGAATCTGGTGATTGGCTCATCTATGTTTATGATCATGCCGCTCATCTTTACGGCACGCTTGTATCCGGCCTTGCTGATCGTGCCAATCGTGTATGTCATCGCCTATGTGATCGCCGTTGTTGCTTATCTGCGTGAGTTACAGCCCGCCACCGAATCAGTGCGGCGCGACTTTGGCAAGCTGAACAGTGCCCTGGCCGAGGCCATCGAAGGCGTAGAAGTCGTCAAAGGTGCGGCCCGCGAGCAGCATGAGGTTGGCCGGTTTAGTGCGCTGCTCAAGAATTGGCGTGATGCGGTTGTGAAGCAAGGCGATGTCGAGGCGCGCTTTATCCCTCTATTATTATTGGGCTTAGCGTCTGCATTTGGCCTGATTCATAGCCTGTTGTTGTTCCGGGCTGGGCAAATTGCAGTCGGCGATGTCGTCAGTTACAACGGCATGTTGCTGCTGTTTGGCTTCCCGACCTTTGCAGCGCAGTTTGCATATTCGCAGATGTCATCGGGTGTGGCTGGAGCGCGCCGTATTCTCGAACTTATTACAACTGAAACTAAGCTGGATGAAAACGTAGCTGGCTACGATCAAACTATGCTGGGCGATGTAGTGTTCGACCATGTGACGTTTGGATATAGCGCAGGCACACCAGCCCTACAAGATGTGAGCCTAACGGTGAAGGCCGGGCAAACCGTGGCCATTGTCGGCCAAACCGGGGTGGGCAAGAGCACCATCACCAAGCTGATTAATCGCGTGTATGACGCTGACAGCGGCCAGATCAAGGTCGATGGGGTAAACGTCCGTGATTGGAATCTGGCCACCTTGCGCAAACAGATTTCGATCATCGAGCAGGATATTTTCTTGTTCTCGCGCACGGTGGCCGACAATATCGCCTTTGGTGTGCCGGATGCCACGCCGGAGCAGATTGAGCGGGCGGCTCGGGCGGCCCAAGCGCATGAGTTTATCTTGGGCTTCAAAGATGGCTATCAGACTGTCGTCGGTGAGCGTGGCGTAACACTTTCTGGCGGACAGCGTCAGCGTATTGCCATCGCCCGCGCCTTTTTAACTGACCCGCGCATATTGATTCTGGATGATTCCACCAGCGCGATCGACAGCGCGACGGAAGACTTGATCCAACGGGCCATGATCGAAGCCGCCAAAGGCCGCACCACATTTCTGATCACGCATCGCCTCTCGCAAATTCGTTGGGCTGATCTTATTGTTGTGGTCAAAGGCGGTCGGGTGGTCGCCTCTGGCACCCACGACGATCTCATGATCACTTCGCCGGCCTATCGTGCATTGTTCAATCGTTAGCCTTGGTAGTGGGCAGAGGGCTGTAGGCAGAAAGCAGATGAACTGCGATTCACAGCCCACAGCTTTCTGCTCTCTGCCCACTATTAAAATTCGCTCTAGAAATATCTATGTTTGCTGGATTAAACGCGGAAGCGTATGACCGTGCGTATACGGATCGACAACTCGTTCAACGGTTGGCCAAATACTTTATCCCCTATCGGCGCTCATTTGTTTGGCTGTGTGTGTTGATTCTGGCTATCTCCCTTATTCAATTATTCAGCCCGCTGGCTGCTGCGCAGGGGATCGATATGGTGACATCGCAACCCAGCATTGATGCTATCTTGCTGCTGGGATTGGCCTTGATTGTGCTGGCGGTGGGAAACTGGCTGGCTACATTATTCAGTCGGCGGGTGTCGGCCCGCCTGATCGGCGATATCATTTCGACCCTACGGCGGGATGCCTTCGCCGCATCGATTGGCCATGACTTGTCGTTCTTCGACAAATATCAATCGGGCAAGATCATCAGCCGGATTACGAACGACACGCAAGAGCTATCCAACGTCGTAAATATTATTACTCAATTGGGCAGCCAGTTTGGCGTGTTGATTATTTTGGTCGTGGTGTTGCTGCGCATTTCGGTGCTGTTGACCCTAGCGCTGCTGATCATGTCGCCGCTGGTGGTGCTGATGGGGGTGATGTTCCGGCGCATTGCTCGCCAAGTGACCCGCAATGGTTTCCGCGTCACAGCTGAAGTGAACGCCTCAGTCCAAGAAGCGGTGGCCGGTATGCGGGTGGCCAAGAATTTTCGCCAAGAAGCCAATAACTACGAGGCATTTACCCGCATTAATGGCCAAGCCTATGACGTGAATGTGCGGCGCGGTTTTGTGCTATCGACTGTGTTTCCGGCAGTAGATGCGCTGGGTGGCATCGCTACGGCCTTGCTGGTCTACATGGGCGGGATTGGGGTCAGCAATCACGTGCTGACCGTTGGGGCATGGTTTTTGTTCATCACCAGCGTGTTTCGGTTCTGGTTCCCCTTGTCTAACTTGGCGGCGTTTTGGGCGCAGATTCAAGGCGGTTTTAGCGCTTGTGAGCGCATCTTCGCCTTGATCGACGCAGAGGTGACGGTAAAACAAATTGAAGACGGCAGACGGGGGATAGAGGATGGGAAACAGGAAATGATTGGCAGTCCATCTGTCTCTCGTCTTCCATCTCCCGTCGTCCTGAAGGGCGAGATCGAATTCAAGCATGTAAATTTTCGTTACAACGAGCAGCAAAAGGTGCTGGATGACTTTTCGCTATGTATTGACCAGGGCGAGAGTGTGGCGTTTGTTGGACATACGGGTGCGGGCAAGAGCAGCATCATCAAACTGGTGATGCGTTTCTACGAGTTTCAGGCAGGGCAGATTCTGGTGGACGGACACGATATCCGCACCGTAAGCCTGCCTGATTACCGGCGGCAAATTGGCTTGGTGTCGCAGTCGCCATTCTTATTTGCTGGCAGCGTGCTGGATAATATTCGCTATGCCGCACCCCAGGCCAGCGATGCGGAGGTGGAATCGATTGCCAAACGCATCGGCGATGGCGAATGGCTGGAAACGCTGCCAAATGGCTTGCGCACCCAGGTGGGTGAGCGGGGTGGACGTCTGTCGATGGGTCAACGTCAGCTGGTAGCGTTGGCGCGGGTGTTGGCGCAAAAACCGCCCATTTTTATCCTGGATGAGGCGACCGCCAGCGTCGATCCGTTTACCGAATTGCAGATTCAAAACGCCCTTAAGCTAATCTTGGCGAACAGCACTTCAATCCTGATTGCCCATCGTCTGTCTACCGTACAGGCGGCCAATCGCATCATCGCGGTGGATCATGGGCGCATCATCGAAGTGGGCAATCACGAGCAACTCATGGCCAAAGGCGGTTACTACTCGGAGCTGTATCAGACTTATTTCCGGCATCAGATCGCAGACTACAAGCCTGCACCCTGAGCTATCTCATTAGAGCATATCGGAGCTAAGACTTTTTGACAGGATTAACAGAATTTGCAGGATTAAATCCTGTTAATCCTGTAATCCTGTCTATTCCAGATAATGTCTATTAAACGGATGCACTAGAGCCAAAGCCGTAGGAGGGTCTCAGTCTAAATACTGTAGTCTAAATTACAGACTGCGTAAATAATTGCAACAATATGACTAAGCGAACCTCCTCCCTTCGCAATCCTTATTTTGTTCTGTTGATTACTGTCTTTGTTGCCTGCATCAGCGTGCTGGCCGTTTTGGCTTTCCCATGATTCGACTGCCTGCGCATTAATGTATTTTCCGCGAATCACGCGAATTCCCGCTAATTTATTGGCGAGGATTCGCGTGATTCGCGGAAAAGCCTCAGGCATGCAGGCTTAGGTCGTTACCCACATCACCTGATACGCCTGCAACGCCAGCGATGGCCCGTGCACATTAAAGCGTGTGCCGGTGAGCAGATCGCGCACGGCGTTGCGGGTGCCCAGCACAGCCCGCCAGTCCACACTGATCAGTTGCTCCTCTGCGCTCAAGTTGGTTAGACAAACCACCCGTCCATTTTGTAAGGTCAGAGGCGATCGGTCGGGCTGAGTCGCGGTGCGCACGATACTCCACACCCCATCGGTGAGCGTTAGCACTTCCAGCGCGGCTTGGGGGTGAAATGCCTCGTGTGATTGGCGCGCGCGCACCAGCCGAGTGATCCCATCCAACAAGCGCTTGTGGATGGACGACCCATTTGCCAATGTGCGTTGGGCCGCGAGAAGGGTGGGTGCGGGCAACGCTGCTATACCCAACATATCTCGCAGATCTAGCCAGGCCACACCCGATAGCGACAGTAAGATCGCGTGCGCAGCAATTACTTTGCGCACACCGGTGTTATTGAGGGGCGCTTGATAAAGCGCGGCCAACGACCCAAGCGTGGCCACCTCCGGCTTAAAGACCGTGCTTGCCCAATGTGCCAGTGCGCGGGTATGTCCAGTGGCGATAGCTTCACTCACCTGTGTGCCCAAGATTGAGTCCGGCACAATTTGTGTTTCAGTGCGTTGCACATTGGGGTAATCCCGCCGCAGATGCGCGTCATAGAAGGCCGACCCATCTGTCTGCTCATCCATCGCATCTAACTCGTCCAGCATCAGCACCGTCCGCACATCTTCTCTATTGTTGCGCATCATTGACATACACCAAGCATACTGGAGAAGAGAGTTGCACTTCTGCAGCAAATAAAACTTGGCTTGCAGTTTTGTGGCTTGACAGGGGTTCTAAACTGGAGGTATGTTCTTTGCGCTTCGCTCTTTCCGCATATTACAAATTATTAGTGGTTTGCTCGTCGTGTCTGCATTGATATTGGCTTTGCTCGCCGGGCTAGGTGGGTTGGGTTCTGGCATGATGTTGGCACAGATGACGGTGGCGTCACCAGATACATTACTGGAGGCCAGCCCAGGCACGACGGTATTGTTTGAGGGCCATATCAGCCCAGCGACGGCGCGTCCGGACAATGCGCCGGATCAACGTTTGGTGCTGTGGACAGCCAAGCTACGCCTGCCTGCGGATGAAGAACGCTGGTTGACCGAAGACCTCATCAAGCAACACTTTGTTGTCGATGTAGGCGACGCAAATGCACCTGTGCAAGTGACCATCGCCAATAATAGCTATAGCGTTGCCCCGATGCCGCAGGTGATCAATGATGTCGATTATGTGGTAAATGGGATGGGTGTGGGCGATTCGGTTGTTGTTGTCGGCCAGCTTATGAAAGGCGACACTACGAGCAAGCAGTTGCGTTTGAATGCGCTGCAAGTGGCGGCTGGCACCCGCGACGAATTGGTGCGTCATGTACAAACTTCGGATTGGCAGTTCCTGATTGTGTCTGCTGGGTTGACAATGCTTGGCGCAATGCTGTTGCTGCTGGATCGGGTGCTGCATAGACCGATGCGGATAAAGGGGTGAATAGATGATGTGGTGATGAGGAATACGATTTAGTGTATTCTTTTGAGGGATTGAAACAATTTGGAA
>JANMVQ010000211.1:0-19315 GCA_031392845.1 Chloroflexota bacterium
CAGCTCAAACTTACCGGCGATGAAGCGCAGCACCGATTGGCGCTTTTCGTCGCGGGTCGTGCGTCATATAGTGTTGTTCAACCAGCAACGCTCGCACTTTGGCGGGTTCATCCTTAAAAAAACGCTGGATGACCGGGTCTAGTAGTTTGAGGTCTGATGGATGCAACCGCTGTGGATCAAAGTCGGGCGCCTGGGCCTCTGGCGAATTTACGCGCCATGCGCATAATGCTTTTCCAGAATCAAATTCACCTGCAACTCGGTATAGCGCGTGTCTGGTTCAAACCTTTGCTGCAACCACCTCAAGACCAGCTTTGCCTGATGGCCTTTGCTCACAAAGATGATCCGATCTGGCTCGATCAACAGCTTGCGCACGGCATCATTGGGATCGGTATCCAGGTTCTCCACATTCAACGCATACACGCTGTGCTGCTGCTGCGCCGATGCCTTTATTAAACCCGCCTTCTTCTCAAGCTAAACCTAAACTCGTCAATAACTGCTGCGCCTGAGCGAAGGCTTGTTGTGCAGCCACACGATCAGACAACGTTTGGGCCAAGGCCCGCCAGGCTGGCGCCTCGGCAAATTTATCTTGGGTGTGTTGGGCGCTCTCGATCGCCAGGCGCAGCGTACGCTGCGCCTGCGCGGTTTGACCGTGTGAGTGCTGCACCTGCCCCAACACCGTTAAGGCATACGGTCGGTGAATTTCCTCTTCTTGCGAGAGCGATAGTAGCGCCAGTTGCTCGGCGCGCTCCGTATGGCCCAGATTTAGTTCTGCCTCGGCGGCGCAAGCGGATAGCCCAGCCAGCAGGAAAGAATGCTGGATCGCTTGAGCCATCTCAAGTGCGGACTGCGCCCGCGCTGACGCGACCTCATGTTGGCCAGCTACGATATACGCTGATGCCAGATTCAGCTGGTCAAACAATGCGTTCACTGGTTCGCCCGTCTTTTCGGCATGCTGTATGGCAATCTGCAGATGGTGGATAGCCGTGGTCGCATCACCGGTGCGCATATGCAGATGCCCAAGATGATGATGCACCTCCGCCAGCGCTGCAGCGTTATTTGGCAGTGTCTGCGCAATGCCAAGTGCAGTTTCGTAATGCTGACGGGCTACCTCATAGTGACCACTTTCTTCTTCAACATAGCCTTTGAACTGCTCGGCCCGCCACAGCGCCAACGCAGCCTCGTGTTGCGCTCGCGGTAGATCGCGCAGCCGTGCCGCATAGATATAACCCGCTTTCACTTGTAACCGTACCCGCTGTTCCAACCCACTCCCACTAAGGGTTTGGATGCCCTGACGATAGCGCTCCAGTGCCTGCTCCACCCGCCCTTGCATCTCCAGAGCATCGCCTTGTAATTGGCGCACATAGGCCAAGGCAGGGTGGGTCACGGGCCAGCTGGCCTCCGCTAAGGTGCGGTCGGCGCTGCTGCCATCGCCTTGCAACACAGCTTGTTCGGCTCGCAACAACGCCAGCACACGCTGATCTTCGGCATCGGGTAAGTCGTTGCGTCGGATTGTGTTAAACAGCTCAATCGCGGATTTTGAATGCCCACGCTCCTGCTCTTGCTCGCGGTGGTTAAACCATAGCCAAAGGGCGAGTGCGGGTTGTCCGGCTTGTACATAGTGATGAGCGGCTTCGGTATATTCGCCACGCGCCTCGCGTATGTCTGCGCCAAATTGATGCAGTGCCGGGCGCACATCGACAGGCACGCGCTGCAAGACAAACTCGCGCAGTTGCGGCATCACTACTATGCCATCGTGTCGGTCTAATTGCACAAGCTCACGTTGAATGAGCTTGTCGATCAGGCTGTGTTGAGCGGCCCAAGCATCGCGTGGCGCAGCGGTCCGCAAGGTGGCCAGCGTCATCAACACGCCGCGCTCGTCGTCACTCAGACGCTTCCAGATGCGGCTAAATAACGTCTCCAGCGAGCGTCCGCTTTCGAGCTGTTCAATCACATCTGCGCTGCTCTCGCCCGATTTTTTCAGAATGACGCACAACTTGAGTAAGGCTGGATTGCCGCGTGTAATGTGATGGATGTGTTGGGCATCCGCAAAACTTAATGGGATGGCATCTTCCTGAGCAAACATAGCGATGGATTCTTCAAGAGACAAGCCAGTGAGCACTAAATGTTGCTGCGCTTCGATCAACGCTTGCTGGCTAATCAACAACAAAGGTGTTATCTCGCTTAGTGATTCCACCGCGTGAATGACCTGCCCGTGCGCGTGGGTCTCCGGGCGCAACTGATCGCTTTCATCCAGGCACAACAGCACGGGCTGGGGTTGAAACGTCGCCAGATCGTGCCGTAGCAAGCCCAAAATACGTGCTGCATTAGGGGTGCCGCGATCCGCCACCAGCTGCCGCCAAGTGTTGGATGCGACATGCCCGCCGTGCTGACGCAAAAAATGGCCGAGGGCAAAGGCAAAGCTGTCGAGGTTGTCATTCAAGCCGGGGCGCACGGTAAACCAAAACGCTCGATCGGCACCCCATGCGTGCGCCAGCGCGGTGCCGAGTGTGGTCTTGCCCACACCGCTGCGTCCAGTAATGGCTACACTTTGTCCATGTTGCAATGCCTCCATGCCTGTACGTAGTTCCACTGTGCGCCCCACCAATGTGAAAGAAAGTGCACGCGGCAACTCGTTGCGCAGTGGGGGAATCAGAGTTTGGTTTAGCGCATGAGCGAGCGCCTCGATGGCTTCTATCCGACGACGATAATACGTGGACTCAGAAAGGTTAAGTTCCAGAGCTACGCCCGTGTTGTTCAAGCTCGGTTTGCGCTGAAAAAATGTGACGTTGATTAGGCGCTGCTGATCTTCGGAGAGCATGCTGCCCGCTGCCTGCAACGCCCGCTGCAACATTTGCCCACGTGCCGTGGGACTGGATGGCTGCACCGCCCCATCTAATTGGCTACCCAGAAAATAAGGCGCGGCCAAAGGAGACTGGTTGCCCAGCCAATCGGCTTGTGCCAAGTGTTCCAGCGCACGCTCCACTGTCTGCACAAAGGCATCGACGGATTTTCCTGTTTTTGCCACGCTATTGATTGTACGTGGGCATATTTAAATCTTTCTGTGCAGCTTGTATCTTTTTTGACAGGATGAGTGACGCGTACGTCATACAATCAGGACAATCAGGACTTTGAAAGCCCCACATGATTGAACAATTGAAATTGTTTTTTGCAGCCAATGACGTGATCGTGCACTTTGTGCAAGGTCAGGTGTTTTTGGTGCTGGGGATCGTGATGGCGTTGGTGGCATATCAGTCGCGGCAACGTAGCCGACTGGAATTGGCGATGGCGCTCCCGTGGCTGGCCGTATTTGGGTTGCTCGAAGCCGTTGTCACCTGGGGTGATTCTTTCATCCCAATTCAGGCCACCATTCTGAAGCCAGATGTCATTCAAACGCTACGTTTTGTGCAGTTGGTAGTGTATTTGCTGACTTACGCCACCTTGCTCGGGTTCGGCTTGCGTCTAAATCAACCGCAGGTGCCTAGTTGGGCATCGTTGACCGTGCCAATGGTTATTGTCTTAATCGGCATCACTGCGCTGGTGACCCAACGGGTGGTGATCATTGGCTTTGATGTCATTCAGAACGACAGTAGTGAAGCCTTGATTAGGTATGTTTTGGGTTTGCCGGCGGCATTGTTGGTGGCGTTTGGCCTGCGGCAACAGGCGAGCAAATTGGTCGGCTCGCTGCAAATTCCGCGAATCATCCGCGTGCTGCGGGTGGCGGGTTTCGGATTTATCTTCTATGCTTTGGTAGAAGGTGTGCTGGTACCCTATGCGCCTTTCTTTCCCGCCAACTTGATCAATGAGGAAATGCTTTATCAGACGTTTGGTGTGCCTATTGGCTTATTGCGGGCACTCGTGGGGTCAGTCATCGTCATCTTTTTGTTTGCTTCGCTGCAGGCGTTTCGGATCGAGGCCACCCGTCTGGAAGAGTTGCTGCATGGGCAACAGGCGCTTATGGCCGACCGCGAGCGCATCAGCCGTGATTTGCACGATGGCACGATCCAATCCATCTTTGCAGCGGGGCTGATGTTGGATGATGTGCGCCACTCGCTGCAACAGCCAGAAGCTGCCGAGCAAAAATTGCAAATTGTGATCCAGGCGTTGAACAACACGATTGAAGAAGTCCGTCGATACATTTATGATTTGCGCCGGTCGGTGACCGAGAACCAAGACTTGGCGCGGGGTCTGCTGGATATAGTGGTTGAGTTCCGGTTGCGCACTGGCATGCCAGTGGAATGGTTGGCCGATGGGTGTGGCAAACCTGCGCTCTCGCCTGAACAGCGGCAACATATCTATCAGATCACCCGCGAGGCGCTGAGCAATGTCTCGCGCCATGCTCGGGCTACTCACGCCCGAGTGACGCTGGATTATTTGGATTGCACCGACGAAATCGCCAAGGGCATCCGCTTGCAAGTAAGCGACAACGGGCGCGGGGGCATCGCGGGTGTGCCTACCCCCGGACGCGGCTTGCTGAACATGCGCGAGCGCGCAGCTCTGCTTGGCGGGAGACTGGATATCAATAGCCAGCCCGGGAAAGGGACGGTGGTGACGTTGGAGCTTTCGCCATAACAAAAGGAAATGAACATGACCTCAACAAAATGGACAACATTGCCGCTCTTAGATTTAAGCCGCGCACAGACGGACAAAGAGTCGTTTTTGGAAGCGCTGCGCCGAATCTCGTATGACCTGGGCTTCTTCTATGTATCTGGACACGGCATCGACCCAAACTTGATCGAACAAGTCCGCAACATGGCCCGGCGCTTCTTTAGTCTGTCTGAGCAGGACAAACTCAGCATCGAGATGGTGCGCTCGCCGCACTTCCGCGGCTACAACCGCACCGGGATGGAACGCACGCGTGGTCTGCCTGATTGGCGCGAGCAAGTGGATATTGGGGCTGAGCGGGCGGCTATTACTGTGACAGCGGACATGCCCGCCTACTGGCGATTACAAGGCCCAAACCAGTGGCCAGCGGCATTGCCCGAGATGCACGCAACTATGCTGGCCTATCAGGCAGCCTCTACGGATCTGGCGATTCGCATCCTGCATTTGTTTGCGCTGGCACTCGGTCAGCCAGAAACCGCCTTTGATAATATCTTTGTGCCTGCACCGCAGCAATTGCTCAAAATCATTCGCTATCCAGGGCGCGATGTCACTGAGAGCGAGCAAGGCGTGGGTGCGCACAAAGATGGGGGCTTCATCACTATTCTGCTACAAGACACACAGGCTGGCTTGCAGGTTGAACACAACGGCAACTGGATCGATGCCCCGCCCATCCCCGGCACGTTTGTGGTCAATGTCGGCGAGTTACTGGAGATGGCCTCGAATGGCTATTTGCTTGCCAATGTCCATCGGGTCGTCACGCCACCTGCGGGATCGCACCGCTTGTCAGTGCCATTCTTCTTTGGGGCGCGGCTGGATGCGACCGTGCCGGTGCTAGAACTGCCGCCGCAGCTTGCGCCGTTTGCGCGCGGCCTCACCCGTGATCCGCTCAACCCCATGTTTTACGAAGTGGGCAAAAACCAGCTCAAGAGTCGCTTGCGCTCACATCCCGATGTGGCCCAGCGCCATCACGCCGATTTGCTCGCCTGATGATGAACAGCCGCTTGTGGAAGTTGTGCCTGATCTTGTTGATCGCGTTTGGGCTACGCGTCATCGCGTTGGAACGACGGCCGTTGCATTTTGATGAGGGTAACAACGTCTATTTTGGCTTGCGCGCCACACATTTGCTGGCAGACAGCATCGAACATGCCGAGGCCGATCCACCCTTGCACCGCGCGGCGCTAGGTGGATGGATGACATTGGTCGGCACATCGCCATTTGCCATCCGCTTTCTGTCGGTGATTTGGGGGATGTTGGCAGTGGCGCTGGTGGCACAGTTGGGGCGCGCAGTGCTAAGGAATGAAGGACCCATTGCCGGTTTAGTTTTGTTGATGGCGGCGAGCGCTTTTTTGATTGACTACGCACAGGAGGCCAAGGGCTATCCCTTGGTAAGCGCGGCGGCATTGGCTAGCTCACTGGCCTGGCTGCGGATGATGCGTCACCAGAGGGCGCAACCTCTATCCATGTTGGTATATGCGCTTTGTAGTATGGTTATGCTAGGGACGCACTATTTTGCTGCGCCACTGTTGGGCATGCACTGGGTCTGGCTGCTGGCACACCGGCTACCGGTTAAACGTTGGCCGCGCTTCATCGTCGCGCAGGCGCTGGCTTGTGTGCCTGTCATTTTGTGGATAGCGTTAGCATGGCGCGGCATCGTGGCTGGGGGGATGCGCGCGGCCAGCACACCGGCGGGTTTTCATCCACTAGAAGTGCTGGTGCGTATCTGGGGTGAGTT
Organism: Chloroflexota bacterium; assembly: GCA_031392845.1. Classification (GTDB taxonomy): domain Bacteria; phylum Chloroflexota; class Anaerolineae; order J036; family Brachytrichaceae; genus JANMVQ01. The sequence goes on from JANMVQ010000211.1 coordinate 6,335, forward strand.
TGCGGTTGGGCGCTATGCCATCGACTATTTGCCTATGATTGGCGCAATTGTCTTAAGTGCCGGATGGCTGTTTGGGTTAGTTGTGTTGTGGCGAAGCAGACAACGTGCCGTATTTTGGTTATGTGCAAGCGTAGTGTTGGCGTTCGCTTTTGCTGAGGTTATTGCACCGCGTCTATCCATCTTCTATCCGCGTTTTTTGCTGTGGGCGCTGCCATTTGTGTTTGTGTCGGTTGCTGGGCTGATGCAATTGCGCACAGTGTGGTGGGCCAATGGCCTGGCCGCAGTTATTGGGGTCACGGGCCTAATAAGCTTCTTCAAAAGCCCCATTGACCCACAAACCGACTACCGACCCCTTATCGCTCAAGTTCGGCCATTGATCCGGCCAGGCGATGCTGCATTGGGTACCTACATTTGGATGGACGGTATGTTTGCCAGCTATGCGCCAGAGACGATGCAAATGCTACAGTGGACCCGTGATTTTTATCTGAACGATGGCAGTAATATCGAGCAATTGATGCAGCGTGCGCAAGGCCCGACCCATCGCATATGGCACCTCAACTTTGAGCGCAGCCCGGACGACCCGGCCACCCGTTCGGCGCTGTGGTTGCGCCAGCATGGGGCAGAGGCGGCTCGCTGGGTGCAAGGCAATCTCACCGCGGTGCTGTTTGACACAACTCCAGCGTCTGCTGATATTTGCTGCGCCAAAGTGATGTTTGCAGACCAACTGGGTGTGACCTGGCAACCTATTTCGGCGACAGCTCATGCCGGCGACATTGTGCGGGTCGATTTACGCTGGCGGGCGCTGCGTGTGCCGGGTGCGCTGGGAATTTCGTTACAAGTGCTCTCACCGGAGGGCGTTCTGGTTGTGCAGCGCGATCAAGATGCGGTGAATGGGCTGGCGCCGACGATCACATGGCAACCCGATCAAGTCATTGACGATGCCCGCGCAGTGCTATTACCGCTTGACTTGCTCGCCGGGAAATATGCGCTACGGTTGGTAGTGTATCGGCGCGATACCGGGCAAAGACTGGTGTTGCCAAGCGGGGCAGATGGGGCGGACATTGGGGTCGTGACTATTTCTCCTCATGATAGTCCTGCTCCACATTAACCGCCCAAATATTATCTTTGCTGCGCACGCCATTGATAATATTTTCGACAGCCGTCATGGCCGTCAGCATGCTGTGATCTTGGTTGTTGTAGCGGTGCATACCATTGCGCCCGATAAGAAATAAGTTTTCGAACCGATTCAAATATTCCTGTATGACCGAAAAGCGATCATAACTCCCAAAGTAACCGGGATACGTTTTGGGCATCCGAATCACGGTGGCGTCCAGCACATCGCTGGCTTGGGCCAATTTGATTTGCTCCAGCTCACGGGTGGCAAACGCAATTAACGCTGTGTCAGGCATTTGCCACAAGTCGTCGCCCTCATTGCAGAAGTACTCCAACCCCAGCCAGGCCTGCTCAGCATTTTTTACCAAGTACGGCGACCAATTATTAAAGATCTGAATCCGCCCAACTTTGACATCGGGCTCCTGAATATAAATCCAGTTATCGCGTAGCATGGCCCCATCGGATTCGGTGCGGGTGAGTTTCTTGAGCAACACACCCACCGTGATGAAATCGCGATAAACCAAGCCAGCCGCCACCTCGCGCACATCAACGGGAACCGACGCGCTGCACTGCATCTGGCTGATCAGGTCCTTGATCGGCATGGTGGAAAAGACAAACTCTCCGCTGTGCGTTTCGACCTCGCCTACGCTGTTGCGCACCTGCAGACCGGTGATGCGCGCACCGTCATGTTGCACCCCCACAATGGACGAATTAACGTGCAGCTCGCCGCCTTGTTGTTGCACCTGTTCGGCCACACTCTCCCAGAGCTGACCCGGTCCTAACTTGGGATACATGAAGCGCTCGATCAAACTTGTCTCAGTCTGCTTTTGCGTCAGCGAACCATCATTCCGCTTTAAGAGCGTGCGTACGGCGTGGGCGATGGCTTTACTGATGCTCAAACCCTTCACCCGCTGCGCCCCCCAATCGGGCTTGATTTGCTGTGTGCTCACGCCCCAGACTTTTTCGGTATATGACTTGAAGAACGTTAAGTACAGCTCGCGCCCAAATCGATTGATGTAGAAGTCCTCCAGCGATTGCTCTTGCTTTATAGGAAATAAGCGAGCCTGAACATAGCTCACACCAATCTTGACCATGCGCGTAAGGCCCAGATTGCGTAGGGTGTTCTGACTCAAGCGAATGGGGTAATCGAATAATTTCCGCAAATACAAAATACGCGAGAGTCGCCGACGGATCAGCATGACGCGTTCGGTGGTAGCGGGGTCTGGACCTTCGCCAACGGGCACAGCGCGGGTGCTGTTGCGGTAGCTGATGGGAACTGCGCCCTCGACCGATTCTTGTGCATCGATCCGTTGCAATGGCAGCATTTGTAGCCACCAATTCATCACCCGATCACTTTTAGAAAAGAAACGGTGTCCGCCAATGTCTATACGATTGCCTTTGTAATTCACCGTCTGAGATAACCCGCCAATCACGGCGCTGGCCTCAAAGAGGATGGGTTGTATATCAGTGTGGCGCAACAGCTCATACGCTGCGGTCAGCCCGGCTGGCCCGGCACCAATGATCAATGCTTTTCTATTGAATCGAGACACGCTGCACTCCCATCGAACTTAGTTGTCTCCTAGCGTAAGCGCAGGCAGACGGTGCAGCACTGTACCATCTTTGGCTAAGGTGGCATTGCGCAACTGCCCATCGGGCATTTTTTCGTATAGCAATATACCGACTTGATATTGAGTGGGGCGTGGATTCTCTGCAATATTCAGTTGTGGCACGGGCAATTCAAAGTAATCGCCGACCACCTCACCTTGGGTCCAGCGCGACGAGGCCGACATACCGAGTGCGAAGGCGTCGCGATCCTCTTGCGCCACCGGGTTCCCGGCTGCATCAAACAGGCGGATGGAGATGGCATAGTTCACTGCTGATGTGCGCGCCGCGCGGAAGAATAGCGAGAGCGGCAGCACCCGTCCCATCCGCAAATTCGTTTGGTAGGTTCGATAACCAACCAACTCGATCGTATCGTCCCACACTGCCGGCGCGAATTGAACCTTCGTCGGCATGTCAAACTCACCTGCTTCCGTTACCCGCAGCAGCGCCCCGTGCGCCGAATAGTGATAGGCATCGCCTAGGCTGGGGTAGGTGCGCCCGATATACACGGCACGATGAGCGATCAATTCTTTGCTGAGTAATTCGAGCGGGAAGAAGACCGACACATCTGGGCGCAAGCCATCGATTTGCTGGGCGTACCACAACGGCGTGGCTTGTTCCCAATCAGCCAGAATCCAGCTATTGGGCAGCACCCACGGCAAACTATTCTGGACGAAGCGCTGGGCCTGATAGCCGTGTTTCAAATCGTTTCGATATAGATCTATCGGCCCGCCGTCGAGGGCCTCGCTGCGCAGCTGCGGATATGTGTGCGCGAATGACGGTGCGATGACGCTGAAGCCTACGACGATGGTGAATATAAACCGACTTGGTCTCATAAACCGACTCGGTCTCTGAGACCGAGTCGGTTTAAACACGCAAACCCCCTGACCCAACCAAATGCTAAACAATATAAACGCTGGGATAAAAAAGACCCAATTACGAAAGACTTGATAGCTGGAGGTGAGCACTGCCACCCCGCAAAACCCTACCAACAGCCACACCGCCAACCAACGGCGTTTGATGTACTGATAAGTCCAACCTAGTCCACCCAGCGCCAAACCAAGCCAGCCAAATTGATCGCGCAAAGTCCGCCCAAAGAATTGTAGGTTGCTGAACAGGGTTTGGTCAGGGCGCACGGCGGCCACAAATTGCTGATCGCTGAGATAAACCAGCCAATCGCTCAAACTCTTGGGATGCCACAAGTTCGGCGGCAAGCCACGTTGCTCAGCAAAGGGCAAATAGACGTATAGACACAACGGCAACGATGCCATCAACAAGATGCCCAACCAAAGCCGCCCGTTGCGCCATTCGCCACGGTAGCGCCACAACCAATGCGCCAACAGGAGGGGTCCAAATACCAACATGGAGCGGTGATGGGTCAGGCTTAGGCCGTACAGAAAAGCGGTCAACCGAGCAGCCGACATGCCGGGATGGGCGATCTCGCGGGTGACTGCCCATAGCACTGCCGTCAGCAGCGTGGCATTTAACACATATTTGTCCGCCAGTACTGCCTGCCCCCAGAAGATGGGCGATACCGCCAGCGATAACGCCGCCACGGTGCTGGCCAGCCACGAGTGGGTGATCCGATGCACTGTCTGCCACAGCAAGCCAATGCACAGCGCACCAGCGCAGGCCGAGAACAAGTTCATGCGCCAAGCTAGGCTGCCCATGGGAATAAGACTGACCCAGAGTTTGCCTAGCAAACTTTGCAGCGGATAACCTGTTGGGTGGGCCAGACTCAATATGGCCGGCACCAATTGCAGCTCCCCGGCATCTCCCCCTAATTGGGTTGGAGCCAATGTGGCGCCATAGATTGCCAAACATAAACATACGAGCAAAATCGGCGTCGCATTTTCAACAGTAGCGACTTTCTTCATAGACTTTCTTCGGCTCCCCCGACTTTAGCGGGAAATATGTCATTCCGACCCCGTAGGGGGAGGAATCTTAACGTCGCATTTTCGCACGCTGCCAACGCTAAGACCTTCGGCTCCTCGCTGCTCGTCGGAATGACATTTTCCCGTTTTACTCGGTAGAGCCCTTTCTTCATAATCTGTATTCATCGATAAAACATGACTATTATCCCGTCTTGAAATTGCTTGGCGCTACAATCCGGTTTGACATATATGTTTTATTTGTTTCATGGCCCCAACTCGCTGGCACGCGATGAAGAACTTGGCAAGATGAAGGCCAAACTGGGCGAGCCAGATATTGCTTCACTCAACACCACGCTGCTGGATAAAACTGCCCAGATCAAAGATCTGATGGCGGCCGCGGACACCATGCCGTTTTTGTCTGATAAGCGGCTGGTGATCGCCCAAAATTTGATTGCAGCATTGGGCGCGCCGAAAGGACGTAAAGCGAAGGGACGCGAGGCGAAGGGCGTAGAGAGCACGGAGCGGGTCGAGCGCACGCCATTGCAGCAATTGATTGAGTACCTGCCCACGATGAGTGATACGACGCGGTTGATCTTTGCCGAAGATGAGACGCTGGCGCCGAATCACCCATTGGTCGAACTGGCCAGCAACAAGGATAGCGGCGGACACCTCAAGCTGTTTGACCTGCCGGATAACCCGATCCGCTGGATCAGCGAGCGGGCCAAACAGAAAGGCGGCGAGATGTCACCACAGGCCGCGCAATTGCTCAGCACCAAGATCAACCGCGGCGACAAAAACGATCGCGATCACTATGTGCAAGATAGCCGCACATATTTGCATAAACTGGACAACGAGCTCGAAAAGCTGGTGGCTTACGCGCTGGGGCGACGCGTCGAAGCAAATGATGTTGAACTACTGGTCAGAGACGAGGATATCGCCGACATTTTCAAGTTTATCGATGCGATCAGCCTGCGTGACGGCGACGGTGCGTTTAAGTTTGTGCGCGGCGTGCTGGTGCGCGGCGAATCGCCTCTCGTTGTGCTCTCGCATCTGGCCCGCCAGACCCGGTTGCTGATTCAAGCCAAAGAACACGCAGACCTTAGCCCGGATGCGTTGGCCCAACATATCGGCGTGCATCCTTTTGTAGCCAAGAAGGTCAGCCAGCAGGCCCAGCGCTTCACTATTGTCGAATTGGAGAGTGCACACGCCGCCATTCTGGATGCCGATATTGCTATCAAGACGGGTCGCATGGATGAGGTGACGGCTTTAGATGTCTTAGTTGCAGCGTTTTGTAGCTGAATTGAGAATTTCCAAGGCAAAATGAAGCAAACTCAGGCTTCAAGTTCGACTGCGTGATAAATCTGAGCCAATGTTAATTGCATATCCAGATGAACTACATCAAGCACATCGTCCATGCCGATCAACTCATGCATCAACCATTGACCATCACCGACTCTGCGGAAGTACCGCACAAGCACTTTGTCTGAATCCACCAACAGATAGTGCTCCAACGAGGGCAAGCTACGATATAACTCGAACTTGAAGGTCATATCGTAGTCGCGGGTCGATTCGGACAGCACTTCGACGATCAGCACCGGGTTGGTTACAGTGTCCTGCCGATCAGGCAGTAACTCAACTTTGCCGCAAATCACCATCACATCCGGGTAGGTATATAAACCGTTGTCCTGTACATTAAGACGTAAATCGCTGTTGAACACACGACATGGCTTGTTGCTCAGCGCGTTTGATAACAGTGTGATGATATTGCTGGAAATCTGACTATGGCGCACCGTTCCGCCAGCCATCGCGTAAATCTGGCCTTGGTAATACTCGCTTTTGTAATCGGCCCTATCTTCAATCATCAGATATTCCGCTGGGGTAAAGGTGCGCAATTGTCTTAAAGCGGCCATATCATTATTCTAAGCGAATCGCCAAAAGCTGGCCGCTGATTGCTGAATTCTTCATATAATCTCTCTCCCGCTCATATGGCCGACCTAAGTCTCCCGCCCCAAAATATCGAAGCCGAAGAAGCCGTGCTTGGCTCGCTACTGATTGATCCAGAGGCAGCCCTGCGCATTGCACCGTTCCTCAAGCACGACATGTTCTATGTTGTCAAGAATGGCTGGATCTACGACAGCATCTTGCAGTTACAAGAACGACGTGAGGCGATTGACCTGCTCACGGTCTCATCAGAGCTGGCCAAAGATAACCGGTTGGACGAGATTGGCGGCGAGAGTTATCTGGCACAATTGGTCAACACCGTACCAACTGCGCTAAACGTCGAGACATACGCCCACATCGTTGAAGAAATGGCAACCCGGCGACGCATGTTAAGCGCCGCCAGCGAGATCGCTCGTATCGCCTACGACAAGACCACCCCGATTGATCAAGTTGTCGAGAAAAGTGAGGCCGCCGTCTTTGCGGTGACCGAAGGTTCGGGCGATGGTCAGATGGTCGTCATGCGCCAAGCCGTGAATAATTTCTTCGAGCGCATTGAATATCTGCACGATCACCGCGACGAGCCGCTGGGTATTCCGACGGGTTACCCCGATCTGGACAAGCTGACCGGTGGCATGAACCGGGGTGATTTGATTATTGTGGCGGCCCGGCCGGGTGTGGGCAAAACCAGCCTTATGCTAAACCTGGCTTACAACGCCGCCTTTCGCCATCGCCAGCGTGTCGCGATTTTTAGTTTGGAAATGGGTGTGGAGCAACTGGTGCAACGCTTTATCGCCAGCGAGACCGGCATCGACAGCCAACGTCTGCGCATCGGCGATCTGCGCGATGACGAGTGGGCCAACATGACTAAGATCTCGATGCAAATGGCCGATCTAATGATATTTTTGGATGATACCCCTTCGCTCACTCCTCTTGATCTGCGAGTCAAGGCGCGCCGGATTTATCAGGAGCATGGCCTCGATCTGATCGTGGTGGACTATTTGCAACTGATGACCAGCGAAAGCTCAAACGGGCGCGGCAACGACAACCGAGTGCAGGAGATCAGCCATATCTCGCGCAACCTCAAGCAGATCGCCCGTGAGCTAAAGGTGCCGCTCATTGCTGGTTCGCAGCTCTCGCGTCTGGTTGAGCAGCGCAGCGACAAGCGCCCGATGTTGAGTGACTTGAGGGAAAGTGGCAGCATCGAGCAAGACTCAGACATCGTTACATTCATCTACCGTGACGAGATATACAACCCGGACACCGATCAAAAAAATATCGCTGAAATCAGCGTGCAGAAGAACCGCAACGGCCCCACTGGCAAATTAAATCTGTTTTTCGACAAACGCCTTACCTCGTTCAAGAATCTGGCGCGTGAGAAAATAGAGCTCTGAAGAGCATTGAAAATTAAAAAAGCAGAATTAAAAAGAGATCGCCGTTTATCGCGATACTTTTTGAATTTTGAATTTAGCCTTTTCAATTTCTTCTGGGTTTTCTTGATTGAATGCTAAACGATTTCATCGACACCGCCCTCACTCATATCGATGACCTGGCTGAGCTGAAGGTCACGTTGGTGGCGCTGCGGCTATTGGCGATGAAATCAGGCGAGAGTGCCTGGGTGTCCGAGCGCGAATTGCTGGCACATCCTGTAATTCAGAGCCTAAGTTTCCCTGACATTACGCTCAAACTAGCGCTGCAAAAGGCGGTGGCGCGTGGTAGCCTGCTCAGCGTAGCCCCGGGCGGTGGTGAGATGCGCTACTTTGCCAATACTGCCCACACCCGCGCAATGGTCACCTCAATCAACGTCAGTGCCTATGCGCCCAACTCAACCAATCGTCCGTATGACCCCATCCGGCGTGAAATCGAACGTATCGAGCTGGTCGAAGCATATGCATTTTCGGACGAAGACCTGCGTCTGTTGGATGAATGGTCTGCCTATGGCTACAGCGACGAAGAACTGATCGAAGCAGTGCGTAGCGCCATGCAAGAACCTCGGGCTAGCAACATGCTGGCGCGCCAGCTGCGCAGTATCGAGGGCTGTTTGGTCGCCAATCCACCTGCAACGCCATCACATTATTTTGATGTGATCGTGGCTCGAACCGTGCCGAAGCCCAGCTACGTCGTTGCTTTTCGCGAACTGGCGCGCCGTATTCCCAATGGGGCTGAGTTCAAAGTGTTGCAAACTGCCGTCGCTTTGTTCGGTCAGCGCAACGTAGAGGAAGGGTTGACCCGTTTGCGCGGCGAGGGCACTTTCTTGATTGATGGATTGATTCCTATGCTGTCCGAGCAGGAAGAATCGCAGATGGCCTTTGAACGTGGGCGGGCTGAGGTCGATTTGCAGGTACGAGATTTGATCAAACTGTATGAGTTGACTATGGGGTTGCCGCCGACGGACTATATTGCGCGCGACATGAAAAGCCTGTACGACAGCGATGTCAAAGACCTTGGCACTTGGAAAGCAGTCTTTGAATTTGCAGCAGCTCAGAACAAGAAGGACTGGCGCTATATTCGCACATTGCTGCTCAACCCATCCCCGAATGTGTTTATGCCGCAACCAGTGAATGACACGGCTCAAAAAGCCTTTGAAGACTATCGCCGCCGAGTCGGGCGACTCGACCCAATGATCGCGAACGAAATCAACCAAATCGCGCAACAGGTCAGCGAGTTTACGCGCTGGCTGGAAGCATTTGATGCGGCAGCACGCGCAAACGCGTTAAACTGGAATTACATTAAGAAAGTTCTGACTTCGACAAACGAAAAAACAACCGACCTTAAGAAAGCAACGGTAAAAGATGGCGACCGAAAACCCAAACGAACCCCAGCCAAATCCGGCAGTGGATCCACCTATCGGCGACCCCAAGTCGAATATACCGACGAACAGCGTACAGCGGCTCGGGAACGTGCTCGCAAACTCCTTGCCGAGCGGAAGAAGAAGGATGGCTAGTAGGCCGAATCGACCGGTGTTTAATTCGTTGCATGGTGACCCGGATGCGTCGGTTGATGCACGTAACAACGAACCTGATTGCACCCGTTGCGGCAACAAGCGTTTTATTCTGCAAGAGGTTTGGCACCATGGCACGCTTGTTGAGACACACCAAGTGCCTTGCCCGGTGTGCGGGGTCGCGCAGCAATGGAAAGTAGATTCGGTCAAAGCCTTTTCATCGCGGAGCTCACAGTCGGTCAGACAAACTTTCTTCAACTTCAAGGCCACATTTAGTGATGGGGAAGATGACATCTTGGCCGCATGTTTGCACGACGCCGAAGCCTTTGCCGCACATCCCAACGAGCGTTGGCTGGTGATTTGGGGCGAACGGGGCAGTGGTAAAAGCCACTTATGTGCGGCTGTGGACAACGAGCTTAACGCCACCGGTCGCCCCTCACTGTTTATTACGATGCCGGATTTGATCGCCTCGTTGCGGCAAGCTATGGATTTGCAAAGCAATACCGAACAGGAGAGTTATAGCGGGCGGATGAATGCCTTCAAAAATGCGCCAGTGTTGATTTTGGATGACCTAGGCGCCGAAACCGGCTCAGCCTGGAGCGATGGTGTGCTATTTGAGATTTTGGACTATCGCTATCGCAATCGGCTGCCGACCATGATTGCCAGCAACGTCAATCCTGATCACTTTGATCCACGCATCGCATCGCGTATTCAGGACACTTCGCTTAGCACCGTCATCGAAAATGCCTCGGCAGATTATCGGCGGCGACCCGTGGCGGAAAAGTGAAGGAAATATCTACCTGCTTCAAAATCCGGTCGGTCTTTCCGCCAACGATACTTTAGACGTAATTACATTCAATAATATTTTTTGGGAGAGAAAGCAAGAAACATGCGAAAGCCATTCATTGCAGGCAATTGGAAGATGAACAAGACCATCGCTGAAGCGGTGGCACTGGTAAATGAATTGACAGTCGAACTCACTAGTGCGCCAGCGGAAGTGGCGGTATGTCCGCCGTTTGTGGCGTTGAGTGCAGTCCAGCAGGCGCTGTCTGGCAGTGCCATCAAACTAGGCGCGCAGAACATGTATTACGAGGCTAAGGGTGCCTTCACCGGTGAAGTGGCTCCTGGCATGTTGGCCGGTCTGGTGGACTATGTGATTTTGGGCCACAGTGAACGCCGCCAGATTTTTGGCGAGACGGACACTACCGTGAATCGCAAAGTCCAAGCGGCGTTAGCACACAACCTGTTACCCATCCTATGTATGGGTGAGACTCTGGCCGAGAATGAAGCCGGCCACACCGAAGCCGTGCTGGAGCGGCAGGTGCGCGAAGGGTTGATGGGTGTAGACCCAGCCCAAGCCGGCAAGATCGTAGTGGCCTATGAGCCTATTTGGGCTATCGGCACCGGCCGCGCCGCCACACCGGATGATGCTCAACGACGCTGCTGGTTTGTGCGTAACGAGTTACGCAAACATTTTGGTGCTGGGGCTGATGTGATTCGGGTGCAGTATGGCGGCAGCGTCACCCCCGCCAACGCTGTCGAGATTTTGGGCAAACCCGACATTGATGGCGCATTGGTGGGCGGCGCCAGTCTGAAAGCCGCGGACTTCGCGGCGATCGTAAAAGCGGCCTAGAGGAAAGTATGAATTGAGAAGTATGAAGTATGAAATCTGGCTTCTCAGTTCATACCTCATACCTCATCCTTCTAAAGATGATGCTTACCTCACTGATCATTTTCGCAGTTGCCTTCGGGGCAGTGCTAATTTTGGAGCGCACAGTGCATCGGTCGCTCCAGACAGTAGCGCTGCTGCTGGCTGGCCATGCCGAGCCGGCTATGCTGATTTACGCGTTGCCATTGGCCCCCGGCGTGGCATTGCATGAAGGTAGCCACGCGTTGATGGCAGTGCTAATGGGTGTCAAGGTGCGCCATTTCTCGCTGTGGCCTAAACGGGGCAGTGGCACGATTCGACTGGGCTATGTGGAGATTATCAGCACTGACGCTGTTCGCTCCAGCATTATTGGTGCAGCGCCATTAATCTTTGGCACACTGGCTCTTATCGCGATTGGCCTGTATGTGTTCGATGCGACCGCGCTGATGCAGGCGCTCAGCCAAGGCCAGCTTGAGGCGTTTGCGCGGCGGCTACTTGCCACTTTTGCAGCAGCGGATGCTTATCTGTGGTTCTTTTTAATCTTCTCGATTGCCAATAGCATGATGCCTTCGCCATCGGACACCCAAGCGTGGCCGCCGGTAATTGGGTTTATAGTGGTTGTGTGCGCGATTACGTTTGTATTGGGTGGGGCAGACTTGATCACGTTTCTTACCCCCAGTGCGCAATATGTGGCCCATTGGTTGGCCGTTGTCTTTGCCTTGACCGCCTTTGTAGATGTAGTGGTGATTGTCGCTTTGTGGCTCCTGAAGGGTTTATTGGAGCGGGTGAGTGGGCGGCGGGTGGAGATGCGCGGTTAGAAATATAGCACTATGAACTTGTCATTTGGTGATTTGCTTGGCTTGGATGTGACGGTCGCTACAGTGCTGGCCTCGCAGCAAGGGGCATTGCTGCTGCTGGGTGATGGTGTCGATGCGCTGACTGATCGTTTGCTGAAGAATTTTGATCTCGCCCGCTTGCCTGGGCCAGCACGAGTGCTGTTTGGTTATTCCATTTCGACAGCGCCTTTCCCCTTACTCGTGGGTGCGTTAATGACCGAACGCAATACCCTGTTTGACAAACTCTCGTTGTTTGGCTGGGTGGAAGATAACGCTATCTTGGAGCCGCGGGCAGAGATTTTTGGCCTGACCCCGTTTGGCGAACAACCAGTTTTGTTTCTGCGCGATTTGGATTTGGATCGGCCAGTTGAGGCATGGATCGCCGCTGATCAACCCATGCACTGGCTGCGTGTCGCTGGCGTGGTGATTGCCAAGCGTGCTTACGCTGGCGAAGGCCAAACCTATCTGCCGGATGACGGCGCATTGGCAGCGCTGCGGCAGGTACTACCTGCCGATGCCCATGACCTGATCCATGGCTTGGCCTACGAAGTGGCATCCGGCCAATCCCTGCGCGCTGGGTTACGGCGGCGGCGCAAGCTGACCAACGATCACATCATGCATGTGTGTGATGGCTGGCGTGTGCTGGCACAATCTGTCCGTTTTGTGCGTTTGGCTGCCTACCCCGCTGATGCTGGCAACGCAAATCAAACCAATACCGATCAAGAGGGTATTGCCGATGTCCTACGAGTTAGCCCACCGCGCAACTGGTGAACTTATTTCAGCTTCGTATCATCAAGATGTTAGATTCCTGTCAGGTTATCTGAAACTTTGCAAGTATGATTTCGTATGACTAAGTTGAAAGTTAAAGATTTAAGAGCTGATAGCTAAATAATGGGAGTTGCTACCTGGATTCGATTTACCCATGACGCTGGGAAGCCCACCCCCTACCCCTCCCAAACGGAGGGGTAGGGGGTGGGTTGTTAGCACAACATGAGTGTTCGGGAACAAAGGTAGCAACTCCCGTTAAAT